>NZ_LGHL01000209.1 GCF_001908205.1 Bradyrhizobium sp. NAS80.1
GAGCTGCCCAGCATCACCTATTGCGAGGATGCCTATTCCTGCGCGCAAGGCGCCGATGCGCTCGTCGTCGTCACCGAATGGGTGCAGTTCCGCGCACTCGATCTCGACCGGCTCAAGAGCGTCATGTCGCAGCCGATCGTCGTCGATCTTCGCAACATCTACCGCCCCGAAGACATGCGTGCGGCCGGCTTCACCTACGAGAGCGTCGGACGGTCACCCGAGGCCTAGCGTAGCAATGCGCAGCTGAGCTTCGCGCGCCCATCCCGGGCGGGCGAACGATTCTCCAATGCGATATGGTCCGTCGCATGATGCGGTGGTGCCGGACATATCGGCCTCGCCGCCGCGATGGAGATTGCCATGACCGATGACACGCATACGATCCGGAGCGGCGGGCTCACCGCGACCATCAAGGCGCAAGGCGCCGAGCTGTGCTCGCTGATGGACGGCAGCGGTGTCGAATTCATCTGGCAGGCGGGACCCGCCTGGCCGCGCCATGCGCCGCTGCTGTTTCCGATTGTCGGACGCCTCGCCAACGACGAACTGCAGCATCGGGGCAAGACCTACCGGATGACCCAGCACGGCTTTGCGCGCGACAGCCGCTTTGCGTGGGGCGAGCGTGGGGATAGCCGGTGCACGCTGGTGCTCGAAGACAGCGAGGCGACGCGTGCGCTCTATCCCTTCGCGTTCCGCCTGACGGCAACCTACGCAATCGATGAGGCTGGTCTCGATGTCTCGCTCACAATCGCGAACACCGGCGAGGAGACGTTACCGGCCTCGCTCGGCGGCCATCCCGCCTTCAACTGGGCGCTTCAGCCCGGAGTGGCGAAGGAGAGCTACGCGCTGACCTTCGCGAACGCGGAGGCATCTGCCGTCCGTCGTCTCGACGGCGGGTTGTTGCGCGCGGCAACGGAGAGAAGTCCCGTCAGCGGGACGGTGCTTGCCTTGTCCGAATCCCTGTTCGCCGATGACGCCATCATCTTCGATCGGATCGAGAGCAACTCGGTCCGCTATGCGGCCGGGCAGGGGGCGTCCACCGGGCCTTGGCTGAAAATGTCCTGGCGTGGCTTTCGCGAGCTCGGCGTCTGGTCGAAGCCGTCGAGCGCGCCGTTCCTTTGCATCGAGCCCTGGCGTGGCTATGCGAGTCCCGTCGGCTTCGACGGCGAGTTCAGCGACAAGCCGGGCCTGATGCACATCGCGCCGGGCGCGGAAGAGCAGTTATCGTACCGGATCGAAGTCGCGTCGTCCTGAGGCCGAAGAGCGTGCAGATCGTCGGTGTAGAACTCCGCGGCCACGATGGATTCCGGCCTCGCGCTCCGCGCGCCACTTGGCACGAGCCCGGAATGACGGCTGAGTGAAACGATGGGCATTCTTCCGTTGCCACCACCCAAGGAACGCCTTCCCCGCCAGGCGTGTTGTGGTTTGGCGGGCGCCTGGCCGATGCTATGGTATCGTCCGCAATCTTTGCACGACAGGACGAGGATATTTTCAGTGGCTGATGTTCATCCCACGGCGGGCAAGCAGGTCTCGCCGGACGCGCTCACCAACGTTCCGCGGCTGGTGACAGCCTATTTCGCTGGCAAGCCCGATACCGCGGATCCCGCGCAGCGGGTGGCGTTCGGCACCTCCGGCCATCGCGGCAGCTCGTTCAAGAACACCTTCAACGAAGGCCATATCCTCGCGACCACGCAGGCAATTTGCGACTACAGAAGAGAAAAGGGCCTGACCGGCCCGCTCTTCATCGGCATCGACACTCACGCGCTGGCCGAGCCGGCACTGGTCAGTGCGATCGAGGTGTTCGCGGCCAACGGCGTCGACATCATGATCGACAAGGATGGCGGCTACACGCCGACGCCGGTGATCTCGCACGCAATCCTGACCTACAACAAGGGCCGCACCTCCAGCCTTGCTGACGGCGTCGTCGTCACGCCGTCACACAATCCGCCGGAGGATGGCGGCTACAAATACAATCCGCCGCATGGCGGGCCGGCCGATACCGATGTGACGGGCGTCGTCGAGAAGCGCGCCAACGCCTATCTCGCCGATGGGCTCAAGGGCGTGAAGCGCATCGACTACGCCAAGGCGCGCAAATCTGCGACTGTCCACGCCTACGATTATATTACGCCCTACGTCGCCGATCTCGGCAATGTCGTCGATCTCGAACTCGTCAAATCCGCCGGCATCAATATCGGCATCGATCCGCTCGGCGGCGCCGCGGTACGCTACTGGCATCCGATCATCGAGCGCTACGGCCTGAAGGCCACGGTGGTGAACGAGGCGGTCGATCCGACCTTCCGCTTCATGACGGTCGACTGGGACGGCAAGATCCGCATGGACTGCTCCTCGCCTTACGCGATGGCGAGCCTGATCGGGATGCGCGACCGCTTCGACGTCGCCTTTGCCAACGACACCGATGCCGATCGCCACGGTATCGTGACGTGCACCGGCGGCCTGATGAATCCGAACCACTATCTCGCGACGGCGATCTCCTATCTGTTCGCGCACCGCCCGAACTGGGGCAAGGACGCCGCGATCGGCAAGACCGTGGTGTCGAGCTCTATCATCGACCGTGTCGCCAAGAAGCTCGGCCGCAAGCTGGTCGAGACGCCGGTCGGCTTCAAATGGTTCGTCGACGGTCTCGTCAGCGGCGGCTTCGGCTTCGGCGGCGAGGAGAGTGCAGGGGCCTCGTTCCTGCGCCGCAACGGCACGGTGTGGACCACCGACAAGGACGGCATCATCCTCGGTCTGCTCGCCGCCGAGATCATGGCGAAGACCGGCCGTGATCCCAGCCAGCTCTTTGGCGACCTCACCGCCGAGCTCGGCGTGCCGCACTACGCGCGCATCGACGTCGCCGCCACGACGCCGCAGAAAAACATCCTGAAATCCGTCACGCCCGAGCAGCTCGGCCTGAAGGATCTCGCCGGCGATCCCGTCCGCGCTACACTGAGCAAGGCCCCCGGCAACGGCCAGCCGTTCGGCGGCATCAAGGTCGAAACCGATTTCGGCTGGTTCGCCGCAAGGCCGTCGGGCACCGAAGACGTCTACAAGATCTACGCCGAGAGCTTTCGTAGCACCGAGCACCTGAAGCGGATCCAGGAAGAAGCGCAGGCCGGGCTGGCGAGGGTGTTCGGGGCGTAGGATCCGGGTCCAAGCGCTGCCCCTGCGGCGAGGGTGTTCGCCGTATCCTCCGGTGTCATCACCCGCGAAAGCGGGTGATCCAGTACTCCGCGGGGATTGACTCGCGGTCATATCTGTATACATCATACCGCACAGAGGTAATTAGATACGCCGTAATTGGGCTTGAATCGCTCTGTCCCTCCGCTATTGTATACATAGCGTATTCATTAAGCCTTGGGAGCGAGACCAGTGCCAAAACCCTTCCCCATGAACGCCTGGTACGCCGCGGCCTGGGACGCCGAGGTCAAGCCGGCGCTGTTGCCGCGGACGATCTGCGGCAAGCACATCGTCATGTACCGCAAGGCCGATGGCTCGGTGGCCGCGCTGGAGGATGCCTGCTGGCATCGCCTGGTGCCGCTGTCCAAGGGCCGGCTCGAAGGCGACACCGTCGTCTGCGGCTATCACGGCCTGAAGTACAATGCGCAGGGGCGCTGCACCTTCATGCCCTCGCAGGAGACGATCAATCCGTCGGCCTGCGTGCGCGCCTATCCCGTGGTCGAGCGTCACCGCTATGTCTGGCTCTGGATGGGCGATCCCGCGCTCGCCGATCCCGCGCTCGTTCCCGACATGCACTGGAATCACGATCCGGCCTGGGCCGGTGACGGCAAGACCATCCACGTCAATTGCGACTACCGCCTCGTGCTGGACAACCTCATGGATCTCACCCACGAGACCTTCGTGCACGGCTCCTCGATCGGCAACGACGCGGTGGCCGAAGCGCCGTTCGACGTCACCCATGGCGAGAAGACGGTGACGGTGACGCGCTGGATGCGCGGCATCGAGGCCCCGCCGTTCTGGGCCAAGCAGCTCGGCAAGCCGGGCCTCGTCGATCGCTGGCAGATCATCCGTTTCGAGGCCCCTTGCACCATCGCGATCGACGTCGGTGTGGCACCGGCCGGCACCGGCGCGCCGGAAGGCGACTGCTCACAGGGCGTCAACGGCTTCGTGCTCAACACCATCACGCCGGAGACCGAGAAGACCTGCCACTATTTCTGGGCGTTCGTGCGCAACTATCGCCTCGGTGAGCAGCGCATCACCACCGAGATCCGTGAGGGCGTCTCCGGCATCTTCCGCGAGGACGAGCTGATCCTCGAGGCGCAGCAGCGCGCGATGGACGAGAACCCCGATCGCATCTTCTACAACCTCAACATCGATGCCGGCGCGATGTGGTCGCGCAAGCTGATCGACAGGATGGTTGCGAAGGAAAACGCGCCGCAGCATCTCCAGGCCGCGGAGTAGGAGCATGGCCGGTGAGGTCGACCGCTCTGTCTCGCAGACCGTGAAGGCGCAGCTTGCGCTGCGCGATCAGATTCTATCCGGCTCGTTGCGCCCGGGCGAGCGCATCTCCGAGCTGCAGGCGGTGGAGACGACCGGCGCTTCCCGCACGCCGGTGCGCATGGCGCTGGTGCGCCTGGAGGAGGAAGGCCTGTTGGAGGCGATCCCCTCCGGCGGCTTCATGGTGAAGGCGTTTTCCGAGCGCGACATCTCTGATTCCATCGAGCTGCGCGGCACGCTGGAAGGCCTCGCCGCGCGCTTCGCCGCCGAGCGCGGTGTCTCCGCGCGCGAGCTCGAACCGCTGAAGGAGTGCTTGGCTGCGATCGACGAGCTGCTGCGCCAGGTGCCGATCTCGATCGAAGCCTTTTCGTCCTATGTCACGCTGAATGCGCGCTTTCATGCCCTGCTCACCGAGTTGTCGCGCAGCCCGCCGCTGGCTCGGCAGATCGACCGCGCCGCGGCGCTGCCGTTTGCCTCGCCAAGCGGCTTCGTGATGGCGCAATCGGCACTGCCCGAGGCGCAGCAGATCCTGATCATCGCGCAGGAGCACCATCGCGTTGTGGTCGACGCCATCGAGAACCGCGAAGGCGCGCGGGCTGAAGCGGTCATGCGCGAGCATGCGCGGCTTGCGGTGCGAAACCTGCGGCTCGCGCTGCGCAACCGGACCCATCTCGACCTCTTGCCGGCGCTCGCGCTGATCAAGACCGCAACCGATTGAGGGAAGTGCCATGCGCTTCATCGAAACCTGGATTCCGGCGACGCTCGTGTCGACGCGCGACCTCGCGCCCGGCATCCGCGAATTCCTGATCCTGCCCGATCAGTTCGATGTGACAGCCTATCCGGTTGGCAGCCACATCAATGTGAGCGTGACCATCGGCGGCTTGCCGGAGACCCGGTCCTATTCGCTGGTCGGGGAGGCTTCATCAGGTGGCTTCAAGATTGCGGTGCGCCGCGCCGAGGATTCCCGCGGCGGCTCACGCTACATGTGGCAGTTGGCAGCGGGCGCGCGCCTCGACATCACGCAGCCCGCCTCGCTGCTCGCGGTGGATTGGGCGCGCCAACATTATTGCCTGGTTGCCGGTGGCATCGGCATCACCCCGATCGTCGGCGCGGCGCAGGCGTTGGCGCGGCGCGGGGCCGATGTCACGCTGCATTACGCCGTGCGTTCGCGCAGCGAGGCCGCCTATCTCGATGATCTCGCCAACCTGCTCGGCGACCGCTTGGTCGTCCATGCGAGCGACGAAGGCAAGCGGCTCGATCTCGACGCGCTGTTCGCCTCGTTGCCGCAAGATGCACTGGCGCTGTTCTGTGGCCCGATGCCGATGCTGGATGCCGCGCGCCACGCCTGGATCGGCGCGGGTCATCCGCTGCCCGACCTCCGCTACGAGACGTTCGGCTCCAGCGGTTCGCTTCCGACCGAGACGTTCCGTGTGCGCCTGAAGGACTCCAATATCGAGCTCGAAATCCCGCGCGAGCGCTCGATGCTGGACGTGCTCAATGCCAGCGGCCATGACGTGATGTATGACTGCAAGCGGGGTGAGTGCGGCCTGTGCGCTATCGACGTGGTCGACGTCGAAGGCGAGATCGACCATCGCGACGTCTTCTTCAGCGACCACCAGAAGCGAAGCAACGAAAAGATCTGCGCCTGCGTCTCCCGCGCCCGTGGCACCATCACCGTGGACACGCTGTTGCGAGCGGACGCGATCTGAGGCAGGGCCTGGGCCGTCCTTTCATACGACAAGCCTATGAAGGGCATGCTTCGCCTGCTCTGCGCTCGGAAGCGGACAGGTTTAGTTCGGCCTACGGGGTCGGCTAAGAGCCCAAATCCGGAAGTCTCGGTCTCACTCGATCACTTCCTCAGCGCGGGTCAGAACGGTGTCGGAGATACTCAACCCGAGGGCCTTGGCTGCCTTGAGATTGATGATGAGGTCAAATTTTACCGGCTGCTGCACGGGTAAATCAGCCGGCGTTGCTCCTTTCAGGATCTTGTCGGTAAATTCCGCAGCACGTACGAAAAGGTCGATGAAGTTCGGACCGTACGAAATTAGGCCACCTGCGTCCACGAACTCTCTAAAACCGAAGATGGTTGGGATCTTTGCCTCTGTGGCTGCTTTGACGATTTTGTCCCTATTGGAATTTGTCAGCGGCTCACTGAACACATAAAGAGCATCAGTCTGCCCCGCGAGCGTTGCCAGCGCCGCTTCAATATCCTTGGCGGTTTGGATTTCGATTACATTGGCATCTATATTCAATTTGGCAGATGCTGTCCGGATGGCAGCCACTTCTTGCGCGCCTACGATATGAGTGTTTACCAGTGCAGCGAGACGGCGAACATTCGGAATGATCTCTCTCAACAATTCAAGACGTTTGCTGCTTAGTTCAACCGGCTGAATGGAAAGTCCTGTCACATTTCCACCAGGCCGTCCCAAACTCTTGACAATCCCGACGGCGACTAAATCGCCGTAGGCGGCCGATACAATTGGAATAGTTGACGTTGCCTGCTCTGCGGCCACCACGCCATATGCCGACGTAACGATTACATCCACCTTTTGCTGAACGAGCTCAGCAGCGAATTTCGTGGTTTGAGGACGATCTCCTGCCGCCCAGCGATATTCGATCTTGATATTGCGCCCGTCAGTCCAACCAAGCTCGGACAGTCGCTGCGTAAATGCCGCTACCCATGTTCCATGAGAAGCTGTTGTACCTGCCACGAGGAGACCGACGATCGGTGGCTTCGCCGATTGTTGGCCGTGGGCCGCTGACGAGGCGTCAACGGCAACGCTGCCCATCAACAGAATGAACTCCCGTCGCCTCATTTATTTCACCCGGCATCCAGCTCATTCTTGTTGATCAAACCACACGTAGGGCTATTCAGCCAGTCCGATCATTCGGAGGAGCCGTCACCATGAAATGTCCGGATTGGGTCGAAATGGGAAATGTTGGGGTTGTCTGCGAAGGTCTGCTTCACCGCCAAAAGCAGACCTCCCAACATTTGAGCGCATAAGCCCTCGGCCCTCCAGGTCGCCCTTCGGGTCGAGCAGCTTCAGAGCGTATCAGCGCCCCAACTGCTTCGGGTCGTAATAGAACCGCTCCTCAATCAGCTTGTCGCCGCGCCAGGTCTGCCACGCAATCTCATCCAGCGTCCGCGTGACGCCCTCGGCGTTGGTGAAGCTGAATGTCCAGCGTGTGGCGACATTGTCGCCCTCGATCAGGCTTGGCCCGATGCGAACGGCCTTGACTTCCCTGGAGGCAGCCAGCACGCCGCGCTCCTTGGCGACGAGCTTGTCGCGGCCGACAGTCGGCGCGGCGTTGTTCTCGTAGGTCGCGGCATCGGGCGTGCAGAACTGCTCGATCGCTCCGATGAAATCTCCGGCTTCCAGCCGCTGCGCAAAGGCTTCGACGATGTCACGGCTCGGCATGGTTCACCTCTCGATTAAAACCGACTGATAGTCGGTAAATGCCGACTGATAGTCGAAAAGTCAACTGGCAGCATGAGCCGGATTCGATTAAACGAGGCTCATGGCAAAACAGGCGGAGCGGCGGGCAGCGACATTGGAGGCGATCCTGACGGCGGCGCGCCGCCTGTTCGGCACGCAAGGATTTTCCGCCACCACCATGGACGAGATCGCGGAAGCAGCCCGCATAGCCAAGGGCGCCGTCTATCATCACTTCAAGACCAAGGAAGCGGTGTTCGAAGCCGTGTTCGAACTCGTCTCGCGCGATCTCGTGACCGAGATCGACAGCGCGGCACGCGCCGAAAAGGACGTGCTCGCCGCGATGGTCGCCGGCACCCAGCATTACTTTGCGGCGGCGGCCAAGGGGCCGACCGGCCAGATCATCCTGCGTGACGGCCCGGCCGTGCTCGGCTGGGAGCGCTGGCGCGAGATCGACGCCAGGCATTTCGGCGGCAAGATGCCACGCGCGATCGCAGCCGCCATGGAGGCCGGCCTGATCGCCCGGCAGCCGGTCGAGCCGCTGGCGCGGCTCCTGCTCGGCGCTGTCACGGAAGCGGCGGTCGCCTGCGCCGGACGCGCCGATATCGCAAGGGCAGGGGCGGAATATGCCCGTGCGTTCAAGTCGCTGGTCGAAGCGCTGCGTCTGCGCGCATGATTGTGCTAATCCACGAAACTGGAAACGCCCACACCAACAAAAAGAACTGCAGCGCATGAACGCAAATTCCTCCCTCGTGCCGTCCGATCCCGAGTTCGACTACATCATCGTCGGCGCCGGCTCGGCCGGCTGCGTGCTCGCCAACCGGCTGTCGGCGAACGGCAAGCACAAGGTGCTGCTGCTCGAGGCCGGCCCGAAGGATTCCAACATCTGGATCCACGTTCCGCTCGGCTACGGAAAACTGTTCAAGGAGAAGACGGTCAACTGGATGTACCAGACCGAGCAGGAGCCCGAGCTGAAGGGACGCCAGGTGTTCCAGCCGCGCGGCAAGACGCTGGGCGGCTCGAGCTCGATCAACGGCCTGCTCTATGTCCGTGGCCAGCACGAGGACTATGATCGCTGGCGCCAGCTCGGCAATGCTGGCTGGGGCTATGATGACGTGCTGCCCTATTTCAAGAAGGCCGAGAACCAGTCGCGCGGCGCCGATCAATATCACGGCACCGGCGGTCCGCTACCGGTCTCCAACCTGGTCATGACCGATCCGCTGTCGAAGGCTTTCATCAATGCCGCGGTCGAGACCGGTCTGCCCTACAATTCCGACTTCAACGGCGCCACGCAGGAAGGCGTCGGCCTGTTCCAGACCACGACGCGCAACGGCCGCCGCGCCTCGACGGCGGTGGCCTATCTCGGCCCTGCGAAGACACGCGGCAATCTCGCGGTCGAAACCTCCGCGCTCGGCCAGCGCGTCCTGTTCGAGGGCCGCCGTGCCGTCGGCGTCGAATACAGGCAAGGCGCAACCGTGCGCCGCGCCCGTGCACGCAAGGAGATCGTGTTGTCGAGCGGCGCCTACAACTCGCCGCAGCTGCTCCAGCTCTCCGGCGTCGGACCCGGCGATCTCCTGCGCAAGCACGGCATCGATGTGGTGCTGGATGCGCAAGGCGTCGGCCACGATCTCCAGGACCACATGCAGGTCCGCATCGTGATGCGCTGCTCGCAGAAGATCACGCTCAACGACACCGTCAACAATCCGCTCCGTCGGACGCTCGCCGGCGCGCGCTACGCCCTGTTCCGCCAGGGCTGGCTGACGATCGCGGCCGGCACCGCCGGCGCCTTCTTCAAGACCAATCCGCGCCTCGCTTCGCCCGATATCCAGGTTCACTTCCTGCCGTTCTCGACCGACAAGATGGGCGAGAAGTTGCATGATTTTTCCGGCTTCACCGCCTCGGTGTGCCAGCTCCGGCCCGAAAGCCGCGGCAGCCTTCGCATCAGGAGCGCGGACCCAACGGTGCCGCCGGAGATCCGCATCAACTACATGTCGACCGAGAACGATCGCACCACCAACGTCGAAGCCCTGAAGATCCTGCGCAAGATCCTGAACGCGCCGGCGATGAAGCCGTTCGTCGTCGACGAGGTCGATCCCGGCAAAAAGGTATCCACGGATGCGGAACTGCTGAATTTCTGCCGCGAGCGCGGCAGCACCATCTACCATCCGACCTCGACTTGTCGTATGGGCAACGATGCGCTCGCGGTGGTCGATCAGCGGCTGAAGGTGAGGGGGCTCGAAGGCCTCCGCGTCGTCGACGGTTCGATCATGCCGGACCTCGTGTCCGGGAACACCAACGCGCCGATCATCATGATCGCCGAAAAGGCCTCCGACATGATATTGGAGGATGCGCGTTAGAGCATGATCCGGACCCGAAGGGCCGCGTTGGCGCAAGGTGGGAACCGGTTTTCCCTCGCGACAAACGGAACGCGTTTGCGCGGAGATCATGCTCCAACAAACAATGCGCGGTGAAAGGACGAAGACTTGGCTACTCGACTGAAGATCGGCACCCGCAAGAGCGCAATGGCGATGGCGCAGACGGAAGAGATTGCGCGCCGCCTGACCGCCGCCATGCCCGATCTCGATGTCGAGATCGTCAAGTTCGACACCACGGGCGATCTCGACCAGACCAGCAAGCTGTTGTCCCACGGCGGCAAGGGCGGTGCCTTCGTGGCGCAGATCCGTGCCGCCGTGCTGTCGGGCGAATTGCAGGCGGCGATGCATTCGCTGAAGGACATGCCGGGCAACGAGGATACGCCAGGCCTCGTCATCGGCGCCACGCTGTCGCGCGATCCGCCCGGCGACGCCCTGGTGCTGCGCGACGGCGTGACGCTGGAGGCGCTTCGGCAGTCGCACGGCAAGGGTTTCAAGATCGGCACCAACGCGGTCCGCCGTGCCGCCTATGCGCGACGCGTGTTTCCGGACGCCGAGATCATCCACTTCCGCGGCGCGGCCGACACGCGTGTGCGAAAGCTCGACAATGGCGAGAAGCAGCGCCTGCCGGATGGCAGTGCGGTGGGACCTGCGGACGCGCTGATCATGGCGCGCGCGGGCCTCGACCGCGTCGGTCTCGCCAGCCGCATCGCCTATGAGTTTACGGCGGCGGAAATGCTGCCGGCGGCGGGGCAGGGCATCGTCGCGGTCGAATGTGCGGCGCAGGATTGGCAGACGCGGCGCATCCTCGCATCGATCGACGATCCCGCTGCGCACGCCTCTGCCGATGCCGAACGCGAGGTGCTGTGGGTGCTGAACGGCCACTGCAATTCACCGGTCGCCGGTTTCTCGACCATCGCAGGCGATCAGATGTCGCTGACCGCATCCGTGCTCGACCTCTCCGGTAACACCATCATCGAAGCCTCGCGCACAGGCCCCGCCAACCGCCCGCGCGAGCTCGGCCGCGCGGTGGGACTGGATCTGCTGGGCAAGGGAGCCGCCGAGATCATCGAGCGCAGCCGGCCGCGCTAGTTTGGATCTGCCTCGCAACTGCGCTTTCCGTCATTGCGAGGAGCTCTTGCGACGAAGCAATCCAGATTGTTTCCACGGCGATAGTCTGGATTGCTTCGCGGAGCCTGTCATCGGGCCGCGCTACGCGCGGACCCGGTGGCTCGCAATGACGATGTGGGGCTAATGAGCGGCCACTTCTTGGCGGCTCGGACAGGTCTGTCCAAATCAATCACTTTAAATGCTGCAACATGAGACAGCGTTGCTGTCACACCGATCACTTTCGGCGGCGCGCCGTATCAAAACTCGCTGGATCAATGCTCAGCGTCTGTGCTCTTATGGGTATCGCGAGCCTTCCCCAAAGCGCGCCGTGAATGAGTCACGACAGATGCCCATCGCTGCTTCCTCCTTTCGGATCGAGGCTCGTGTCCCGGAACGCTGCCTTGGCCCCTGCGCGTTGATCGCGCAGACCGCGCCTGCGATGCAGCGGATCGCCTTGATCGCGCAAAATTTCAGGCGCCCTCTTGATGCAATTCCCCGTCCACGGGCATTCACAGGTTTGAATGCGGCATCGTGTTTGTCGAATTGGAAGAGGACTCTGCTGCGAAAGTTCCAGCAGAGAATTTGTCTCGTTGGTTCAAACAACCGAACTGGAGGAGCATATGGCTGGCGCAAATCAACACTTCGACGCTGTCGTGATCGGCGCGGGCTTTTCCGGCTTGCACATGCTGAAGTCGCTGAGAGACAAATTGGGATTGAAGGTTCGGGTGTACGAAACGGGAGATACTGTCGGCGGTACCTGGTACTGGAACCGTTACCCGGGGGCGCGCTGCGATTCTGACGCCTACATCTACTGCTTCACCTGGGACAAGCAGCTCCTGCAAGAGTGGGAATGGTCCGAACGCTATCCAGAGCAGCACGAAATTCTTCGTTACCTCGAACACGTCGCAAAGCGTCACGACCTCAAGCGCAATATCCAGTTCAACACACGCGTGACCGGGGCTGAATTCGACGAGAATACCAATCTCTGGACGGTTCACACCGACAAGGCAGAAGAGGTTACGGCGCGCTATCTTATCACGGCCGTGGGCACTTTGTCCGATACCAACATGCCGCTCTTCAAGGGCTTGGAGAAATTCAAGGGCAAGTGGTATCACACCAGCCGCTTCCCGCATGCCGGCGTTGACTTCACCGGCAAGCGCGTGGGTGTGGTCGGCACCGGGGCCACGGCGGTTCAGGCGATTCCCGAAATTGCGCAGCAAGCCAAGCAGCTGATCGTGTTCCAGCGCACGGCCAACTATTGCGTGCCGGCGCGCAACGGCAAGGTGGATCCCGAATTGGTCAAGGCACGAAAGGCGGACTACGAGGGTATTGTTCAGAGGATTCGGGAATCGTTCTTCGGCCAGGAGCACTACTTCATTCCGAAGTCTGTGCTGGAAGCAACGCCCGAGGAACGTGAGAGCGTGTTTGACCGCATGTGGGATGCAGGCGGGTTCGCTTTCTGGCTTGCCAACTATCAGGACATGTTCTTCTCCCAGGAGGCCAATGACGTCTGCGCTGACTACATCAAGCGCAAGATCCGCAGCACCGTGAAAGAGCCGCGCACCGCGGAAAAGCTGATACCCAAGGGCCACGCCTACGGCACCAAACGGCAGCCGCTCGACACCAATTACTACGAAACCTTCAACAGGGATAATGTGCTGCTGGTCGATGCGAAAATCGACGGCGGGATCGAGGAAATTACCGAAACCGGAATTCGCGCCGGCGGCAAGGAATATCCGCTCGACATCATCGTGTTCGCCACCGGGTTCGACGCCATGACTGGTCCGCTGAAGGCGTTGAACCTGAAGGGCCGCGGCGGGCGCACCCTGGATCTGGAGTGGCAGGACGGCCCGCATACTTATCTGGGCGTCGCCATTGCCGGCTTTCCGAACCTGTTTACCATCACCGGTCCGCAAAGCCCTTCGGTGCTGTCGAACATGCCGGTATCGATCGAGCAGCATGTGGAGTGGATCACCGACTGCATCGAGAGCATGCGCAAGAACGGAAAGACCAGCATCGAAGCGACGCCATCGGCGCAGGATCAATGGGTTGCCCATGTCAATGAAATCGTCAGTGCGACGCTGATGACGACTGCCAACTCCTGGTACATGAGCGCCAACATTGCCGGCAAGCCGCGCGCGTTTTTGCCCTACCTGGGCCCGGAAGGGGTCGGCGGCTACAGGAAGAAGTGCGACGAGATCGCAGCCAAGGGCTACGAGGGTTTCGAACTGGCGTAGAAAGACGTGGCCAGGGCAAACGGGCGGGAAGGCATAGCCGGCCTTTCCGCCCAATGGCAAGATGAGGGAGGGCGATCATGATCGAGAACAGCTATTACTCTCAGGAGGTGCACGGGCCTTACGAGCTGTACGACGTCGGTAATCTCGAACTGGAGGAAGGCGGTACGATTCGTGCCTGCAAGCTCGCTTACGCGACCTTCGGCAGCCTCAATGCCGCGAAGGACAATGCCATCCTCATTCCCACCTGGTATTCCGGCACAAACAAGATCATGGAGCAGGTCTATATCGGCCAGGGCCGCGCGCTTGATCCCGACAAGTATTTCATCGTGATCATCAATCAGATCGGCAGCGGTCTTTCCACCTCCCCGCACAACACGCCGCCGCCAGCCGGCATGGCAAATTTCCCGCATGTGCGCATCGGTGATGACGTGCGGGCGCAGCATAAACTTCTTACGGAACGATTCGATCTGAAGAGTCTTGCGCTCGTGGTCGGCGGCTCCATGGGCGCACAGCAAACCTACGAATGGGCGGTACGCTATCCCGATATGGTGAAGCGGGCAGCGCCGATTGCCGGCACCGCCAGGAATACCATCCACGATTCCCTTTTTACGGAAACGTTGGTCGATGCGATCACCTCCGACCCCGGTTTCAATCGGGGCTTCTATACGTCACCGGCGGATGTGAGGGAGGGCTTGTTGCGCCATGCAAAAATGTGGGCCGTGATGGGTTGGAGCACGGAGTTTTTCCAGCAGGAGCGGCATAAGGCGCTGGGCTTTTCGTCGATGGACGATTTCATCGTAAACTTCATGAGCGCTTATTTCAGCGTGATGGATCCCAACGATTTGCTGTGCATGGCGTGGAAATGGCAGCGTGGCGACGTGAGCCGACATACCGGCGGTGACTTGCGGGCCGCCTTGGGCAGGGTCAAGGCCAAAACCTTCGTCATGCCGATGTCCTCGGACATGTTCTTCCCGCCGTCCGATTGTCAGGCCGAGTGGCGACTGCTTCCCGACGCCGAGTTCAGGCCAATCCAGACGGCCGATGGTCATCTTGCACTCTTCGGTGCTGATCCGAATGCGATCGCTCAACTCGACAAGCACCTCGGCGAATTGCTCGCGACCAAAGTCCAGACGTGAAGCGGCATCCTGGGCGTTTCACCACCCACGTGCAACGCTCTGGCCCGCTTGCGAAATCATAGTCGGCGCGATGATGCCATCGTGCGCCTGTTTTGCCCGACGTGTCAAACGTCTTGGCGGCAGGCCTCGGGGCCATGCCGGACGAAATTCTTCAATGATTTGTCCTTTGCATGGGGTTGTTTTCGCGCTTTTTGTAAGTGGCACGACCACAAGAGGTCGTCGTGGCCGGGACATAGGCGAGCGGAAGCGACGGCGTCCTTCGGACGGCTACGCCCGGCCATAGCGATGCGGAGAGATCGGGCCTTTAGCCGCGTACGCGCTTCAGCATCCGTTCGACATGGGCGATCGGCGTTTCCGGCTGGATGCCGTGGCCGAGATTGAAGATCAGCGGCCCTTGCGCAAAATTCGCCAGCACGTTGTCGACTGCGCGGTCCAGTGCAGGGCCCCCGGTGATCAGCACCAGCGGATCGAGATTGCCCTGCACGGCGACGCGGGTCTGCACGCGCTCGCGGATGAAGGCCGGCTCAGCGGTCCAGTCGATGCTGACCGCATTGACGCCGGTCGCCTCGACGTAACCAGGCAGTTGCGCGCCAGCGCCGCGGGGAAAGCCGATGATCTTCGCATCCGGCACCTTGGCGCGGACGCCTTCGACGATGCGCCGCGTCGGCTCCACCGACCAGCGCGCGAACTCGGCCGGCGGCAGCACACCGGCCCAGGTGTCGAAGATCTGCAAGGCGTCGGCACCGGCGGCGTGTTGCGCCAGCAGGTACTCGATCGAATTGTCGACCAGCACGTCGATGATCTTCGAAAACGCTTCCGGATGGCGGTAAGCCATCATCCGCGCCGGCGCCTGGTCGGGCGTGCCGTGGCCGGCGACCATGTAGGTCGCGACCGTCCACGGCGCGCCGCAGAAGCCGATGAGCGCGACCTTGGGATCGAGCGCGCCGCGCACGATGCGCAGTGCCTCGAACACAGGCTTAAGTTTGCCGAAGTCCGCGTGCGGCGCGAGCGTCGCGACCTTGGCGGGATCATCCAGCGGCTCGAGCCGCGGCCCCTCGCCGACCTCGAAGCGCACGGACCGGCCGAGCGCGTAGGGGATCACCAGAATGTCGGAGAAGATGATCGCGGCGTCGAAGCCGAACCTCCGGATCGGTTGTAGCGTGACCTCGGCGGCAAGTTCCGGGTTGAAGCAGAGATCGAGGAAGCCGCCGGCCTTGGCCCGCACCTCGCGATATTCCGGCAGGTAACGGCCGGCCTGGCGCATCATCCACATTGGCGGGATGGTCTGGCGCTGGCCGGCGAGCACGTCGATGAAGGGCTTTTTTTGCAGACTGGGGCACGAGGAATCCTGATGCAGATTTGGGGTTCCTGATACACCGCTGGAGGCCGGAGCGGAACAGGGGAACCAGCACAAATACGCCGCGTTGACCAGCCAATGGAGGAGCAATCCATGGCTCAGACATTCAATCCTGCGCCGCATGACAAGTACGCCGACGATCTGCGCGAAGCGCTCGCCGCCGATCGCCATTCCAAGCTCGACACCGGGTTGGAAGATAGCTTTCCGGCGTCCGATCCCGTGAGCGCCGTGCAGCCGACGCCGTCGAAGGCCGATGCCGACGCAGACGGCCAATCGCTCTGGAACAAGGTTAAGCAGATCTTCAGCTAAGGCCGATCTTCAGCGGGGGCAGAGGCATCGGTTTCCGATGGGCTTGCTAACGCATTGTTAGCGATCTGGTGACGCGCGGGTCCGTAGGAGTACGGGAAAACCCGCTTATGCCAGTGAATGTCAGCAAGCGCTTCAGGGTTCAATAACAGAAGCGGTGGAGTTTCCGGCGATCGGAGATTCCTGCCGCATGAACGCTGCGACCCAAAGAGCCGGATGGAGCCGTCTGCCGCTGCGCGCGGCGGCGTTCGTCGTGCTCACTTGCGCCACCATCCTCGGCGTCAGCGGCTGGCGCGAATGGGCCGCGCGTGACGCGGTGCTCAAGGGCGCCGAGACCGAGATGGCGAACGTGGCTCGCTCGCTGACGCAGCATGCCGAGGACAGCCTCGACCTGCTTGATTCCGGCGTCGTCGGCGTCGTCAGCCGGCTGGAGATGGACGGCACCGATCCTGCCACGATTGCCAAGCTGCGCACCCTGCTGGAGGCGCGCAAGCAGGCGATGGAGCGTGTGCACAGCCTCGCCATCATCGACGATCAGGGCAACTGGCTGACCTCGCCCGGCACGATCACCTCGACGCTCAGCGATGATGCGTTCTTCCGCCATCACCAGCTCGCACCCAAGCGCGAGGCCTATGTTGGTCATCCCGTGAAGAGTCTGCTCGACGGCGAATGGGTCGTCACCCTGTCGCGGCGCTTCAACAAGCCGGACGGCAGCTTCGGCGGCGTGGTGCTCGCGACCATCAGCTCCGGATATCTTTCGCATTTCTACGAGCAGTTCGAGATCGGCCGCAACAGCTCGGTGTCGCTGATGTACGGCGACGGCATGATCATCGCGCGCAACCCGAGCAACGAAAAATTCGCCGGGCGCAGCGTCGCTGACGCGCCGCTGTTCCGCGACGCCAGCCTGCAACGGCCGAGCGGCGCCTATCATTTCAAGTCGCAGCTGGACGGCGCCGAACGCGTCAGCTTCTTCAAGCGCAGCGGCCGCTATCCGCTCGTGCTGCTTGCCACCGTCGACAAGGATGAGCTGCTCGCACCGTGGCGCGCCGCAGCGGTTTCCAGCATGCTCTACGTGCTCGCGCTGGTCATGCTGATCGCGGTGATCGGCGCGGTGCTGGTGCTGCAGTTGCAACGCCGGCAGCGCATGGCCGCTGCTCTGGTCGAGAAGGAGGCCCATTTCCGCCTGCTCGCCGAAGGCTCCAGCGACATGGTGACCCGTATCGGGCTCGACGAGCGGCTGCGCTATGTCTCTCCCTCGTCGGTTCGCGTCGTCGGCTGGCGCGCCAATCAACTGCTCGGATCGCCGGCGCTCGCCGGTATTCATGCGGACGATCTGCCGCAGGTTCAGGCCATCGTCGATGCGATGAAGCGCGGCGAGAAGGAGGAGGCCCGGATCACCTACCGCAACGTGCACCGGACGAATACCGAGGTCTGGCTCGAATCGAACATGCGGGTGACACGCAAGGACAACGGCTGCGTCGATGGCGTGGTCGCGATCTCGCGCGATATCACCGAGCAGAAGAAGCTGGAGACCCGGCTCGAGGCGCTGGCGGTCGAGGACAGCCTCACCGGGCTTGCCAACCGCCGCCGCTTCGACGAGCGGCTGCAGGAGGAATGGGCGCGCGCCTATCGCGACCGCTCCAGTCTTGCCCTGCTGATGATCGACGTCGATCGTTTCAAGTCCTACAACGACGAGTATGGCCATCCCGCAGGTGATGCCTGCTTGCGGGTCGTGGCTCAGGTCATCGCCGCCGAAATGCAGCGCCCCGGAGATCTGGCTGCGCGCTATGGCGGCGAGGAGTTCGCCATGCTGCTGCCGAACACCGATGCTGCGGGCTGTGCCCGCATCGGCGAGCGGATCCGGAAGGCCATCCGCGCGGCGGGCCTCGTCCACACCACCAATCGCGCTTCGGGCTGTGTCACCGCATCGCTCGGCGGGGCGGCCTGCCGGCCGGCGCTGGAGCGCACGGCTGGCGTCGGCTCGTTGATCGAGGCTGCCGACCAGGCGCTCTATGCGGCGAAGGAAGCCGGGCGCGACCGCCTGGTGATGTCGGGCGAGGTGACGAACCTGCTGCCCAAGGCGTCGGGCCAGTAGTTCTTTGCCTCAGTAATGCGGCGGGCGCTCGTTGGCAGGACCCGGCGCATTCGCTTCTGCTTCCTGCAACCGTTCACTGAACTGCGCGATCTGCCGCGTCAGCGCGTCGATCTGCTTCCACTGCGCGGTGATGGTCTGGTTCAGCGCCTCGATCGTGTCGTCCTGATAGGCGATGCGCGTCTCCAGCTTGTCGATGCGCTCGCTCAGAATCTTGATCTCATTCGTCACGGCCGTGTCCCTTGTCCCGTTCGCGCAAACCGTGGCCAAGCGCGACGCGCTCGTCGAACACGAAGCATTCGCCGCGCCAGCGGCTCTGCGTCTCCGGCACTTCTTCCAGATATTTCAGAATGCCACCTTTGAGGTGATAGACCTCGGCAAAGCCGCGCGCGAGCAGATGCGCGCTCGCCTTCTCGCAGCGGATGCCGCCGGTGCAGAACATCGCGATCCTGCGATGCTTTGCCGGATCGAGCTGCTCTGCGGCAAAATTCTTGAACTGGCCAAAGCTCTTGATGCCGGGATCGACGGCGCCTTCGAACGTCCCCATCGCCACCTCGAAAGCATTGCGGGTGTCGAGCACCAGCGTGTCGGGTGCTGAGATCAGCGCGTTCCATTCGCTCGCATCGACGTAAGTGCCGACCTGGCGCGTCGGATCGGCGGCCTCATCGCCGAGCGTGACGATCTCCTTCTTCAGCCGCACCTTGAGCCGGCCGAACGGCATCGCCTCGGCGGTCGAGAACTTCAATTCGAGATTGTCGAGCCTGCCGCCGAACATGCCGCCGTGCGCGAGCTCATGGGCGAAGGCGTCGATCGCCTCCGGGGCTCCTGCAATCGTGCCGTTGATGCCCTCCTGGGCCAGCAACACGCTGCCCTTCAGCGCCAGGCCAGCGCAGAACGCGCGCAGCGGCTCGCGCAGCTCGCGGTAATCGGGCAGGGCGGCGAATTGGTAGAAGGCGGCGACCTTGAAGACCGAATTCTTGTCAGACATGGCGGCTCGTTTAGCAGGCGGCCGCCGCCCAGAAAACCCGCATGGCCGGGGCCTGCAAAAGGTCTAACGCCCAGCGGATGGCAGCCATTTTCCTGGTATGCCAGCCATTGCCGGGGCGGGCCGGAATGTGTCATGTAGGCCGGGTTGTTCCGAGCCGGCGCGCCATCAGCGCCCGACGACTTAGCCTAGAGGCCAGAGAGCAAGAATGAGAAACTTCCATTTCCCCGGCAGGTCCACGGTTCACGCCACCAACGCGATGGTGGCGACCTCGCATCCGCAGGCGTCGCTAGCCGCGATCGAGGTGCTGCGCGAGGGCGGCACGGCGGTGGACGCGGCGGTGGCCGGATCGGCCGTGCTCGGCGTGATCGAGCCGCAATCGACCGGCATCGGCGGCGACTGCTTCGCGCTGATCCAGCCGCGCGGCGAAGGCAAGATCATCGCCTATAACGGTTCTGGCCGGGCACCTAAGGCGGCCAATGCCGACTGGTATCTCGAGCGCAAGATCAACTCGGTGCCGCTGACCTCGGCGCATGCGGTCTCGATCCCCGGCGTGGTCGATGCCTTCGCCACCGTGCTGCGCGAGCACGGCAAGTTCGGCTTCGACCGGCTGCTGCAGCCCGCGATCAAGGCGGCCGAAGAAGGCTACGTCGTTGCGCCCCGCATTGCCTTCGACTGGAAGAATCAGTTCGAGAAGCTGAAGAACGGCACCAACACCCAGCGCTATCTCCTGCCGCACGGCAAGCCGCCGGTGGCGGGCGACGTCATCCGCCAGGCGGAGCTCGGCAAGACGCTGCGCGCGATCGCCAAGGACGGCCGCGACGCGTTCTACAAGGGGCCGATCGCGGAGGACATGGTCGAGACGCTGCGTGGCATCGGCGGTCTGCACACCCTCGACGATTTCGCCGCACACACCACCGAGGTGACGACGCCGATCGGCACCACCTACAAGGGCTATGACGTCTGGCAGTGCCCGCCGAACGGCCCGGGCGTCACCATGCTCTTGATGCTGAACATCCTGTCGCGGTTCGATCTGACCAAGTTCGCCCCGCTCAGCGTCGAGCGTTTCCATCTCGAAGCGGAAGCCGCGCGCATCGCCTACATGAATCGCGAGATGCATGTTGCCTCTCCCGAGCACATGAAGATCAACGTCGCCGAGATGCTCGAAAAGGGCTTTGCCGACGAATACATCAGCAAGATCCGCATGGACGGCATGCTCGATCTGCCGAACGTCGCGCCGCCGATGAACCCATCGACCATCTACATCACTGTGGTGGACAAGGACCGCAACGTCTGCTCGTTCATCAACTCGGTCGCGCACTCCTTCGGCTCCGCCATCGTCTCCAACAAGACCGGCGTGCTGTTCCAGAACCGCGCCGGCGGCTTCCGCATCCAGCCGGGCCATCCCAACTGCATCGAAGGCGGCAAGCGCCCGCTGCACACGATCATGCCCGGGCTGCTCACCAAGGGCGGCCGTTCGACGATGTCGTTCGCAGTGATGGGCGGACAGTACCAGCCGACCGGCCAGACCCGTCTCTTGACCAACATCCTCGACTATGGCTGCGACGTGCAGGAGGCGATCGACATGCCGCGCGGCCTGCACTACGAGGGCCAGTACCAACTCGAGGACAGCGTGCCGGCTGACATCGTCGAGGGGCTGAAGAAGCTCGGCCACAAGACCACCAGCGTGGTCGGCCCGCTCGGCGGCGCCCAGGCGATCTGGATCGACTGGGACAAGGGCACGCTGACCGGCGGTTCCGACCCGCGTAAGGACGGCTGCGCGCTCGGCTATTGACCGCTACGTGCGGGAACAAAGTTCCTAGCGTAAAGATCAGGAAAAGTTGACGGAGGGGCGACGCGGTATCCATCGCGTCGCCCTTTCTCGTTCGGAACGGAGCTCATTGCCCCAAGTTGACGGGCCGTGAGCGGTGCAGGCGTGCGCTGCTTTGTTGTGAAGCGGCGGAGGCCGTCCATGTCCGACAATTCAAGTTCCCGATCACCCGGATTCAACAGGCGTGCCTTCATGGCAGGCGCCGCAGGAGCTGCACTTATTCCGATGACGGCGCGCGCAGCCGCGCAGGACGCGCGAGCGCCAGTTGCGCAGGATCCGGCGCTTCCCGTCGATGTCACGCTGCGGGTGAACGGCCAGGACAAGCGCCTGAGCATCGACGCGCGGACCACGGTGCTGGATGCGCTGCGTGAACATCTAAGGCTCACCGGCAGCAAGAAAGGCTGCGATCACGGCCAGTGTGGCGCCTGCACGGTGTTGATCGGCGATCGGCGCGTGGTGTCGTGCCTGACGCTCGCGCTTGCGGCCGAAGGGCAGGAGATCACGACGATCGAGGGGCTGGCCACCGGCGATCGGCTGCATCCGATGCAGCAGGCCTTCGTCGACAACGATGCTTTCCAGTGCGGTTACTGCACGCCTGGCCAAATCATGTCGGCGGTGGCCTGCGTCAAGGAGGGGCACGCAGGGACCGATGCCGACATCCGTAAATACATGAGCGGCAACATCTGCCGCTGCGCCGCCTATCCAAACATCGTCGCCGCCGTGAAACAGGCCGCGCCCGAAATCATGAAAGGCTAGGTGCATGCGACCGTTTTCGTATCAGAGGGCAACAGACCCGAACATGGCCGTGCAGGCGCTCAGCGCTGCCGCGGCGGCCAGCAATCCGCTGACGCAGGCCACGGCTCAGCCGCTCGCCGGCGGCACCACGCTGATTGACCTGATGAAGCTGGATGTGATGCGGCCCGCGGCGATCGTCGATATCAATCCGCTCGCACGCGGCTGGTCGGCGATCGAGCCTGGAAGCGACAACTTACGGCTCGGAGCGCTCGCGAAGATGTCCGATGTCGCCGCGCATGACGAGATCCAGCGTAACTATCCGGTGATCGCGAATTCCCTGAAGCTCGCCGCCAGCGCCCAATTGCGCAACATGGCAACGCTCGGCGGAAACGTGATGCAGCGGACGCGCTGCAGCTATTTTCGTGATGTCTCCTACGAGAACTGCAACAAGCGCAATTCCGGCTCCGGCTGTGCCGCGATGGACGGTGTCAACCGGATGCATGCCGTGCTCGGTACCTCCGACCAATGCATCGCGACCTATCCAGGCGATTTCGCCCAGGCGCTGATCGCGCTGGACGCGATGGTCGAGGTCACCGGCAAGTCCGGCACCCGCAGCATGCCGTTCGCCAGGCTGCACAAGGCGCCCGGCAATTCACCCGAGATCGAGACCACGCTTCAGCCCGGCGAGTTGATCTCGGCTTTCGTTGTTCCCGGCCGCTGGCCGCGCTCGGTCTATCTGAAGGTACGTGACCGGGAATCCTATGAGTTCGCACTGTCCTCGGCCGCCGTCGCACTCGATGTGCAGGGCGGCACGATCCGGGACGCGCGCGTCGCGCTCGGCGGCGTCGCCACAGTACCCTGGCGCGCGCGCGAGGCGGAAGCGCTGCTCAAGGGCCAGAAGTTCGATGATGGTCTGGCGCAGCGGGTCGCGGATGCCGCCTTCGCGGACGCCCGGGGACGCCAGCACAACAGCTTCAAGATCGCCCTCGGCAAGCGCGTGGTGGCACGCGCGCTCCAGCAGGCCGTAACGATGGAGATCTGACCATGACTGCTGCTGCTCCCGAGCCGAAGGCGAATATGGGCCACCCCGTGCCGCGCTATGATGCGACCGCAAAGGTCACGGGGCGGGCGACCTATGGATCCGACATGCCGCTGGACAACCCGGCCTATGCGTTCCTGGTCACCAGCGCGATTGCCAAGGGCCGCATCAACAGCTTCGATCTCGATGATGCCAGGCGCGTCCGCGGCGTGATCGACATCGTCACGCATGAGAACGCACCGAAGCTGAAGGAGTCAAAACTCTTCAGCAATGGCGGTTATGCGGGCACGACGATACAACCGCTGAGATCGGCCGACATCGCGCATGACGGCGAGATCATCGCGGTGGTCCTTGCGGAGAGCTACGAGGCCGCGCGCGAGGCCGCCAACCGCGTCAAGGTGAGCTATACCGCCACAGTACCGAGTGCGACCTTCGGTTCGCCGGGGACGACAACGGCAGCTGCGAAAGGCCAGAATTCGCAATTCAAGGAAGACCCAAAGGTCGGCGATTTCGCCAAGGCATTCGATGCCGCTGAGGTCAAGATAACCGCTTCCTACGATACACCGACACAGCACCACAACCCGATGGAGCTGTTTACGACGAGCTGCGCCTGGATGGGCGACAACCTCGTCATCTACGAGCCGAGCCAATATGTCTACGGCTTGAAGAATGGCGTTGCCGAGCAGCTCGGCATCGACGCCAACAAGGTGCGCGTGGTCAATCCCTATGTCGGCGGCGGCT
>NZ_LGHL01000021.1 GCF_001908205.1 Bradyrhizobium sp. NAS80.1
CGAACTGCCTGGCGCGTTACCGCCAGCCACACCGTTGGCGCCCGTGCTTTGGGCCAGCGCCGGCAGCGTCGATACCAACGCCAAGGCCGTTGACACCAAAAAGAGCGCCCGCAAGCGGTGCTTGCCGCCAAATTGATCCGCTGCCGCTGCCACCGTTGCGTTCCCCCCCGCCGCGCGGCACGGATCAGCCTGGCAGCTCGTCCGTGCGCGATCATTCCCGCAGCCCGGAAAGTCGAGTCTGCCGCATCTTCATCTCACCGAGAGGGAAGCGGTGTCTTGATAAGGCGTTGGCAAGTTTCTGAAGGTTTCTGAAATTTACAATTCAGACCCGTTTTTCGAGCAATTTTGGCGGACTTCCACTATATGGGCCGTCTGGAGAGACGCTTTGGGGGACAACGTGCTTCGTTTCGCCGGCTTCGAGCTGGACCAGCAGCGCGCGGAGCTGCGGGGGGCCGATGGCGTTGCGATCAAGCTCCGGCCCAAGACCTTTGAGATGCTACGGCATTTCGCCACCAATGGCGGCCGGGTCCTGAGCAAGCAGGAGCTGATGGAGGCGGTCTGGCCGAACGTCCATGTCGGCGAGGACAGCCTGTTCCAATGCATCCGCGAGCTTCGCACCGCGCTCGGCGACGAGCGGCGGCAGATGATCAAGCTCGCTTCCGGCGGCGGCTACTTGCTGACCGCGGAGGTGTCGGCTGAACCGGCCGCCAGCCCCGCTCATGCCGGGCCGCCCTCGGCCGACCCGGCCGGGGAGCTCCAGCCTGCGGCACCGGTCGAGCCTGTCCCGGCATCTGCGAGGCCGCGTCGCACCATCCTGAGCCGGCGGGTCATGATCCCCGCCGTCACCGGCTTCTGCGCGATCCTCCTTGGGCTTGCGGTTGCCGCGCCGGTGTTGAAGCCGGACCTCCTGTCCAAGCGAACGCCGCCCCGCATCGCCGTGGTGCCGATCGTTGACGCCAGCAGCGACCCGGGCGGCGCGGTGATGGCGACGGAGGTCACCGGGCGCCTCACGGATGGCTTTGCCAAGATCCAGAACATCAGCGTGGTCGCGCCGCGCTCGCCTGCGCTGGCGGCTGTCGAAAGCACCGGCGCGCTTGCCGCGCCGTCCGATTACGAAATCCGGGGCGAGCTGCAGCACAGCGAGCAGTCCTGGACGTTGCGGGCGCGCCTTATCAAGGCGGGCACCGGCGAGGTTCAGTCGGTCATCGCGGCTTCGGTCAACGCTGACGAGGCGGACGCGCAGCTCGCGCAGTCCCGACTTGCCGCGGGTGTCGGCCATGCGCTTGCGCGCCGCCTCAACGAAATGCTGGAGCCGAGTGCGGCGCCCTCCCGCGCCCGTGGGGCGTCGGCGGGCGGTGACAGGGTCGCGATCGAGCAGGCCATCGCATCGATCAACCAGACCACGCGCGAGCGTTTCGGCATGGCGCAGACCATGCTGCAAAAGGCGCTCACCGACGACCCCGATAATCTCGATATCGCGGTTGCGCTGTCTTCGCTGCAGCTCCGCGGCATCCAGATGGTCTGGTTCAGCCCGGACGAGGCGGTCGCGGTCGAGGCGAAGGCCAATGCGACGCTCGAGCAGGCGTTGCGGTCGAAGCCGAATTCTATACCGGTGCTGGAGGCCTATTGCCGCTTCCTCAGCGCGACCAACCATTTTGTGGAAAGTCTCGTCACCTGCGCCAAGGCATTGAGCTTCGATCCGTGGGACGGGTCTGCGCTCTATCTGATCGGCCTCGGGCAGATCTATCTCGGCCGCTTCGATGATGCGCTCGCGACATTCCGGCAAGCCGATCGCTACGATACGCCGTCGGCCTCGCGCTGGACATGGCTGCTCGGCGCGGGCTTGGCGAATCTCTTGATTGGCCGCGACGAGGAGGCGCTGCCGTGGCTGCAGCGTTCGATCGCCATCACGCCGGCGACCGGGCGCTCGCACATGCTGCTCGCGGTTGCCTACCAGAGATTAGGCCGGCTCGAGGAGGCGAGGGCGGCGATCGAGGAGGGGCTGAGGCTGCGGCCCGGCACGACCAGGCTCAACGTCTGGCCGCCGATGAAGAACGCAAGTCCGGTGTGTATCGCAGCGTTCGATCGGGTGGTTCAGGGAATGGTGGACGCAGGATTGCCGGAGCAGTAGGGGGCGGTGCAGCGTGTTCGGTCGTCATGCCCGGGCTTATCCCGGGCATCCACGTCTTTGATCTCGTGTTTGGAGCGCGTGGATGGCCGGGACAAGCCTGGCCATGACGGAGAAAGCTTTGCTGCCTACCGCCACCTGCGGTGCAACCAGAGCCACTGCTCGGGATTTTCCCGGACCCAACCTTCCACCACGCTCGTGATCGCCTGCGTCGTGCCCTGGATGTCGATCTTGCCCTCGGCGTCGCGCACCGGCTTGACCTCCTCGGTTAGCTCTCCGGCGAAGCGGCCACCGGGCTTGCGAATGATGCGCGCGCCGTGGATCGGGCATTCGACCTGGCGCAGCAGGCGCGCCAGCATCGGATTGGCGCGGGTCTTGCGGCCGAAGAAGGTGACCTCGACGCCGCCGGTCAGATACTGGTCGATCAGCATTCCAACGTGCTTGCCGTCCTTCAGCGCCTGCGCGAGCCGCAAAGGCGCATCACGGCCCGCAGGGATCAGCGTGCCCATGTTGACCTGGCGCAGTTCCTGGATGATGCGGTCCGCGGAGGCGATGTTCGGCCGGCGATAGAGGATCGCAGTGTCCAGCCCGTGCGCGACCGCGGCGAGCGCCGGCAATTCCCAATTGGCGAGATGCGAGGTGAAGATCAGCGCCGGCTTGCCGTCGTCGCGGATCTGGTCGAACAGCTCGATGGTGCGCTGGGGTAATTCGATCCGGCTCTTTTCCGGATGGTCGCGGTCGTAGTCCCAGACGTGGTCCATATGGGCGAATTCGGCGCCGACGCGGCCGAGATTGTCCCAGACGCCCATCAGGATCTCCTCGATCTCCTCGGGCGACTTCTCCGGAAACGCGGCGGTGAGGTTGGCTCGGCCGATGCGGTGTTCGCGCAGGCGCGGGCCGATCATCTTCGTAACGCGTGCGAAAAAGTCCGAGGTCTTGACCGGATCGAAATAGCGCGTGGTGCGCAGCATGCCGACGGTGGCCGCACCGATCAGGCTTCCGCCGAGCGATTTGGCGGCCTGCCGCGCGCGGGCCTTCGTGCTCGCAGGAAGCAGTGCCATGCGTCCAGGTCAGGCCGGTTCGCGGGTCAGGATCAGCGAGGCGTTCTGGCCGCCGAAGCCGAACGAGTTCGACATCACCGCGCTGACGCGGGCGTCGCGCGCCTTGTTGCCGACGACGTCGAACAGGATCGTGGGGTCCGGAATGTCGTAGTTGATCGTCGGCGGAATGCGCTGATGCTCGAGCGTCAGCAGCGAGAAGATCGCCTCGACCGCACCGGCCGCAGAGATCGTGTGGCCGACCATCGACTTGTTGGAGGTGACCGGGATCTTCTGCACGAGCTCGCCGAACACGGCCGATGTCGTATTGTACTCCATCTTGTCGTTTTCGGGCGTCGAGGTGCCGTGGGCGTTGATGTGGTCGATCTGGTCCGGCTCCATGCCGGCATCGGCCAGTGTCTTCTTCATGCAACCGATGATCGGCTTGCCGTCGGGCGAAGAGCGGGTGCGATGGAAGGAGTCAGTAAGCTCGCCACAGCCGGCGATCACGCCAAGGATCTTTGCACCGCGCGCGGTTGCGGCTTCATAGCTTTCGAGCACGAGGGCACCGGCACCTTCGGCCATGACGAAGCCGTCGCGGTTCTTGGAGAAGGGACGGGAGGCCGCCTGCGGCGGATCGTTCTGGGTCGACAGCGCCGAGAGCAGCGAGAAGCGCACGAGGGCTTCCGGATTCACGGTGCCGTCGGTCGCCACGCAGAGCGCGGCATCGGTCTCGCCGCGGCGGATCGCCTCGACGCCGAGCTGGATCGAGGTCGCGCCCGAGGCGCAGGCCGTCGACAGCGAGATCGGCGAACCCTTGGTTCCGAAGGTCTCGGCGAGGTAGGCGGCGACCGAGCCGAACATGAAGCGGTGATGATAGGCGGCGAACTTGCCGCCGCCGGAGATACGCAGGAGATCGTCGTAGTTTACGTCAAGCTTGCCGGCGGCGCGGCCGAGCTCGCGGCGCTGCGGCCACTCGACCTCGACCGGCGCGACCGCCAGGAAGAGGGGACCCGGGAAATCGCCCTTGGCGCCGATGCCGGCCTGCTCGAGTGCTTCCTGAGTAACGAGATCAGCCATCCGCTCGGACAGGGCCGTGGAGGAGAACGGATCGACGCTGACGAAATCCACCGTGCCGGCCATGGTGGTCTTCAGGCCGTCGATCGGAAAGCGCGTGATGGTGCGGATGCCGGATTCGCCGGCGACCAGCTTTGCCCAATTGTCGGCCTTGCCAGCACCGAGCGAGGTCATGATTCCCATGCCGGTAACGACGACGACGGGACGCCCGAATTTGTCGCGTGGTGCAGTCATGTCGATTCCCCGCTAGAGCATGATCCGGAAAAGTGGATGCGGTTTTCCGAAAAGATCATGCTCAAACAATAACCAACTAAAGCGCGACGCGCTTTAGTTCACGGCCTCGACCAGCGCCATGCCTTCGCCGCGCCAGTGTCCGGCTCCCACCACAACAATTTGGGTGGGCGCTCCCTGCATTTCAATCTCGGTCCCCGTGGTGTCGTTCGGCGGGAACAGCGCGCCGCGCGAGATCGACAGCGCGGCGAGCGCAATCCCGAGCGGGAATTGCGTTTCCATGGTGTGGCCGAACATCGTGCCGGTCGCGCGCACCGGGAAATCAGCATGGCTCTTCAGGAAGCCGCGCTCCTCTGAGGTCGCGGGCTCCGCGCCGGTCGCGCCTGATATGATCGCGCCCTTGCCCGCGTGCGTCGGCAGCTTGGCCCACAGCTTCTCCAGCGTCGCGGCCATGTCGCCGGGCTGCTTGCGCCGGGCGAGGTCGGCGACGACGCTCGACAGCTTTGCGAACGGCTTTGCGCCGCGTGCCTCGGCGTGCGCCCTGGACTCCAGCACCAGGAACGCACCGGCCGAGCCGAGCGCGAAGCCGGTGTGATCCTTGCGCGCCCACACGGGTGCGAACTTGTCCTTCAGGTTGAAGTCGCCGAATTCGTAGAGAACCAACAGGTCCTTGCGCTCGCCATTGTGCGAGCCGCCGACCAGCGCGATGTCACTCTCGCCCGAGGCGATGCGCGACAGTGCGATGCGCGCGGCATCGGCGCCCGCAACCTCTTCGCCCATGAAGGTGCGCGAGGTACCGCCGAGACCATGCACGATGGCGATGTTGCCGGCGAGGAGGTTCGAGAGCTGCGCCAGGAACAGCGTCGGCCTGAGATCGCTCATCAGCCGCTCGTTGAGGAAGCCGGGCGCGTTGGCGCCCTTGGCCTCTGCCGTGAGCACGCCGCTGTCGACGTTGAGATCGCGCTCGCCGCCGCCGGCGGCGACCACCATGTCGATCTTCGACAGAATGTCCTTGTTGCCTTTGATCCCGGCGGAGTCGAGCGCCAGGCCCGCGGCATAGGTGCCGATGCGCTGCCAGGCTTCCATCTGGCGCTGGTCGCCCTTCTTCGGGATCTGGCTGTCGAAGCTGACCGGCATCAGGGGATGCACGATGCAGGGCGCAAAACCCTTCTCATCGACATTGACGCGCTTCTCCTGGAGCGCGGCCCAGTTGGCGTCCAGCCCTTCGCCGAGCGAGGTGGCGAGGCCAATGCCGGTGATCCAGACTTCCGTCTGGCCGGGCTTCGAAGCAGTCTCAGTCATGACGATACGGCCTGTTGCGGAAAGCCGATGCGCTTGGCGAACGCGTCCATGTAGCCGCGCATATCCGCATTGGGGAAGGGAATCTGCGTGAAAGTAAGTGTCGAATTGGCGCGCAGCTTGCCGCCGACCCTGATTTTGGCCTCGGTCATGGCGTAGCCGGAGCCTTCATGGGTAAGGGTTGCCTCGATGCTCATGAGATCGCCGGGGAACACCGAGCCCCGGACCTTGGCCTCCTTCACGGCGGCCAGGATCGGCATGCGCTCGAACCTCAGGACGCCGAGCTGAAGCCAGCCCGAGGCCTGCGCCATCGATTCGATCAAGAGCACGCCGGGCATCAAGGGATAGCCCGGGAAGTGCCCCTCGAAGATGGTGCTCTTGTTCGGGACCTGCGCCTCGACGACGATTCGCTTCTCGTCGACGTTGAGGTCGACGATGCGATCGATCATGTGGAAGTATTCGAGTTGCATGACCGCGCGCTCAGGCGCTCGCGCCCTTGGCCGCAACCAGTTCGTCGATGCGGGCGCACAGATTCTTCAGAACGAAGTATTGCTCGGTGGTCGCCTTGCCGTCGTTGACCTCCTGGGTCCACTTTTCCAGCGGCAGCTTGATACCGAACTGCTTGTCGATTGCGAACGCGATGTCCAGGAAATCGAGACTGTCGATGCCGAGATCATCGATGGCGTGGCTATCCGGCGTGATCGTGTCGCGCGGGATGTCGCAGGTTTCAGCGATGATCGTAGCGACCTGATCGAATGTGGAGGACATCACTAAGCCTTTGATATATTGCGGATATTTTACAGGTTTTCCAGAGTGGCGCGGTGGGTGGGCATCGCGCCCCGAGTGACGCCCTCAACCCCCCTCTGGCCGGGTCGAAAGCCCGTATATCGGAGCGCCGCCCTGAGTTCAATGGAGCCGGGCAGGCGAGGAGACACCCGGCTGGGGATGCCCGCCAGAGTCCGTTCCACCTGAGGACCGGCGGCGAGGCCGGGCCTAGATATGCGGCGTCGTGATCTTGACGCAGTCGCGGCGGCCCATCAGCACGCAATCCTGGGTCCGGCGCAGGTCGGCGATGCTCACGGCGAGCCAGATCCCGATCGCGGTCAGCGCGATGGTGAAGGCAAGCGCGGCGACATTGGCGAGCATGCGGTGGCGGAAATCATCGGGCTCGGGGCGGGGCTGCTCGTAGCGCGACAGGTCGAGCGACTCGGGCGCGGCGCGGAGCGGCTGCACGGTGCCGCTACCCCGGTGAACCGTCGGGGAGGACGAGGTGCGCGGCCTGAACTGGAGCACCCGGTGCTCGTCATCCGAGCTTTTGGGCCGCTGGGTTTTCATGGTGCGGGGATCACTCCGAAGCGCACTTTTTAGATAGCACACGTGATGAACGCGTTGCAGAAAATCTTCTCGGCGCGCCCGCGCATTGCGCTTTCTCACGCTCTTTCATGAACCTTGCGAACGATCGCGAAATTGGCGGTCAGACCGGTGTCAGGAAACGCCGGGTTGCATTGCAGCAAGAGCCATGGACCTTGCCTGACCCTGTCCCGTGAACATCGGCTTGTGATCCGTGTCCGGGCCGAGCGCATTTTGCAGCGCCAAGGCCCATGGCATAATCTGGGGAACTCAAACCACAAGTTGCAACTATGTGAGAGGCCCTCGATCATGATGACCACCCACGCGCGCGAACCCAGAGTGCATCCGGTGTCGATCCTGTCGCTTCGGCCGACGCAGATGACGGTCGGCATGCGTGAGGTCAAGGAGAAGCGCAGGCGCTGGCGCGAGCACGCCAAGAAGAAGCAATCCGATCTGCTGGGCACCCACATGATCCCCGTCGTCTTCGGACCCGACGAGCGCTACTACGTGATCGACCATCATCATCTCGGCCGCGCGCTGCATGACGAGGGCATCAAGGAGGTGCTGGTGACCGTCGTCGGCGATCTCCGCATGGTCGAGCGCGAAGCGTTCTGGGGAGTGATGGATAACAAGCGCTGGGTCTATCCTTACGATGCCAAGGGCGAACGGCGGCCGTTCCGCGATTTGCCGAAATCGGTCGCCGATCTCAAGGATGATCCCTTCCGGAGCCTTGCCGGTGAGCTCCGCCGCATGGGCGGTTTTGCCAAGGATACGACGCCGTTCTCGGAATTCCTGTGGGCCGACTTTCTGCGCCGAAAACTGTCGCGCAAGGCGGTGGACGCCAATTTCGACAAGGCGCTCGAGAAGGCCCTGTCCGCGGCCAAGAGCAAGGATGCGATCTATCTGCCCGGCTGGTGCGGGCCGGCGGATGATGATTGAGGCGCGATGCTCACGTCACTCGCGTAGGAAGATCTTGGCGCCAGGGTAGACGCGCCGGGCGTAAGTCACGACCAACTCGCGGTCCTGGGTTTCCAGGAACGGAGTTCGGATCTGACACGACCCGACAACGAGGTGCCACAGGCCATTGAGCTTCTGAATGGCGACGTTCACTTGAGCGTTCCGCGAAGGCTCTTCATTCCAGCAAGGCTGCTTGTCGCGGCAGTCTTGCGATTCACGATCGTGATGTCCGGCGCAAAATTCCCGGCTCGGCTCGCGCCGTTGCAAAACAACGATGACTATTGTTAGTCGCGCTTTTCGAGCGTGAAGTTCGCGCTGCCCATGCGTCGCTTTGGACTAGTCTGACGCGCACGAGAATCTCTCGCTGTCGCTCGAGTGTACGAGCCCGGGCAGTGGGCCTTGGAAATGAGCGACCATACGGAGGTGGGTGCGGCCTCACGGACCTCATCACAGTCTCTTGAGCGAAATCATTTTCCGCGCGCACGAAAAGGTCCTGAAACAAAGCCGTTCCATTTTGACGCGCAATCAAGCCCACACAGGAGGCAGGAATGCGCCGTCTGGTCTTCGCCGCTGCCTTGCTCGCGGTCGCCTCAGCAGGAATTTACACATTCTTCTCGGCCTCGTTTGCCGCAGCCTATCACGCAAAGACTTTGACATTTGCCGAGCGCTTTGCCCCGGCGCTCGAGTTGATGGAAAAGCGCTAGCGGCATAGCGCTTCGCAGCCGTAGGAAATGCAGCGGTAGTCGGGCCGGGCGTCGGTACCCACTGCGCTCGAAAACGCCCTATGGAGCGCCAGATGAACGCCCAAGATGGTCCTGAACTCGACGCACTCGTTGCGGCGGTCGCACGGCAATTTGCTGGCCTTTTTCGCGGCAAGCCAGTGCAGCCGGATCTCGAGCAACCACCGCTCCCCTGGGACCCGCAGAATCAGCTTCCGGACCTATTGTGGCCCAGGCGACACCTCGCGCTGGCCGGCCTCGAGTTGACGCAATCAATCCAGTACAACGGCGCCGTCGGCGTCAGCTACGGCGATGACAATTCGATCCCGCTCGTTGCGCTCAAGCCGCTGGTGGTGCGTGCCTATCCGTACGTGCAGCCCGGCGTTGCCGAGCCGGACACACTCACTGGCGCACGCGTCACTGGTGAGCTGGTGCTTTCGGTTGGCGATCGAATCGTTTACCGGACCGGCCCTACGCGCGCCGACGGGGCCCGGCTCGGCGCGCGTAACGAGCTCTCGCGCGATCTGTGGGACAGCGAGTTGACGGTCCCAGTTGGTGGACCCGGCGCGCTTGCGGTGCACATCGTGCACGTCAATTCGTCGCTGAATTTCTTCGTGCCAGCATGGTATTGCCGGACCGGCCACTTTTATCTCTCCGTCCGGCTCTGGCGTGCTGGCAGCGACGGCGTTTCATCCGCGCCCCAGGATCGCGTCGCGACCGGGCGCTATATCGATTTCATCGATGTGCGGCCGCCGCGTGTCGCCGTAGTCAGGGTCAACTGGACCGACAGCGCCGGCAAGGTTACGAGCCCCACCGATGCGATTATGCTCAGCACGATGCGCACGGCCGAACGGATGCTGCCGTTCCCCTATTTTGAGACGACGATTCTTGGAACGTCGACGAACAGCTCGGCAGCGTTTGCGTCCGCCGCGACGGGTGGAGGTTGTAACACCGCGTGGACCGGCCTGCTCGCTGACCTGGCTGTCACGCGCATCTTCACCGCTCTGTTCCAGCTCGGCGATATCGTCTTCGCGTTTGTGCCGAGCGCAGCCATTCCCGCCGCTGCCGGCTCCTACAACACGGGGTGCGGTCTCGCTGAAGGCGTCGGCGCCGCCTTTGCAGGGGGCGACACAAGTTTTGCCTACGATTTCATTTTCGCCCACGAGATGGGACACGTCTTCACCTGCAACCACGTCGCGGTGCCAGGCGACAGCAGCGACGACCCAAACTATCCAAACTATGGTGGAAGCAAGACCTCCATCGGCGAAGTCGGCATCGATCCAGGAACGACGCCGCCGACGCTGTTCGGTCCGTCGGACACATCCGACATCATGTCCTACAAGCCGAAGCAGTGGATCTCGCCCTACACCTATCTGAAGATCCTTAATGCGCGCGATAATCACCAAACCGCACCCGCCGATCCGCGTCGCGTTCGTTCGCTTCTGATCCTGGCAGTGCGAGTGCATCGCCCTGTCGGCGACGAGAACCGCATCGAGATTCGTAAGGCTTATCGGATCGAAGCCGCCGGCATGGTGTCGCGGCCGAGCGATGGCGCCATTTCGCCACTCTCGGTTGATCTGCTCGATGCGCATCGCCGGATCATTGCGACTCATCATTGTCTCTACACGCGCGCGCAAGCGACCTGCGGCTGTTGTGGAGGAGGTGTAGCCGTTCCGCTCAACCGCGAGCCATTCTACGATCTGCATGAAGCGATTGAATGGCCGAGCGAGGAAGTCGCTGCCATCTCGTTGCATGATGGCCGCGAACCGTTCGCGACCTTCGAAGTGGGCGAACCGCCGCAGGTCGAGCTGAGCGGCCCCGAGCGGCGGGACCAATTCCTCGTACTGCGCGTGCACGCGCATCATCCGCGGGCCCGGCCGTCGATAGTCGTGCTGTTCAGCGGCGATGATCGCGCGACATGGCAACCGGTCGCGTTTGATCCTCCAGACGGCGAGGTGCTGGTGGAAAGCGAACGCTTGCCCGGCGGCGAACGCTGTTTCTTCCGCGCCATCGCAACCGCGGAATTTCGCAGCGCGAGCGCCGACAGCTCTCAATTCGAGCTGCAGCGCAGTCGTCGCCGGCTTTATCTGCGGCTGCCTGATCCCCAGTGTCCGATAGCACCAGGCGCCGTGCCGTTGGGCGCGATGATCGATTGCCGCGGGCTCGGTGTTGTCCGGTCCGATGAAATTCGGTGGAATTCGGATCTGGACGGCGACCTGGGCCTTGGGTACGAACTCGTCGCGCAATTGCGCGATGGACGGCACCTTATCACAGTAACCGCGCCGGACGGACGCGGCGGGTCACTTGCCGAACGCGGCATTATCATCGTTGGCGGTCGCCCCGCTGGCGTTGTAAGCCAAGCCGAGTTCTAACGCATACTCGTGCGCTGCGTCCTGGTACCGAACTCGCTCAATGCTCCGGCATTTTCGTCTCGTGCGCCTCGTCCTTGCCGCCGAGCATCCGGTGCAGCAGGCGCTCGATGCGTCGGCCGACCGTGAGCAGTACGAAGGCCAGAGCCAAAGCAACCGCGACGATCTTCCATTCTCCGGCGCCGCAGACGATACCGAGGCAGGCGGCGAGGAAGGTGCAGGCGGCGCTGGTCAGTCCGCGGACGCGAAATCTCGTACTTTGGTGCACGATGACACCGGCACCGAGGAATCCAATACCGGTGAGGATCCCCTGGATGACTCGGCTGGCAGCATCGGTGACCTTGCCGGGCTCGGCGAACTGCACGGCGAGCAGCACGACGGTCGCGGTGGAGAGACCGACGATGCCGAGCGTCTTCAGCCCGATCGGCTTGCCGTGCAAATCCCGGTCCAGCCCGATCGCGCCGGCGGCGAGCGTCGCAACGCCAAGGCGAAGCAGGATTTCGGGCCAGTCCAGCGCTGTCATCGCGTGTCCAACTTATTTCTTAACCTATTTCTTGGGCAGGCGTCCCATCAGATAGAACTCTTCGTTCGGCCGCATGCCGGTGAAATTGGCGAGCCGATTGGACAGTGCGAAGAAGGCGGAGATCGCAGCGATGTCCCAGATGTCGTCGTCGCTGAAACCGTGGGGCGCAAGCGCGGCGAAATCCTCCTCGGAGACGCGCTGCGCATCGGCCGAGACCTTCATCGCGAAATCGAGCATTGCCTTCTGCCGCGGCGTGATGTCGGCCTTGCGGTAGTTCACCGCGACCTGGTCGGCGATCAGCGGGTTCTTGGCGCGAATGCGAAGGATCGCGCCATGCGCGATCACGCAATACTGGCACTGGTTGGCCGCCGAGGTCGCCACCACGATCATCTCACGCTCGGCCTTGGTGAGGCCGCCGTCCTTCTCCATCAGCGCGTCGTGATAGGCGAAGAACGCGCGGAACTCGTCGGGCCGGTAGGCCAGGGTCAGGAACACGTTCGGCACGAAACCGCTCTTCTCCTGTACGGCGAGGAGCCGCGTGCGGATGTCGTCGGGCAGGGTGTCGAGGGCGGGAGCGGGAAAGCGTTGCGCGGGCTTTGTCATGGGCATGGATTCCAGATCGGGGGCGGCAAACATAGTCGATGTATGAGAGACGCTCCAGAGGCGTCACAAGGTCTCGTGCCCCGGACGCAGCGCAGCGCCTCTTCGGCGGTGCGCTGCAGAGCCGGGGCCCATGTTTCCGAGAGTGCAGTGTGTGCGGCATGGGTCCCGGCTCTGCGCAGCAACGCCTGCGCGTTGCAGCGCGTCCGGGACACGAGAGGTTGCTCTTACCGCAGCGGCTTCTTCAAGAGCGAGAAGCGATCGGGGTCCAGCCCCATCGACGGTTGCAGCATCGGGGCCTCGACGCTGGAGTGCGTCTTGGCGGGCGATGCCGAGAACACCGGGTCGTTCGGCACGTCGCGCTGCGAGGTTGCGCCGCGCCAGCGCTCGAGCACGGCGCTGACGAAATGCATGTCATGACCGGAGGTGACCGACGGCACGCTGCTGATGGTGGCCTCGCCGCGCGGCAGTTGATGTGGCGGCACCTCCTTGAAGCGCAGCCGGGTCGGCAGCGCCACGCCTTCGCCGAACGCCAGCACTTCGCGGGTGCCGAGCGAAGGCACGAAGGACAACAGGTTCGCGGCCGCATCCGACACCGCGGCGCGCAGCAGCGCCTGGTCGCGGTCGTTGGCAAGACGCATCGTGAACAGCGTGTTGCACTGGGAGATGATGGTGGCGTCGAGCTCGGCCGGACGCTGGGTGATGAGGCCGAGATAGACGCCGTATTTGCGGCCTTCCTTGGCGATGCGCGACACCGCCTTGCGGGTCGGGCCGAAGCCGACATTGCGGTCGGCGGACGCGTAACGGTGCGCTTCTTCGCAGACGAACAGCAGCGGCGAGACGCCGTCACTCCACAAGCCGAAGTCGAAGGCCATGCGGCACAGGACCGAGACGACGGAATCGATGACTTCCACCGGGAAGCCGGCGAGCTGCATCACCGTCATCGGCTTGCCGTTGGCGGGCAGGCGAAACAGATGGCTGATGACCTCGGCCATGGTGTCGCCGCCGACATTGGCGTTGTCGAACATGAAGGTGTAGCGCGGGTCGTTGCGCACGGCTTCGATGCGCGAGATCAGCTTGTGATAGATGATGCGCGAGGAGCGGTTTTCCAGCTTGCCCATGCGCTCGTCGATCAGCGAGATCAGGTCGACGAGCCGATAAGGCACCGGCGTATCGACGGTGTAGCCGACGTGCTTGGGGTCGACGCGCTTCAGGCCAATGCGGTCGGCGTTCTGGTACTGGGTGTAGACGCCTTTGGCGATCGGAATGACTTCGGCGAGAATGTCGAGTTCCTCCGGCACGCCAGGCCGCCCGGCGAACAGCACGTCGACGATTTCCTCGAAGTTGAACAGCCAGAACGGCAGCTTCAGGTTTCGCGGGTTGAGCACCAGCGCGCGGTCACCGAAGCAGCGGCCATATTCGTTATGCACGTCGAGCAGGAAGATGCGCAGGTTCGGTCGCGCCTTCAGGATCTCGTTGAGCAGGAGCGACACGCCGGTCGATTTGCCGACGCCGGTCGATCCCAGCACGGCGAAATGCTTGGACAGCATTTCCTCGACGTCGACATAGGCAATGACAGAGCGGTCCTGCTGCAGGAAGCCGACATTGATCTGGTCCGACCCGGTGGGCGCGTAGATCGTGCGCAGCTCCTGGCTCGTGATCAGCTCGACCGCATCGCCGATGGTCGGATAGTTGGTGACGCCGCGCTGGAATTTCGGCTTGTCGCTGGCGTTGAGGATTTCGCCGAGCAGGTCGACCGAAGCGATCGCAATATAGTTGTCGTTGTTCGACAGGTTTTCGCAGGAGACCTCGGTGATCATCGCGACGATGACCGAACTGTTGCAGCGGATGCTGACAAAGCGGCCGACGGTCGCCCTCACTTCCGCAATCGGCATCCGGCTTTCCGCCAGAAGACCGACCCGCGCGAGCGATCCGCGAACCGAAATCACGCGTCCAAAGGATGTCACGATGGATGAACCCGAGAAGCCAAAATGTTTCCCGGAACTATGCGCGGCCGTCGCTGGACAAACGGTTAAACGGCAGGCGCGGTCGCTTTGTTAAATCCGCGACAATTCGGTCATGAGGTTTGTACCCAATGCATGCTTGCGGGCAGAAGCCGCTGAAAATGCTGATTTTCCAAGCCTCGGGGTTCAGACGCAATTAAGGAAGATTTTACCATTCGGGCAGTCAGTCCGCCGTTCGGGGATGGCCGTTGTGGGAGGCGGGGCGGCATTCGTTGCGGAAGGGGCACGCCTTGGTTTGTTGACGGGACCTAATCATTTGTACATTAGTACAAATGAGCCCGCGGCCGCAGCGCCACCCGGGCGCACCCATTGACATTGCGCCCCGCGCCCGGTTGCGCGATCCCGTGACAAGGATCGCAGCCACGCCTTGGAGGAAACCATGCAGCCCGAACCGATCCTCGATCTCGCCCATCTTGGCCACATGGAACTGCTGACCCCGAAGCCCGACGAGAGCCTGAAATTCTTTGTCGACGTCATGGGCATGACCGTGAGCGGGCAGAAGGGCGAGTCGGTCTATTTGCGCGGCTGGGACGATTACGAGCGCTATTCGCTCAAGCTCACGGCGTCGAAGACGTCAGGCATGGAGCATATGGCGCTGCGCGCGCGGAGCCAGCAGGCGCTGGAGCGCCGTGTCGCCGCGCTGAAGGGCTCCGGCTTCGACATCGGCTGGATCGACGGCGACATGGGGCAGGGACCGACCTTCCGCTGCCGCGATCCCGACGGCCACATCGTCGAGCTTTATTACGAGACCGAATGGTATCAGGCTCCGCCGGAGCTGAAGCCTGCGCTGAAGAACCAGGCGCAGCGCTTTCCCGCACGCGGCGTCAACGTTCGCCGCCTCGACCATCTCAACTGCCTCGCCGTCGACATCAAGGCCAACCGCGAGTTCTTCGAGAACTATCTCGGCTGCCGCCTCACCGAGCAGATCGTGCTCAACGACGGCCGGGAAGCGGCGATGTGGCTGACCATGTCGAACAAGAGCTACGACTTCGCCTATTCGCTCGACCATTCCGGCGTGCCCGGCCGCTTCCATCACGTTACCTACGCGCTCGACAGCCGCGAAGAGATTCTTCGCGCCGCCGACATTTTCCTGGAGAATGGCGTTCACATCGAGACCGGTCCGCACAAGCACGCGATCCAGCAGACCTTCTTCCTTTATGTCTACGAGCCCGGCGGCAACCGCGTCGAGGTCGCCAATGCCGGTGCGCGCCTCATCCTCGCGCCGGACTGGAAGCCGATCGTGTGGACCGAGGAGGAGCGCAAGAAGGGCCAGGCGTGGGGCCTGAAGACGATCGAGTCGTTCCACACCCACGGCACGCCCCCGGTGGAAGTGAAGCACGGTTGATTTAGTGCGGAGGCGATCGCACCCGCGCGATCGTCTCGCGGACGCCGGTCCATGCGGGCTTGTCGGGCGCGAATTGCTTGCGCAGGAAGGTGACGAGCTCCTCGACCTGTGCGTCGCTCATGCTCGCCTGGAAGGCGGGCATGTAGCCGAGATCGCTCGAGACGGGCTCGGCGATGCCGTGCAGGATGACCTGAACGAGATTGTCCGACGTTGCACTGTGCAGGTTGCTGTTGAGCGCGAGCGAGGGGCGGCTGCCGAACAGCGGCAGTCCGCCGACCTCGTGGCAGGCGGCGCAGGCGCCGAGATAAAGCCGCGCGCCGGTGGAAGAGGCGACGGTGACCTGCGTTGCGCTCTCGAGATTCGCGGCGAGTGCATCCGGCGCAGGTGCATCGGCTGTCGCGTCGTTGAACGAGTTGAGATAGGCGGCCATCGCGCGAATGTCTTGATCGGGCAGGGCGGCGAGATCCCTGACGATCGGCGCCATCGGGCCGGCGGCCACGCCGTGGTAGCGCGAATGGCCGGTGCGCAAATAGGCGTAGAGTTCGTTCTCACTCCACGGGATCGGCGCGTGCGAGAGCGAAGTCAGCGGCGGCGCCTCCCAGCCTTCAGCAAAGCCGCCGGCGAGATAGGCCTCGCGCTGCTCGGCGCCGAGCGCGTTGCGCGGTGAGTGGCAGGCGCTGCAATGGCCGAGACCCTCGACGAGATAGGCGCCGCGATTCCACAGCTCCGATTTTGCGGGATCAGGTTTGAACTCGCGCGTCTGATGGAACAGCGCATTCCAGCCCGCGAGCAGCGGGCGGAGATTGAATGGGAAGGCGAGCGTGTTTGCCGGCGCGGTCGCGCGGACCGCGGGCTGCGCCATCAGATAAGCGTAGAGCGCCTGCATGTCGGCATCATCAGTCTTCGAAAAATGCGTGTAGGGGAAGGCGGGATAGAGCTGCCGTCCGTCGCGATGAAGCCCGTCCCGCATCGCGCGCTCGAAGGCGGGATAGGACCAGGCACCGATGCCGGTCTCGACGTCGGGCGTGATGTTGGTGGAGTAGATCGTTCCGAACGGCGTCTCCAGTGCGCGGCCGCCGGCGTTGAGTGCGCCTCGAAGCGTGGCGTGGCACTCCGCGCAATTGCCGAGCGCGGCGAGCTGCTGGCCGCGCGCGATCGTCGCCGCGGAATAGACCGAAGCGTCGGGCCGTGCGATCGGTGCGATCGCGCGCCCCGGCAGCAGCGCCGCGCCGATGCCGATCGCGGCGGTGCAGACGGCCGCAATCGTCGCGAAGATGCCGGCGCGCTTCGCGAACGGATTTTGCCAGATGCGAGACGGCGGCGACGCTGCAGGGGCGGGCAGGGCCTGCGGCGTGGCGGATGCATCGCCGTGTAACCCGTTGAGGATACGCTCGGGCGTAAATGGCGGCTCGCGAAAGCGCACGCCGGTGGCGTCGAAGATCGCATTGGCGATCGCTGCCGCGCTCGGCACCGATGCGGACTCGCCGACGCCAAGCGGCGGCTGGTCCGGCCGCGGCAGCATCAACACGTCGATCTTGGGCACGTCGGGGAAGGGAATGATCGGATAGGCGCCCCATTCGCGCGCCGCCACCGCGCCGCGCTCGAACGAGACCTCCTCCATCAGCGCGCGGCTGGTGGACTGGATGACGTTACCCTGGATCTGGTGCCGCACGCCGTCCGGATTGATCATCAATCCGGAGTCCTGCCCCGCGACCACGCGCGTCACACTGACGTCGCCGGTCGTCTTGTTCACCGCAACGTCGGCGACCCAGGCTGACCATGCCGCGCCATAGCCCGGAAACTTGCTGTGGACATAGAGTGCGTAGGCAAAGCCGCGCCCCTGCACGACCTCACCGTCCTTGGCTTGCCGTACCGGTCGCGGCGTCCAGCCCGCGCGCTCTGCCACCGCATTGACGAGATCGACGGCGCGCTGGTCCTTCAAATAGCGCAGGCGATATTCGATCGGATCGACGCCGGCCTCGGTCGCGGCTTCGTCGATATAGGATTCATGCGCAAACGTGTTCGGCAGCGCCGAGACGCCGCGAAACCAGGACGCACGCACGATCGGCGGCATGTCGTGGGCGACGACGCGCATGTGGTCGTAATCATAGGGCGGGATTGCGGTACGGTCGCCCATCTGGAGCACGGCAGGTTCGGGCGAAATCCGCCCGGTCAGCAGAAGCGCGAGCGTCGGTGCCGCATTCGACGGATAGCGCGTGGCGAGATCGTAAGCAGCGACGCCGCCGTCCGCGTCCAATCCGCCATTGACGTCGATCAGCTGCGCGGTGCCCTTGGGCTCCCAGGCGTGCTCCTGCTCACGCGTCAACTGCACGCGCACGGGCCGGCCGACCGCGCGCGACAGCAGCAGCGCATCGGCGGTGACGTCATCGGCGCAGTTGCGGCCATAGCAGCCGGCAGCCTCGAGCCTGATGACCTCGATCTCGCTTTCCGCCCGCTCGATCAGCAGGGCCAGATCGCAGCGCAGCACATGCGGGTTCTGCGTGCCGGACCAGACGCGGATATTGCCGTCCTGAAAGTCGGCGACGGCACAGGACGGGCCGATCGCGGCGTGCATCTGATACGGCCAGACATAGGTGCGCTGCATCGGCTTGGCCGCGCCGGCAATCGCCGCACTGACGTCGCCCTTGTCGATCAACGTGCGCGGCGTCGACGGATTGGCGCGCAGCGCGGTCTCGACATCGGCGAGGTCAGTCAGTGCCGGCGTCGGCTTCCAGCGCACCGCGAGCTGCTCCGCCGCGCGGATCGCGTTCTCCTCGCGCTCGGCGACGACGCCGACGAAGTCGCCAAGGCGCACGACGGCCACGAGGCCGGGAATGTCGCGTACCGAGGCCTCGTCGACCGCAATCAGGCTGGTGCCGACGAACGGACCGGCATCGACACCGGCGTAGGGCGGACGCACCACGCGGCCGTGCAGCATGCCGGGCAGGCGAATGTCGTGCACGAAGGTCAGCTCGCCCGTGGCCTTTGCCGGCAGATCGACGCGGGGCATCGACTGGCCGACGATGGCGTAATCGCCGACAGGCTTCACGGCGACGTCGTCAACAAGCTCGAGGCGGATCGTCTCGCCGCCGATCAGCTCGCCATAGCTGACGCTGCGATTGTCGTGCCCGCGAACAAGGCCGTCTTCGATCCGCAAGTTGGCGACCGGCAGCTCCAGCCGCTCGGCTGCGCGCGCGATCAAGAAGTGCCGCGCCTGCGCGGCGGCCTTGCGCAGGGGCACTGCGGTGATCTGGATGGTTTCGCTGGCGATCGTCGCGCCCTGGTTCGGCACGATCGCGGTGTCGCCGAGCACGACGACGACGCGGGCAAAGGAGACGTCGAGCTCTTCGGCGACGATCTGGCCGAGCGCGGTGCGGATGCCGGTGCCGAGATCGACATGGCCGTTATAGGCGCTGACTGTTCCATCCCCGGTGATCCGCAGGAAGGTTTCGGATGTGCACTCGTCCACTGTGCGGACGACAACGAGTGAACCGGATTGCCGCTCGGCTCCGTTCGGATGCGGGGAGGCCATCAATCCGTGGCCTCGGTGAGCTGGCCCGATGCGCGCATCACCGCGCGCAGAATTTCGACATGCGTGCCGCAACGGCAGAGATTGTAGCGCAGCGCCGCCAGCGCCTCCTGCTCGGTCGGCTGCGGGTTGATCGCAAGCAGCGCCTTGGTGGTCATGATCATGCCGTTGAGGCAATAGCCGCATTGCGCGGCCTGCTCGTCAATGAAGGCCTGCTGCACCACATCCGGCTTGTCGCGTGTGCCGAGCCCTTCGAGCGTCACGATGTCGCGGCCGGCGCAGCCGCTGATCGGAATGACGCAGGAGCGCGCCGCCGCGCCGTCGATCAGGACAGTGCAGGTGCCGCACTCGCCGAGGCCACAACCATATTTCGGGCCGTTGAGCGCGAGGTCGTTACGCAGCACGTAGAGCAGCGGCGTTTCTCGCGCCGCAGTGACCTCGTGGATCCTGCCGTTCACGGTGAGGCGGATCGGTGTTTGCGTCATCCTCGTTCCCAAGCCCGCGGCGAAGTGCTGCTGAATCTATGGCGCGACGATACCGTTTGTACACAAACGTGCAAGCCGTGCATGCCGCACTGCAGCGCGACTGCCTTGTTTGTGGACAGAGCGGATAGGCAAATGAGGTTTTATGCGGCAGTCGCATCTTTTGCGCCGCACTGCCGCTTGACAGCTATCGGGAGCGCGCGCACCATCGTTCGTATACGAATGATAAATGCAAGTCCGCTGGCTTTGACATGGTGATGGAAATAACGAGCGCCGCGATCGACAAGATCCGCTGCGATGCCTGTCCGGTGATGTGCTACATCAAGCCGGGCGCGGCGGGCGCCTGCGACCGCTATGCCAATCATGATGGCAAGCTCGTTCGCGTTGATCCGCACGTGATCCTGGAGCGCACTGTCTCGCATGGCGGCAAGCTCGTCCCGTTCAGCCGAACCGAAGATTGGGACGGCAAGATCGTCCACGAGCCCTCGACGTTCGTGACCGCGATCGGCGCGGGCACGACCTATCCCGACTACAAGCCGGCGCCGTTCATCGTCTCCGCGGAGGTCGACGGGGTCGACATGGTGACTGTGGTCACTGAAGGCATATTCTCCTATTGCGGCATCAAGGTGAAGATCGACACCGACCGCTATCTCGGCCCCGAAACTGCGACCGTCCGCGCGCAGGGCGAGGCGGTCGGCCACGTCACGACCAGCGAATACGGCTCGCAGATGCTGTCGCTCGGCGGCGTGCATCATCTCACCGGCGGCTCCAAGAAGGAGGGCCGCGTCACCTGCGACACGCTGATGGATCTCGCCAATTGCAAGGCGGTGGAGCTCACCATCGACGGCGGCGCAAGCGTGGTGGTGCAGGCCGGCCAGCCGCCGATCGTCAACGGTGTCAGGGAAGAGCGCATGCGTGTCGGCTGCGGCTCGGCGACGATCGGGATGTTTGCGAAGCAGTGGCACGGCAAGGTCGATGAGGTCGTGGTGGTCGACGATCACATCACCGGCGTGCTGAGCGAGCACCAGGCCGGCAAGCTGCTCGATATCGCCGACACCGGCATCAAGATGAAGGGCCGGCGGTCGACGCCCGGCCGCTATTTCCAGGTCGCCGATCCCGGCACGGGGTGGGGCGGCACCAACATCTCCGATCCGCTCTCGATTCTCGGTCCCTTCGACGCCAAGGAAGCCAGGGCCGGCCTCTCGATGCTGATGGTCTCCACGACCGGCGAGCATTCATCATACTATGTGCTCGACGAGGCCTTGAAGCCGGTCGAGATCGAGATGCCTGATGACCTGAAGTTCTCGGTCGAGCGCATCCAGGAGAATTGCGAGCCGGCGCTGTGCACGGTGCTGTTCATGGCTGGTGCCGGCGGCTCGCTGCGCGCGGGCGTCACCGACAATCCGGTGCGGCTGACGCGCTCGGTGAAGGACGCGCTGACGCGCGTCACCAGCGGCGGTGCGCCTGTTTATGTCTGGCCGGGCGGCGGCATCACCTACATGGTCGATGTGACGCAGATGCCCGCCGGCGCGTTCGGCTATGTGCCGACGCCGGCGCTGGTCGCGCCGATCGAATTCACGATGAAGCTGTCCGACTATGCCGCGCTCGGCGGGCACATGGATTATGTGAAGCCGCTGTCCGAAGTGAAGGGTGGCGATGATGTGCGCCAGCTGCCCTGGCAGAATCCGATTCCGGGACCCCGGGCATGACGAGGCTCCCGCAAATCGCATTGCTGTCTGATGGCCGGCGGCTGCATTTGCAGGATGGGCCGATTGATCTGATCGTGGAGGCGAGGGGGCGCACCCACGACGTGCGTGCGGCCTATGAGGCGGCAGCGGGTCGCTTCACCGGGCTGCTCGACGAGCTCTGCGCGGAACTGTCCGAACTGCGCAAGGCGGTGGCCCCCGCCAAGTGCATGCTGAATGGCGTTGTCGCACGCCGCATGTATGCTGCGGTGGCGCCCTATGCCACCGACTGCTTCATCACGCCGATGGCTGCCGTGGCCGGCAGCGTGGCGGAGGAGATTCTCCGGGCGATGTTGGACGCTGCGACGCTTGATCAGGCCTATGTCAACAATGGCGGCGACATCGCCCTTCATCTTGGCCGGGGTGAGCATTTTTCAATAGGCCTGATGGACCGGCCCGACCGCGCCGGCGTGATGCGGACGATGAAGGTCGATGCGGATGACGCTGCGCGCGGCATCGCGACCAGCGGTCGGCATGGCCGCAGCTTTTCCCTGGGGATTGCCGACGCGGTGACGGTGCTGGCCGCAACTGCGTCGCAGGCCGATGCGGCGGCCACCATCATAGCCAATGCCGTGGATCTGCCGGGACATTCCGCGATCATACGGCGCCCTGCGAATGAGCTTCAGCCTGATAGCGATCTCGGCGCGCGCCTCGTCACCCTCGAAGTCGGTGAATTGTCGCAGAACGAGATCGCGGCAGCGCTCGAAGCTGGCGCGGATTGTGCACGGCAACTATTCGATCGAGGACTGATCGAGGGTGCCGTGTTGCAGCTTTGTGGTGATTTGCTTGTCATCGGAACAAAGGATATTGAACGGCAACGATCGCGCCCGCCAGTGCTGGAGAACGCGGTTCATGCCTGAACAGGGAAGAGCCTAAGGAAACAAATATGAGCGCGATCATCCGCAAGATCGTCACCGTCGTCGAAGAGACGCAGATGGAGATGGGCCGGCAGGTGTCGCCGCCGACCCGGCGCGCGGCCGCAATTGCCGTCATCGAAAATCCCTTTGCCGGAAAATATGTCGAAGACCTTTCGCCGCTGATCGCAATCGGTGAGGAGCTCGGCGAGCTCCTGTCGAAGCGCGCGGTCGCGGCGCTCGGCATCGATGGCGCGAAGGCCCAGAGCTACGGCAAGGCTGCGGCCGTCGGCGAGAACGGCGAGCTCGAACATGCCGCCGCCATCCTCCACCCAAAGATGGGCGCGCCGGTTCGCAAGGTGCTGAGCAAGGGCGCTGCGCTGATTCCGTCGTCGAAGAAGCGCAGCGGTCCCGGCACGACGCTCGACATTCCCCTCGGCCACAAGGACGCGGCCTTCGTGCGCAGTCATTTCGACGGCATGGAGGTGCAGATCAACGACGCACCCCGCGCCAACGAGATCATGGTCGCAGTCGCCGTCACCGATAGTGGCCGTCCGTTGCCGCGCGTCGGCGGGCTGACGGTTGCGGAGATCAAGGGCGAAGACGGCTTGAGATAGGGCATGATCTGGAGAAATGGGCACAAGTTCTCCGATCAAGATCGTGCTTGAGACGTAGAGAGTCAAAACTGGAGGTTGGGATGCGAGCAAGAAACTATTTTGTCGGCGCGGCCTTTGCGCTTCTGGCTGGCGGCATGGCCCATTCGGCCCTGGCGCAGGACATCAAGATCGGCGAGATCAACAGCTACTCGCTGCTGCCGTCCTTCACCGAGCCCTATCGCAAGGGCTGGCAGCTCGCTGTCGAAGAGATCAACGCGGCGGGCGGCATCAACGGCAAGAAGCTCGTCGTCATCTCCAAGGACGACGGCGGCAAGCCGGCGGATGCGCAGACCGCGGCCAACGAGCTCGTCTCCAGCGAGGGCGTTGCCATGCTGACGGGCACGTTCCTGTCGAACATTGGCCTCGCCGTCAGCGACTTCGCGAACCAGAAGAAGGTGTTTTTCCTCGCGGCCGAGCCGCTGACGGACGCCGTGACCTGGTCGAAGGGCAACAAGTACACCTTCCGCCTGCGGCCCTCCAACTATATGCAGGCCGCGATGCTGGTGGAAGCTGCCGCCAAGCTGCCGGCTAAACGCTGGGCGACGATCGCGCCGAACTATGAATACGGCCAGTCCGCGGTGGCGGTGTTCAAGAAGCTGATGTCGGAGAAGCGCCCCGACATCCAGTGGGTCGACGAGCAGTGGCCGCCGCAGGGCAAGATCGACGCAGGCCCGGTGGTGCAGGCGGTGGCCGCGGCCAATCCCGAAGCGATCCTCAACGTCACCTTCGGTCCGGATCTCGTCAAGCTCGTGCGCGAAGGCAACACCCGCGGCCTGTTCAAGGGGCGTGAGGTCGTGTCGTTCCTGACTGGCGAGCCCGAATATCTCGATCCGCTCAAGGACGAGACGCCCGAGGGCTGGATCGTCACCGGTTACCCCTGGTACTCGATCAAGACGCCCGAACATGAGGCGTTCCTGAAGGCCTACCAGGCCAAGTACAACGACTATCCGCGCCTCGGCTCGATCGTCGGGTACCAGACCATCAAGGCGGCAGCGGCGATCATCGCCAAGGCCGGCTCGACCGATACCGACAAGATGATCGCGGCGGCCGAAGGTCTCTCGATGCCATCGCCGTTCGGCGAGATCACCTTCCGAAAGATCGACCATCAGTCGACGCTCGGCGCCTATCTTGGCAAGACCGCGCAGAAGGACGGCAAGGGCGTGATGGTGGACTCCACCTACAAGAAGGGCTCGGACTATCTGCCAAGCGACGCGGAAGTCGAAAAGCTGCGTCCGAGGGACTGATCTGCCTTCTCCCTCGCCCCGCTTGCGGGGAGAGGGCATAGGCGGCCTCTGTCCGCCGTCCTGAAGAATGCCGATGCGCAGCATCGGCTTTGGTGAGGGGGAGTCTCCGCGAGGGAGGTGACCACCGAGTTCGCGGAGACTCCCCCTCACCCGAATTGCTTCGCAATTCGACCTCTCCCCGCAAGCGGGGCGAGGTGAACCGAGACCTGACGTGCCGCACGATCTGGCGCGCACTTCCAACCCGGACCGCCGATGGCCTTTTACGTCGTACAGTTTCTGACCGGTCTCGCCAGCGCAGCGTCGCTGTTCCTGGTCGCATCGGGCCTGTCGATCATTTTTGGCGTGACGCGGATCGTGAACTTCGCGCATGGCGCCTTCTACATGATCGGCGCTTACATCGCCTTCACGCTGACGGAGCGTTTCTCCGGCGCGTTCGGCTTCTGGGGCGGGGTCGTTATGGCCGCGCTTGCGGTGGCGCTGATCGGCGTAATCGTCGAGATGGTGCTGCTCCGGCGCATCTACCACGCGCCCGAACTGTTCCAGCTGCTCGGCACGTTCGGCCTGACCTTGATGGTCGAGGATCTCGTGGTTCTGATCTGGGGTCCCGACGATCTCGTCGGCCGCCGCGCGCCGGGCTTCAAGGGCGCGGTCGATTTCTTCGGCCAGAACATTCCGAGCTATGATTTGTTCCTGATCGTGCTCGGGCCGGTCGTGCTCGGCATTCTCTGGCTGCTGTTCCAGCGCACGCGCTGGGGCGTCCTGGTGCGCGCAGCGACGCAGGACCGCGACATGGTCGCGGCGCTCGGCGTCAATCAGAAATGGCTATTCACGTCTGTGTTCGCCGTCGGCGTCTTCCTCGCCGCACTCGGCGGCGCGCTCCAGATCCCGCGCGATGCCGTGCACCATGCCATGGACCTGCGCATCATCGTCGAAGTCTTCGTCGTGGTCGTGATCGGCGGCCTCGGCAGCATCGTCGGTGCCTTCGTCGCGGCGGTGCTGGTGTCCGAGCTGAACGCCTTCGGCATCCTGATCTTTCCGAAGATCTCCATCATCCTGGTCTTCCTGGTGATGGCGGTGGTGCTGATCGTGCGGCCCTGGGGCCTGTTCGGCAAGCCGGAGGCGGCCGCGCGCAAGACGCCCGGTCTCACCGTCAACCCCTGGCGGCCGCTGACGTCGAACGAGCGACTGGCCGCGCTCGCAGCGCTGATCGTCGCGGCGATGCTGCCGCTGTTCGCCGGCAATTACGCGCTGACCGTCGGCTCGGAGATCGCGATTTTCGTGATCTTTGCCGTCAGCCTGCACTTCCTGATGTCGGTCGGCGGACTGGCGTCCTTCGGCCACGCCGCCTATTTCGGCCTCGGTGCCTACGGTGTCGCCTTCCTCGCCAAGATGGCGGGGCTGCCGATGATCGTCTGCCTTCTGCTCGGACCACTGCTGGGCTGCATGGGCGCGGCCGTGTTCGGCTTCTTCGCCGTGCAGCTCTCGGGTGTCTATTTTGCGATGCTGACGCTCGCCTTTGCGCAAATCGTCTGGTCGATCGCGTTCCAATGGGTGAGCGTGACCGGCGGCGACAACGGCATTCTCGGCATCTGGCCGGAAAAATGGGCGGCGAGCCCGTCACATTTCTATTGGCTGGCGCTCGGCGTTACGGCTCTGGTGACGATCGCGCTGCGGGTCGCGGTGTTCTCGCCGTTCGGTTACGCGCTCCGGGCGACACGTGACTCCGTCTTGCGCAGCGAGGCGGTTGGCATCAACGCCAAGCGCATCCAGTGGACCGCCTTCGTGATCGCAGGGACGACGGCCGGTATCGGCGGTGCGCTGTTCGCCTATCTCAAGGGCAGCGTCTTCCCGGACAATCTCGGCATCTCGCTCTCGGTCGATGCGCTGGTCATGGTGCTGCTCGGCGGTGTCGAGACGGTGTCGGGCGGGGTGGTCGGCGCCATCGTCTACAAGGCGCTCAACATCTGGCTGGTCAGCCAGACCGATCTGTCGAAACTCGTGCTCGGCGGCTTCATCGTTCTGATCGTCGTCGTCCTTCCCAAGGGCATCGTCGGCATGCTGGAGATGCTGGCGCAGCGCCGCAGGAAGGCATCGCCGCCGGGATCCTCCCTGCTTGCCAAGCCGATCGAGTCCGCCGAATGAGCGTTGCAACCCCACTTCTCGCGGTCGAAGGCCTGACCAAATCCTATGGCGGCATTCATGCCGTGCGCGGCGTCTCGTTCTCGCTGCGCGCCGGAGAGATCCTGGCGCTGATCGGCCCGAATGGCGCCGGCAAGAGCACCTGCTTCGACATGCTCAACGGCCAGAACCGGCCGGACTCCGGCCACGTCCGTCTGCTCGGCGAGGCGACCACCGGCAAGAAGCCGCGTGAGATCTGGCGGCTCGGGGTCGGACGCACTTTCCAGATCACCGCGACGTTCGCCACCATGACCGTGCGCGAGAACGTGCAGGTCGCGCTGATCTCCCATGAGAAGCAGCTGTTCAGTCTCTGGGGCTCGGCTCCGAACTTCGATCGTGGCGAGGCGGGGCGGCTGCTCGAGCTCGTCGGCATGGGCGGCTACGCGGATCGCCCCTGCGGCGAGCTTGCCTATGGCGACCTGAAGCGGCTCGAGCTCGCCGTGGCGCTCGCCAACGAGCCAAAGCTGCTGCTGATGGACGAGCCGACCGCCGGCATGGCGCCGCGCGAGCGCGTCGATCTGATGCGGCTCACCGCGAGAATCGCGCGGGAGAAGTCGATCGGCGTGCTCTTCACCGAGCACGATATGGATGTCGTGTTCGAGCATGCCGACCGCATCATTGTGCTCAACCGCGGCACGCTGATCGCCGAGGGCTCGCCGGCCGAGGTGCGCGGCAATCCGCAGGTGCAGGCGGTCTATCTCGGCGAAGGCCTCGTCTACGATGCCCGCCACCGCGAGGGAGCCTCGTCATGAAGCTGACGGTCGAGGGGCTCAACAGCCATTATGGCCCCGCGCATATCCTGTTCGACATCGGTTTCGAGGTCGGCGAAGGCGAAGTGGTAGCGCTGTTGGGGCGCAACGGCGCCGGCAAATCGACGACGTTCCGCTCGATCGTCGGCCTCGTCGCGCAGCGCTCGGGCCGGATCATGTTCGAGGGCAAGGACGTCTCGCTGCGGCCGACGCACGAGATCGTGCGGGAAGGGCTCGGCTATGTGCCGGAGGAAAGGCGCATCTTCACCGACCTGACCGTTGAGGAGAATCTTGAAGTCGGCCGCCAGCCGAAGCGTCCGAACGCGCCATACTGGACGCGCGAAAAACTGTTCGCGCTGTTTCCGAACCTGGGCGAGATGAAAAACCGTCCGGGTGGGCGCATGAGCGGCGGCGAGCAGCAGATGCTGACGATCGCGCGCACGCTGATGGGCAATCCGTCACTGGTGCTGCTGGACGAGCCCTCGGAAGGGCTGTCGCCTAAGATCGTGGAACAGATGGTCGATGCCATCCTGACCATGAAGAAGGAAGGCGTCAGCATCGTCGTCTCCGAGCAGAATTTGCACTTCGCGCGGCTGATCTCCGATCGCGCCTACATCATCGAACGCGGCCGCATCTGCTTTGGCGGGACGATGGCCGAGCTCGATGCGCGCCCGGACATCCGCGACGCGCATCTGTCGTTGTGAGGGGCGGGGAGCAGATGGCGAGAACTGTCGCGGTGAAGAAGGGCGTCAAGCCGGTCAAGTCGTCCTACGTGCTCGACGAGCAGGTCGGATTCATCCTGCGCCAGGTCTGGCAGCGCCACAGTTCGATCTTCTCGCGCGATATCGGCATCAACCTGACGCCGACCCAATGGGCGGCGCTGTCAAAGCTCGCCGAGACCGGGCCGTGCTCGCAGAACCAGCTCGGACGGCTCACGGCGATGGACGTCGCTACCATCAAGGGCGTGATCGACCGGCTGACGGCGCGCGGCCTGACCGAGACGAGCCAGGACCCAGAGGACGGACGACGCCTGCTGGTGAGTCTCACGCGTGCCGGTCAGCAGCTTGCGGAAAAGCTGGCGCCGAATGCGCTCGCGATCACCCGCGAAACACTTGCGCCGCTCGACGCCAAGGAGCGCGAGATGCTGATGGCGCTGTTGAACAAGTTGCGGTGAACGTCATTCCGGGGCGCGACGAAGTCGCGAGCCCGGAATCCATAACCACGAGCGGGGGTTATGGATTCCGGGCCTGCGCCTAACGGCGCATCCCGGAATGACGACTGTGTATATGGCGTCTACTTCCCTACTACCTCCGGCACTTTCCCTGCCGGTGGCGTGTTGCGGCTGCGCTGGGTGCGCACGATGCCGTCGATGATGGTCATGCCGATGCCGGGGAGGTCGCCGAGCTGGACGCTCTCCAAAATGTTCTTGCCGGGCGAGTGCTGAGCCTGGTCCATGATGACGAAATCGGCGGAGCGGCCGACCTCGATCAGGCCGCAGTCGAGCTGCCGCATCCGCGCGGTGTTGCCGGTGGCAAGGCAGAACGCAATCTCGGCCGGTAGCTCGCCGAGCGAGGACAGCATCGAGACCATGCGCAGGATACCGAGCGGTTGCACGCCGGAGCCGGCGGGCGCGTCGGTGCCGAGGATGACGCGGTGCAAATCGCCCATCTCGCGTGCGGTGCGCAGGGTGAACAGGGCCGAGCGCTCATTGCCGTTGTGCACGAGCTCGAGGCCGCGTTTGCAGCCCTCGCAGATGCAACGGATCTGGTCGTCGGGGAGCGCGGTGTGGCCGCCATTGATGTGACCGACCACGTCGGTGTCGGCCTCGAGCACCACGTCCTTGTCGATCAGGCCGGAGCCGGGGATCGACGGGCCGCCGGTGTGAATCGTGCTCTGGATGCCATATTTGCGGGCCCAGCCGACCATCTTCCGCGCGGTCGGACCGTCCTTGACGCCGCCGAGGCCGACTTCGCCGAGCAGCTTGACGCCGTTGGCGGCCATCTCCTTGAAGTCCTCTTCGACCATCTCGCATTCGATCACCGGCGCGCCGGCGTGAACCTTCACGCCGCCCGGACGCAAGGTCCAGAACGCGCGCTGGGCGAACACCGCCATTGCCTTCAGGCCGACGACGTCGCGGGGACGGCCGGGCATGTGGACTTCGCCGGCGGAGATCATGGTGGTGACGCCGCCATGGAGGTAGCTGTCGATCCAGTTGATCTGGTTCTGCCGCGGCGTCCAGTCGCCGGCGACAGGGTGGACGTGGCTGTCGATCAGGCCCGGTGCCACCGTGGTGCCGTGAGCATCCACGATGGTGGTCGCGCCTTCCGTGTTGACGTCCTTGAAGCGGCCGATCGCGGTGATCTTGCCGTTCTCTGCGACGATGGTGTCGCCGTCCAGGATCGGCTTTTCCAGGGCGCCGGACAGGATCAGGCCGATATTGCGGATCACGAGCTTCGAAGGTCCGGTGGCCTGGGGTGCGTCATTCGCCATGGAAGGGCTCCTTATTCCTAACTGCAACGCTCGCGATCTTGGGCAGCCTTGACCGCGGGATCAAGCAGGATTATTCATTAGTATACGAATGATCGTGTACAAACGACGCATAGCTGACCGCCTCAGAACCGCTAACGACGCGACAAGGAAGGTGAGATGAGCAATTTCAATCAGGAAAGCGTTTTGAGCGTCCACCACTGGACCGACACGCTGTTCTCTTTCAAGACCACGCGCAGCCCGACCTTCCGCTTCCGCAACGGCGAATTCACCATGATCGGGCTCAAGGTCGGCGAGAAGCCCTTGCTGCGGGCCTACAGCGTCGCCAGCGCCAACTACGAGGACACGCTGGAGTTCTTCTCGATCAAGGTGCCGGACGGCCCGCTGACCTCGCGCCTGCAGCACCTGAAGGAAGGCGACGAGATCATCGTCAGCCGCAAGGCCACCGGTACGCTGGTCATCGACAACCTGGAAGAGGGGCGCAACCTCTACCTCATCGGTACCGGCACGGGCCTCGCGCCGTTCCTGAGCGTGATCAAGGACCCCGAAACCTACGAGCGCTTCGAGAAGGTCGTGCTGCTGCACGGCTGCCGTCACGTCAAGGAGCTCGCCTATGGCGAGATGATCACCGAGACGCTGCCGAAAGACGAACTGATCGGCGACTACATCCGCAATCAGCTCATCTACTATCCGACGGTGACCCGCGATCCCTTCCGCAACCGCGGCCGCATCACCGACCTCATCACCTCCGGGAAGCTGTTTGCCGATATCGGCCTGCCGGCGCTGGAAGCAGCCCACGACCGCGTCATGATCTGCGGCAGCCCGGCGCTGGTTACGGACACCCGTGTGCTCCTGACCGAGCGCGGCTTCGTCGAGGGCAGCCATGGTGAGCCGGCCCAGTTCGTGGTCGAAAAGGCCTTTGCCGAGCGCTAAGTCAGGAACTTTCGCGCAATAAGGCCGCATTTTTGCCGCCGCGCGGGCGTTGCGACGCCGATTCGGTGCTTGATACTATATGGGAACGAATCAACGGAGTTCCCACATGGTTGCGGACAGCGACAGCAACATCGCCTGGCACCGGGTCCAGTTGAAGAAGAACCGCGCCGAGTTGAAGGCGCTCGAGACCGCGCGCTTCACGATGGGCGAGATTGCCTCATCGAAGCGGAACGGCGACACCCAGAAGACGATTGCGGAACTCAAGCACAAGATCGCGCAGTCCGAGCGCGCGATCGCCGATTACGACAAGCGCACGCGCCGTCCGCTCGCCACCGATCTGCAAAGCCTCAGCAATGGCAGCTGGAGTCATTGGGACGCCTATACCAACCAGCAGCAGCGCAAGACCGGCCAACGCTCGCCGGGACGCGGGTAGACTCGTCGCGCTCGGCCCCCTTGCGCGGGCCGCGTCGAGCACCATCTGCGTGAGACGCCAACAACCACTCCGGTGATCCCATGACACCGCGCCTCGATTTCACCAGCGAGGCCTTCTTTCGCGATCCGCCCAAGGCGATCGCGACGTTGCGCATGTCCGGCCCCGTCGTTGCGACGCGATTTCCTCTCGTCGGCGACGTCTGGGTTACAACGACCCATGACGCGACAGCAGAGGTCCTGAAAGACAGCACCACCTTCACGCTGCGCAAGGAGGATGGCGACGTCGCGGGTCTGCGCTGGTGGATGCCGAGATACGTCAAAACCATCGCCAACAACATGCTGACGATGGACGAGCCGGATCACACGAGGCTGCGCAGCATCGTGGACGAGGCCTTTCGTCGCCGTGCGATCGTCGCGATGGAGCCCCGCATCCGGGCCATCGCCGACGATCTCGCTGACGAGCTTTTTGCGAGCGGAAGCCCGGCCGATCTGGTCGAGCGCTACGCGCGCATCCTGCCGCTCGCGGTGATCTCCGAGCTCCTGGGCCTGCCTCAGGCCGATCGTCCGAGGTTCATCGCCTGGGCCAACACGATGTCGTGCAGCTGAAGAAGGGTGATCGCGTCATGGTGATGCTTGCCGCCGCGAACATGGATCCGGCGATGCATGATCGTCCCGGGAGCCTCGATCTCGAACGCAAGCCGAACCGTCACATGTCCTTCGGGACGGGTATCCATTTCTGCCTCGGCCATCAGCTCGCGCGCATCGAGGAAGCCTGCGCGCTGGAAGCGCTGTTCGTGCGATGGCCGCGGCTTGGTCTCGCCGTCGATCCATCGCAGGTTCACTGGCGCAAGCGGCCGGGCCTTCGCGCGATCGAGAAACTCCCTGTCACGGCCGATGCCGGCGAAAGGCGCCAGACGAGTTCCGAGGTCGAGCAGTTGCTGGTCAGTTAGGCGAACGTGGCAGGCGTTCCCTCGTGCAACCGCGAAACAAATCCGTCGGTGCAAGCGTTGGCCGAATGCGGACAACAAGCGATGGAGGGATCCATGCCCCATGGAGGCAAGACGCATATCGGTTCAGGCGCGCACGGCAAGGGCGCAGGGAGCGGAGCGCTGACGGACATTCCCAAGGACAAGATCGGCGATAACATGATCCTGTCGAACCGCGACAAGGCCCAGCATTCCGACATTCGCGGCATGGACGGAAAATTCATCCAGACCGAGCAGTATCAGGATCATTCGGCCAACAGGCTGACCGACGATGAGGAAGCCGAGGAATAAGCGATTGCGCTAAGCAACGGCCTCAGGAGCCGGTCGACTTCCTGGAAGCGACGAGGTCGCGCTCCCAGCCGAACACGGAGCGGCCGTCGAGATCCGGTGACGCAGCACGCTCGGTCGCGATGAAGGCGTCGACAGATGGCCCGCGCGCGCTCCGTTCCAGCCGCCGCGCCTGATCATCGAGCCGCTTGAGTGCCTGCATTTCTTCCTCGCGCCCGAGTTTTGCATTCTGGACCGCGCCCTTCAGGACGCGAATGGTTTCATCATAGACCTTGATCGGAACGGGGTAGGGATGCCGGTCCTTGCCGCCATGGGCGAGCGAGAAGCGCGCCGGATCCCTGAAGCGATAGGGCGCACCGTGCACGACCTCGGCCACCATTGCGAGCGAGCGCACGGTGCGCGCGCCGACGCCCGGCGTCAGCAACAGCTCCGGGAAGTCGACCGGGCCACGCTCGGCCGCGGCGGCCAGCGTGCCATGCAGGCGGCGCGCGAACACGTCCTTGGGCCTGACATCATGATGCGCAGGCATGATCAGATGCGGCAGCAAGCCTTGTGCCGGTTCTTGCGCGGGTTCGGGGGCAGTCCCGGTGAGCCGCTCGAATTCAGAGACGATGCGATCGGGGCCAAGATCGCTCAAGAGCTCGAGCTGCGCGGTGCGCGAGACGTCGGCGCGATGGTCCGTGAGATTGACGATCTCGCCTTGCTGCGGGCCGTCGATGGCACTGTGCGGCGCATCGACAAAACTCTTCAGCGCCTCTGAATGCCAGTGATAGCGGCGCGCCTGCCTTTTGTCGCCATTCATGCCTTGTTGCACCACGGTCCATTTCCCGTCCGCGGTGACGAAGAAGCCGTGCAGATAAAGATCAAACCCGTCCTGGACCGCGGCACTGTCGACCTTTGCCACCAGGCGGCTGGCGCGGGTGAGCTTTGCGCCGTCAAATCCGACGCGGTCGCCAAGCTGAAACAGCTCGTCCGGCGTCTTGCGCGAATGCTGACCGCGTCCGCCGCAGACATAGATGCCGAGTTCGTCCTGCAGCGGTCCGAGCCCGCGCTTCAACGCCCCGATCACGGAGGTCGTGATGCCCGAGGAGTGCCAGTCCATGCCCATCACGGCGCCGAACGACTGGAACCAGAACGGATGAGAGAGACGCTGGAGGAATGCGTCGCGCCCGTAATGATGCACGATCGCCTGCGTGACGATCGCGCCGAGCGAGGCCATGCGGCTCGCAAGCCATGGCGGAACCCGCCCGGTGTGGAGAGGAAGATCGGCGCTGCCGGTACGTCGAGTCATGACCGCTTCAAATTAGCGCAGTCGGGCGACGGTTGCATCAGTCGAGTGCCGCCGTGCACGGCGCGGGACGCGATCAGCCGGCGGTGACCACGGCCGCACCGATTTGCCGATCGGGGCGCGATCGCGGCTTGCGCAGCTTTCGCCGCGCCCAGATCAGGAGACCGGTCGACAGCAACGTCAGGAGTGCGATTGACGTCACGACGTTAAGCGGCGAGGCGATCACGGCCGACCAGTTTCCTTCGTGGACCAGGCGCGGCCAGTTGCGCGGCAGCGGTGCGACGCCCGATGAATTGACGGCGTAGGCGCGCAGTTCTCCGCCTTCGTAAATCCGCGCCATCATGCGGCCGCCCCGCGCGCCGATCGAAATCACGTGCGACAGGTCATGGGAGGCCGCGACCATGCGAACCGCGTCGGGTAGGGGGAGAGGACGCCCGCCGCCGGCTGGAGCGGCCCCGCCCTGGAATGTCAGGCCGAACGCCATGCACAGTCCGGTCAGCGGGCAGAGGAGGATCAGCGGCAGCGCAAACCATGCGGTGCCCTTGTGCCATCCTGAGAGCGAGTTGCGCAGCCGGGGCAGCCCCATGAGAATGCCGAGCACCATCAGAGATACCATGGCGATGGTCGAGCTCGTCACCAGCCAGGCCTGGCCGAGCAACCGTTCATGCGTGAACCGCGCCCACAGGAAGAGATCAGGGAGGCGGGAGCTGGCGGCGGCGGGTTCGCCTGATGCGAGGTCGATCGCCGGGGTGCCGGCGCCTTGCAGCGTCATCCGCTGCTCACCGGCATTGATCGCAAGCCCGCGCGCCTTGCCGTCCGGATCATACCGTTTCACCAGATCGACGATGCGTCCGGAGTCGATCGCCGGACCGCCAATGCCGCTGACCTGCACCAGGGGCTCAAAGGAAAGAATCAATCCAGTGGCGATGATCGCGAGTAGGGGCAGGGCGAAGGCCAGCGTGATCCAACGATGAAGTGTCAACAAGACGGGCTTGCTCATTCTCGGTCTCCGGCAATCTCAGGCTTTGGTTGCCCAACGCAACGCCGAAGACAAATGACGCTTTGTCCATGTTGCCCGCATTGACTTGCAGCAAATGGAGTCAGTTCGCAGCGATGCTAGCGAATGCTAATCGTTCGCACCTTCGCCGGAGATCGTCTGGCGGACCCGCGGAGCAGGCGGCGAGTTGAGCGTCATTCGCGCGTCGGCTTGGTCGCGCCGCGCAGGCCCGCCTGCTGCTGGATCGTGTCCAGTGCGCCGGAGGACTGCTCTTCCGTCACGAAGCGGTTGAGCAGGGGAAGCGCATCCTCGCGTCCCTTGGGGATGGCAATGGCCATGTGCTCGGCGCCCCAATTTCCGTCGAGGATTTTTGCGCCCGGCATCTGGTCGGACATCTCGAACAGCGTTGGCTTGTTGGTGGCGTAAAGATCGATCTCGCCGCGGCCGAACATGCCGATGGCGACCTTGACGCTTTCGGCGGGAACGATGGTCGCGTTCTTGAATTTTGTTGGCAGCGTGCGTTCGGAGGTCGAGCCTTTGGTGACACCGATCTTCACGCCGGGCTTGTCGATATCCTCGGCCTTGCCGATCGGCGAGTTCGCCGGAACGAGATAGCCGAGCTCGATCGTCAGCACGGGCTGGCTGAAGCTGACCTCGTTCGCGCGAGCCGGCGTGGCATTGGTCACGGTGAAGTCGACCTGGCCGTCGTGGATCGCGCTGACGATGTCGGCAACACGCTGAAACCTGACATAGTCGACGCCGACGCCGAGCCGTTTTGCCAGCTCGGCGCCGAGATCGTAGCTCAGGCCGTGCGGCTTGCCGGCCGCGTCTGATACCATCGAGGTCGGGCTGCCTGGATAGATGCCGACGCGCAAGCTGCCGCTCGGCGCCAGAAGCTTTGCTTCGCCGTCGGCTCGCGCCGGCGCGCCGAGCAGGCTGACGACTGCAATCGCGAGCAGGGCGGTAAGCGCAAGGCGCCCGCGATGAGAAAAGGTCCTCATGTGAGCCTCACTGCGCGCGGATGTCGGCGGCCTTCAGCACCGGCTCCCACTTGGTTGCCTCGGCATGCATGTAGGCGTCAAAATCCTTCGCGGAGGAGCCGACCGGGGCTGCGCCGATCTTGCCGAGCGTCGACAGCACTCCCGGGTCCTGCAGCGCCGCCTTCAAATCGGCTTCGAGCTTCGCCACGATCTCTGGCGGCATCTTGGCCGGACCAAGCACGCCCCACCAGACCGAGACGTCATAGCCTGATACACCGGACTCGGCGACCGTCGGGACATTGGGCAGCGCCTTGGAGCGTTCGGCCGAGGTTACCGCGAGCGCGCGCACCGGACCGCCCTCGAGCTGGCCGATCGCTTCCGCGAGCGGATTGATGCTCAGCGGGATCTCGCCGGCGATCACGGCGGTCAGCGCCGGTGCGCCGCCCTTGTAGGGGATCGCGACGATCTTGGTGCCGGACATGTGTTTCAACAACTCGCCGGCGAGATGCGCCGAGGTGCCGTTGCCGGACATGCCGTAGGAGAGCTTGTCCGGCTCTTTCTTTGCTGCTGCCAAGAGGTCGCCGAGCGTCTTGTAGGGACTGTCCTTCGCCACCACGATCGCGAGCGGAGAGGAGGCGACCTCTGATATCGCGGTGAAATCCTTGAACGTGTCATAGGGCACGCTCGGATAGATGAACTGATTGAGCGGGTGGCCGCTCGCGACCAGGATCAGCGTGTAGCCGTCCGGCGCGGCCTGCGTCAGCGCCTGCGAGGCAACGATGCCGCCGGCGCCGGGACGGTTATCGATCACGGGCTGCTGCCCCCAGGTCTTCGCCAGCGCCTGGCCCAGTGTGCGCGCCAGCACGTCGACCGCGCCGCCGGCCGCATAGGGCACGAGGATGTGGACCGGCTTGCTGGGGTAGTTGTCAGCCTGCGCGGCGCCGCCCGCCAGCAGCAGGCCGGCGCCGAGCACGAGACGCCCGATCTTCTTGTTCAAACCCAGCATTTTCCAGCACTCCTTCAGGGCATTTGCGCGCCGGCAGCTGTCTCTGAGCCGCCCCGTACGTTGCCCATGGTTTTTGTTGACGAGACCTGATCTTTTGTACGATAGTACAAATCACATGGTACGCAAGCCCACCAGCAAGGAAACGGCCCGCAAGCCGAACATGCGCGAGGCGATCCTCGCCGCGGCCGAGGAGTTATTCGCCACCAACGGTTTCAATGCCGTGTCGGTGCGCGATATCGCGCAGGCGGCCGGGGCCAATCCGGGCAGTGTGACCTATCATTTCAAGACCAAGGACGGCCTGCTGCTGGAGATCTACCGGCGCCATTGCGGGCCCATGAACCTGCGGCGTTCCGAGCTGCTCGCGGCCGCCAGGCGCGTGCGCGATCTGCAGGACCGGCTGGAAGCGATCGTGCGGGCCTATATCGTGCCGGCCTTCACCTCGGGCAGTGATCTCACTGGTGGCGGGGCGCGCTTCACGCGGCTGCGCGCCGTGATGTCGGCGGAGGGCAACGAGGTCGCGCGTCGCATCATCGCGCAGACCTTCGACGACACCAGCCACGCCTTCATCGATGCGGTCCACGAGAGCCTGCCGCACATTCCCCGCACCGACATCGTCTGGCGCAGCCACTTCCTGCTCGGCGCGCTCTATTACTCGCTGGTGACGCCGGATCGCGTCTCGCGCCTGTCGCGCGGTGAGGCCGACGGCAACGATGCCGCCAGCGCCATCGAGCAGTTGGTGCAGGCCACCGTCGCAGCGTTCCAGGCTCCGGCGCTGGATCAGGCCGCGCCGGCACGGCGGCGGGCTGTTGCAAGCAGCAAGACTTGAAAGAAACTGCCCGAGAGAAGACGCGACCTCGCGCTTCCGCTCGCAAGCGGGCCATGTGACTGGGTGACGAGGAAATGAACAGGCGCGAGTGCTTGCATCTTTTGACCGGACTGGCCGGCGCGGCGCTCGCGGGCGAAGCGCGCGCGCAAGGAGCCGAGCCGAAGGCGATACCGACGATCGCGCCGCCGGACGCAAATCCAAAGCCGCCGTCGTTCAAGCTGCCGCCGAAGTCCTGCGACAGCCATACCCACATCTTCGGGCCGGCGTCCCGCTATCCCTTCGCCGAGAAGCGGCCCTACAACACGGCTGATGCGCCGCTGGAGACGTTCCGCAGCCTGCATGAGAAGATCGGCGTCGAACGCTGCGTGATCGTCAATGCCACCGTGCACGGCACCGACAATCGTGTCGTCACCGATGCCATCGCCCAGAGCGAGGGCGCCTATAAGGGTATCGCCAACGTCAGTGACGAGATGACCGAGAAGGAGCTGGCGGCGCTCGACAAGGGCGGCATCTGCGGCTGCCGCTTCGCCTTTCTCAAGCGCCTCGGCGGCGTCGGCGACATGACCAAGTTCCAGCGCATCGTGCACCGTGTCGCCGAACTCGGCTGGCATATCGACGTCTATTTCGAGCCGGGCACGATCGCCGAATTCGCGCCCATCCTGACCGCGCTGCCGACGCCCTACGTGATCGACCACATGGGCACGGTGCAAGCGAGGAAGGGGCTCGACGATCCCGGCTTCACCGCCTTGCTCGACCTGCAGAAGAAGGACGAGAAGTGCTGGGTCAAGATCACCGGCCTGGAGCGCGCTTCTGCCGGCGGTAAGCCGTTCCACGACGCCGTGCCGTTTGCGAAAGCGCTGATCGACAATGCGCCCGACCGTGTCATCTGGGGTACCGATTGGCCGCATCCCAACGTCAAGATCATGCCTAATGACGGCGAGATCGTCGACCTGATCCCCCTCTACGCGGCAGATAGCGCGGTTCGGCAGAAGCTGCTGGTCGACAATCCGGCGCGGCTGTTCAAGTTCACCTGATGACAATGATGTACACGCCGACCATTCCGCCGCCCGATCCGAACACGCGCACGCCGAAATTCAAGCTGCCAAAACGGTCCTGCGACGCGCATTGCCATATCTTCGGGCCCGGCGCGAAATACCCTTACGCGCCTGATCGCTCCTATACGCCGCCGGACGCGCCGCTCGAGGATTTCCGCGCACTGCATGCCAAGCTCGGTGTCGAGCGTGCCGTCATCGTCAATGCCAGCGTGCACGGCATCGACAACACGGTGGCGCTCGATGCCATCGCGCAGAGTAACGGCACCTACCGTGCGGTTGCCAATATCGACGACACCATCACTGAACGTGAGCTTCGCGTGCTGCATGAGGGCGGCTTCCGCGGCTGCCGTTTCAATTTCGTCCGCCATCTCGGCGGCGTCCCTGACAAGAGCGTGTTCAATCGCGTCATTGCGATGGTCGCTCCGCTCGGCTGGCACATCGACCTGCATTTCGATGCGATCGACCTGCCGGAATATGCCGACATGCTGGCAAGACTGCCGCTGAGCTACACCATCGACCATATGGGACGGGTGAAGGCTTCCGACGGGCTCGATCAGCTTCCATTCAGGATACTGATCGAGCTGATGCAGCGCGACGAGAAGTGCTGGGTCAAGATCTGCGGCTCGGAGCGGGTGTCTTCTAGCGGCCCGCCCTTCACCGATGCGGTGCCATTCGCGCGAAAGATCGTCGAGACCGCGGTCGACCGCGTCATCTGGGGCACCGACTGGCCGCATCCCAACGTCAAGGTGATGCCGAACGACGGCGACCTCGTCGACCTGATCCCGCTGTTCGCGCCGGAGGTGGAATTCCAGCAGAAGATTCTCGTCGACAATCCCGCGCGCCTGTTTGGGTTCGACGTATGACAGCGCTTGCGATCGACAAGCCGCGCGGCCGCGCCTGGTGGAAGGAGCTCTGGATCCAGGTGCTCATCGCCATGGCGGCCGGCATCGCGCTTGGGATCGCTAGTCCCGAGGCTGGCGCCAAGATGCAGCCGCTCGGGGATGCCTTCATCAAGGCGATCCGGATGTTGATCGCGCCGATCATCTTCTGCACCGTCGTCCATGGCATCGCCCATATGGCCGACATGGCGCGTGTCGGGCGCGTCGCGGTGAAGGCGATCGTCTATTTCGAGATCATGACCACGATCGCGCTGATCATCGGTCTCATCGCGGTGAATGTGCTCAAGCCCGGGGTGGGCATGAACATCGATCCTGCCAGCATCAATGCCAGCGCAGTTGAGCCCTATGTCAAGCAGACCGGCGCCATCGGCTTCGTGCCGTTCCTGATGAACATCGTGCCCGCGACGTTCATCGGCGCCTTTGCCGAAGGCAACATCCTGCAGGTGCTGTTCATTTCGGTGCTGTGCGGCTTTGCACTGGTGCAGCTCGGTGAGCGCGCGGCGCCGCTGGTTAATCTGATCGACATCGCCGCCAAGATGGTGTTCGCCGTTGTCGGCTTCGTGATGTGGGCGGCACCAATCGGCGCATTCGGCGCCATCGCGTTTACGGTCGGCAAGTTCGGCGTGGGCTCGCTGGCCTCGCTCGGCAAGCTTCTGGGCGGCTTCTATCTGACCTGTGTGATCTTCATCATCGTCGCGCTCGGTCCGGTGGCGCGGCTGTGCGGCTTCTCGCTGGTCAAGCTGATCCGCTACATCTGGGAAGAGCTGTTGATCTGCATCGCCACGACGTCGTCCGAGACGGTGTTGCCGCGGATGCTGACCAAGCTGGAGAAGGCGGGCTGCGAGCGCAGCGTGGTTGGGCTCGTGATCCCGACCGGCTATTCCTTCAATCTCGATGGCACCTGCCTTTACCTGGCAGCTGCCTCGGTGTTCCTGGCGCAGGCGACCAACACGCCGTTCGGGCTTGCCGAGCAGATCGAGCTGCTGCTGATCCTGCTCGTGACCTCCAAGGGCGCGGCGGGAATCGCGGGCGCTGCCTTCGTTGTGCTGGCGGCAACGCTGTCGGCCACCGGATCCATTCCGGTGACGAGCGTCGCGCTCGTGCTCGGCATCCACCGCCTGATGTCGCAGGGGCTGACGCCAACAAATCTGATCGGGAACGCGGTGGCGACCATCGCGATTACCAAATGGGAAGGTGCGCTCGATAGCGAGCGCCTGAAGCGCGTGCTCGACGGCGAGGAACCCGCCGCCGCGGCTTGAATGAACCGGCTTCCTGCATGACGCAGGCAGCCGATGATGCTTACGAATGAAAGAGGGGAGTTTGTCCCATGAAAACAGGTCTCGTGATTACCGCCCATCCGGGCGATTTCGTCTGGCGCGCCGGCGGCGCCATCGCGCTGCATGCGAAGAAGGGTTTTCGCATGAAGATCGTCTGCATGTCTTTCGGCGAGCGCGGCGAGAGCCAGTTCGCCTGGAAGGAAAAGGGCGCGACGCTGGAATCGGTCAAGGCCGGCCGCAAGGACGAGGCGGAGCGGGCCGCAAAGCTGCTGGGGGGCGGAGATCGAGTTCTTCGACTGCGGCGACTATCCACTGAAGCTCAACGAGGCGCATTTCGATCGCATGGTCGATATCTACCGCGAGCTCAATCCGAGCTTCGTGCTGACGCACGCGCTGGAAGACCCCTATAATTTCGACCATCCCAACGCGGCGCATTTCGCGCAGGAGACCCGCGTCGTCGCGCAGGCCATGGGCCACAAGCCCGGCGCGCAGTACAAATACTCCGCGCCGCCGGTGTTCCTGTTCGAGCCGCACCAGCCGGAGCAATGCAACTACAAGCCCAACCTGATCCTTAATATCGACGAGGTGTGGAAGGAGAAGTACGAGGCGTTCCAGATCCTCGCCGCGCAGAAGCATCTATGGGGCTATTACGAGCGCGTCGCGCTCAACCGCGGCATTCAGGGCAGCCGCAATACCGGCGTGCCCATGACCTATGGCGAAGCCTATCAGCGCTTGTTCCCGACGGTTGAGGAGGTGCTCGCATGAAGCCGGTCGTCGTTCGCAACATCAAGCGTGCCGATCCCGCCGGGATGGCGGAGTATGGCGTGTCGACGGTTCACGAGGCCTATGGCCGCGTCGGCCTGATGAAGCCGTATTTGCGGCCGGTGTGGCCGGGCGCGGCGATTGCCGGTCCCGCCGTCACCGTGCTGGCGCAGCCCGGCGACAACTGGATGATCCATGTCGCCGTCGAGCAGTGCAAGAAGGGCGACATTCTCGTCGTCGGCTGCACGACCGACAACACCGACGGCATGTTCGGCGAGCTGCTCGCGACCTCGCTCCAGGCCCGCGGCGTGCAGGGGCTGATCATCGATGCCGGCTGCCGCGACGTCAAAGCGTTGCACGAGATGAACTTCCCGGTGTGGTCGCGCGCGGTCTCGGCCAAGGGCACGGTCAAGGCCACGCTCGGCTCGGTCAACGTCCCCGTCGTTTGCGCCGGCGTCAACGTCGATCCCGGCGACATCGTCGTGGCCGATGATGACGGTGTGGTCGTGGTGCCGAAGCGCTACGCCGCGGAAGTCGCCGAGAAGGCGAAGAAGCGCAACGCGGATGAAGGTGGCAAGCGCAAGCGGCTGGCCTCGGGCGAACTGGGCCTCGACATGTACAGCATGCGCGAAGCGCTGGCGAAGGCCGGGCTCGTCTACGTCGACAATCCCGAGGATGTCTAAAGCGAAATGTTGTTTGAGCATGATCTCTTTCGGAAAACCGCAGTGCACTTTTCCGGATCATGCTCGTGAGAAGCGGAGCGGGCGGATGGATCGTCTGAAGCTTAAGGCCGTGCTCGGCAGTCACCCCCATGTCCAGGCTGTGAAGAGCGGCGAGCTCCGCTCCGACCGCTTCGACCTGGACTTCATCGAGTACGCGCCGACCAACACCGCGTTCAAGCCGATGGTGCGCGAACAGGCCTTCGACGTCTGCGAGATGGCGATCGTCACCTATTTGATGGCGAAGGCGCACGGTAAGCCGCTGGTGCTGCTGCCGGCGACCATGCTCGGCCGCTTCCAGCATTCCTATGCGCTCTACAATCCCCAGAGTGGAACGCTTGGGCCGTCCGATCTCGAAGGTAGGCGCGTCGGCATCCGTTCGTTCACGACGACCACGGGGGCCTGGATCAGGGGCATTCTCGCCAACGACTATGGCGTCAATCTCGACAAGATCCGTTGGGTCACCTTCGAGGATCCGCACGTCGCCGAATATGTCGACACCACCGAGCGCGCGCCGAAGGACAAGAAGATCCAGCAGATGCTGCTCGATGGCGAGCTCGACGCCGTCCTCGGCGAGACCTCGAACGATGCGCGGCTGAAGCCGCTACTCCCTGATCCGGCCGCGGAAGCCGCGAAATGGTATGCGCGTCGCGGTGTCGTGCCCGTCAATCATCTCGTGGTCGTGACCGAGAAGCTCGCGAAATCGCATCCCGACGTGGTTGCGGGCATCTATGATCTCCTCAAGCGAAACAAGTCGCAGGCTGGACCTGCGGCAACGCCGGACCTCGTCCCGTTCGGGATCGAGGCGAACAGGAAACCTTTGGAGTTGATTATCGACTACGCATTCCAGCAGGCGCTGATCCCGCGCCGCTATGCGGTCGAGGAGCTGTTCGATGAGACGACGCGAGGACTGAACTGATGTCGGATCCGAAACGGTGGCAGATCGGGTTGATTGGCTATGGCGAGGTCGGCAGGATTTTGGCCGGGGACCTGCGCCAGCAGGACATCAAGGTCGCCGCTTTTGACATCAAGCTCGGAACCGAGCAGGGCGCGCCGCTGAAGGAGCATGTGGCGAAATTCGGCGTCGGCCTTGCAGCCTCCCACGCCGAGCTGACCGCGAAGTCCGATTTCATCGTCTCCGCGGTCACGGCGAGCCAGGCCGTGCCGGTGGCAAAAGCCTGCGCCGCGGCGGTGAACCAGGGTACCTGGTTCCTGGATTTCAACTCGGCATCGCCTGGTGCCAAGCAGCGCGCCGCCGCGCTGATCGACGGGGCCGGCGGACGTTATGTCGAGGGTGCGGTGATGACCTCGGTGCCGCCTTATCGCATCAAGGTGCCGCTGCTGCTCGGCGGTCCCGGCGCGAAGGAGTTGGAGCCGCTTCTGAACGCAATCGGATTTGCGGCGAAGGTTGCGAGCGACAAGCTCGGTGTGTCCTCCGCGGTGAAGATGTGCCGCAGCATCATGATCAAGGGCCTGGAAGCCATGGTCATCGAGAGCTTCACCACAGCGCGCGCCTATGGCGTCGAGGATGCCGTGCTGGCCTCACTTGCGGAGACGTTCCCGGGCATCAACTGGGAGAAGCAGGGCGCCTATTTCTTCCAGCGCGTGATCGAGCACGGCCGCCGCCGTGCCGAAGAGGTACGCGAGGTCGCCGAGACCGTGCGCGAGGCAGGGCTGACGCCGTGGTCCGCGCAAGGCACGGCCGAGCGTCAGGCCTGGGTGGCCGATCTCGCCGACGAAGGCCTGTTCGGCACCAAAGGAACGAAGGAGTTCGCCCGCAGCGCCGACTGGCGCACCGAGGCGGACCGTATCCTGGCGAAGATCAAGCGGTGAGGTTGAACGTGCTGTCGTCTCGATAACCCGAGATCTCGTCGCGGGCGAGCGCGATCAAGTCGATCAGGCGTTTTGCCTCGCGGACGACCTGGTCCTTGGCGCGCTCGGTGCGGAATTCGGTGAGGATCATGCGGATGCACTTGTCGGCGGTATCGAGCGTCCAGAGCGCGCGGGCCATGTCGTGCTGAGTGTGGATCGCCGATATATCGAGGCCTGACAAAACTTCGCCGATGCCGTTCAGTCGCTTGACCGCCGTCTCGGCGGGCGTCTTGGCCCGAATGGAGTGGTAATCAATGCTGCTGAATGCGCTGAACATATCCATACTTCCCCAATTGAACGCAGATGGTCAGAGCGCCTCCCAGTATGACCCGGGTGGTCGGTCGTGCAATGCGCACCGCTACGGTCCGGGATTCTACCGGACTCGGAACGTGGGGAAGGAACAGCGGTAAAATCGGAGGGGAGCGGCCCAATGATTAGCCGCGTCTCCCGACAATCTTACCGTTGGAAGCGACGAGCTTGCCGTTCTTATAGACGGAACGCCCCTGCGGGACCGCGACGACGGCCTCAGGAACATGTTCCGCGTTCAGCGTCACGAAATCGGCCTTGGCGCCGACGCGCAGGCCGTAGCCTTCGAGCCGCAGCGCCTTTGCGCCGGCCTCTGTAACGACATCGAACGCGACACGCAGTTCTTCGTCGATATTGAAGCCCGAGCGATAGCCGAGCGTCGTTGCCCGGCGCAGCATGTCGCCGTCGCCATAGGGCCACCAGGAATCGCGGATGTTGTCGTTGCCGCTGAAGACGGTGACGCCGGCGTTGCGCAGAACCAGGATCGGCGGAAAGGGCCGGGCGCCCGGCGCATTCGTCATGATCGCGACGCCGGAGCGGGCCAGGATGTCGGCGATCGTCTTGAGCTGATCCATGGAGATATCGCCGAGCCCGTAGGCATGGCTGACGGCGACATGGCCCTCCATGCCGAGCGCGCGCGTGCGTGCCGCGATCTGCTCGATCTCGAAGGCGCCCAGCGTGCCCATGTCGTGCAGATGGATGTCGACGTCGACGCCGTGCCTGCCGGCCACTCCGAACACGACGTCGAGGTGCTTTTCGACGTCGCGGTCGAAGCTCGCGGGATCGAGCCCGCCGACGAGATCGGCGCCAAGGCCGATGGCCTCGTCCAGCAATTGCGGCGTACCCGGGCTCGACAGGATGCCGCTCTGGGGAAAGGCGACGAGCTGGATGTCGATCAGCCCCTTGTATTCCTCGCGCACGCGCAAAATCGTCTCGAGCGATTTCAGCCCGACCGAGCCGTCCACCATGACATGGCTGCGCATCTGCGTGCTGCCACGGCCGATGCAGAGATCGAGCTGATTGCGCGCACGGACATCCATCGGCGCGGCCTCGGCCATGTTCTGGGCCTGGAAGGCGACGCGTTCATGCACGTTGAACCCGTTCGTGCATGGCTTGTGCGGACGCCAGGCGTCGCCATAAAAGCTGGTGTCGAGATGGATGTGGCCTTCGACGAAACCGGGCACGACGAGCGCGTCGCCGAGGTCGATCGTCTCGGCGCCGCTGGGCGGCTGGTCAGCGGGCGGGATCGCGGCAATGCGGCCGTCCTTGACCGCGATGTGATGGCGAGCCCCGCCGTCGAAGCGCGCGTTCAGGAAGATCGTGTCGAGCGCCATCTGGTTCCTCCGTCGGTTGATTTGCGGTGATAGTTGCGCAGGACGCGGCTTTGGCGCAATGCGCGGGAAGGCAAGAGCCGTTCAGCGTCCGGGGGTAAAGAGAGTGGGCCGCTGCCGCTCAAACGTCTGCCGGCCGCTCTTGAAGCCCATCACGGTGTCCGGCAGCTCGGCGATGGCAAAGCGGCTGTCCTTTGTGTCGAGCACGACCAGATCGGCGGGATTGCCGACCTTGATGCCGTAATCGCCAAGATTCATCAGCCGCGCCGGCAGTTCGGTCACGAGATCGAGGCAGGTGTCGAATTCGTTGACCGAGGCGTGTGCGACGTTGGCATAGAAGTTCGCCATTCGCAGCAGCGAGGCGTCGCCGAACGGCGTGAAGGGATTGAGCACGTTGTTGGTCGCCACCGAGCACAGCACGCCATCACCCGCGAGCTTGTGGGCGAGCGTCAGCCCTCGCGGTGCGTTGTGGGTGGCTTCGCGCCCCATCAAATAGAGATCGGTCGCGGGCAGCACGGTGACAGCAACGCCGGCTTTCGCGAGCTGTGCGGTGGCGGCCTTCATCCGCTCCGGCGGCAGCGCGGAAAGCTTTGTGGCATGGCCGATCGCGACGCGTCCCCCGTAGTTGCGCCGCTCGGTCTGCCGGCAGACCTCGTCGAGGTGCCACCAGGACGGATCGAGATCGAAGTCGAGATGAAGATCGACGTCGACGTCGAATTCCTGCGCGAGATCGAAGATGCGTTCGAGATGGGCGTTCGGGTCGGTGTCCATATAGGGACAGCCGCCGATGGCTTCGCCACCATCACGCAGCGCCTGAATCAGCAGTTCCTCGCTGCCGGGGTCGTTGGTCAGGCCTTCCTGCGGGAAGACGCAGAGCGACAGGTCGAGCGCCCAGGCATAGTCGTGCTTGAGCGCCTTGACCGCTTCGAAGCCACGCAAGGCGATGCGCGGGTCGATCTCGACATGGGTGCGCATCCGCGTCGTGCCGTGCACGATCGCACGTTCAAGCACCTTGGCCCCGCGCGCGTAGACGTCCTCGACCGTGAAATCCTTTTTCATCCCGGCAACGGCGCGGATCGCCTCCGAGACGCTGCCGTGATCGTGCCCGCAGCGGCCGAGCAGGCAGGCCTTGTCGAGATGGATGTGGGTGTCGACGAAGCCGGGCAGGGCCAGGTGCCCGCCGACGTCGATCTCGACGGCTTCGCAGGCGAGCCGCGGCTCGATCGCAGCGATCCGGCCGCCCTTCACGCCGATATCGACGGGTGCGGCGGATGATCGCAACAGCGCGTTGCGGAAGATCAGGTCGAGGGCGGGCTGGGTCATGGCGTGGGTTCAGCTGTAACAGCCTAGTGGATGCGGCGAGAGTTGGCAGCACCAAATTGTGTGCAGATCAATCACAAAATTGTTCAAACAAAATGCATGCACTTCCAAGGAGGAATTGTAGGATATCCAGGCCCCAGAGAACCCGCTCTGTCCGCCCCCACCTTGTCCGCCCCCGCGAAAGCCGAAGCCCCGATGACCGACGCAGAGATCGTGGAGGCCTATCTCACGGCCTCGATCGCCCGACTTTCGGCAGCTTGACGACGCGATCGCCCGTTACCTCGTCGGCATAAGGCGCCAGGATATCGAGGAGATCGCGGCCGCGCTGCGGGACAGGGGCCACCAGTGCGCGATTGGCCACGGAATCCAGGTGATGGCGCATCAATTCCATCACCTTGGCCTCGTCGCCCTTGGCGAGCGCGGCGATGATGGCGCGGTGCTCGCTGATGGCGCATTCGCTCGAATGCGGCCGGCTGTAGAGCGACAGCGTCAGGCAGCATCGATAGGCGACCTCGCTGACATAGCGCACAAGGATCGGGCTGTTGGTCATCTGCGCGAGCAGGATGTGGAATTCGGTAGCGAGGCGGATCGAGACCGCATCCGTGCCGCCGCGCGCGCGGTCCTCGGCGTCGACATGGGCGTTCAGCTCGGCGATCTGGCTCTTGGTCAGCTTGCCCGCGAGCTGACGGACCACGAGCCGCTCGAGCTCGATGCGGATGTCGAAGGCGTCGCGCGCCTCCTGCCAGCTTGGCGTCGCCACGACAGCGATCCGGTTGCGGCGGAGCTCGACCAGGCCTTCCCCTGCCAATTGCCCCAGCGCGTGGCGCGCAATGGTGCGACTGACGCCGAAACGTTCGCCCAGCGCATCCTCAGGCAGCTTTGCGCCGGGCTCGAGCGCCTGCTCGATGATCGCGCGCCGCAGCGCGCGGCAGATCACGCCGACCTTGTCTGACGATTTGGAAGTCTTTCTGGTGGGGCGCGCCGCCATCGGCGAATCCTCAGAATGGGTCGAAGCCTCTCTCTCTAGCACAGCCCTTTGCGATCGAATACTCCAATTGCATGCACTTTCAGCGGATGTGGCAGCCGCTGTCGGAGCGCCTTACGGGTTGGGTCGAGTACCAGGTCGCTTGCGAATAGGGCGAGATATGAAAGAGCGCCCGTCTGCAGAACAGGCGAGCGCTCTCCAAGCGAGAGGCTTTGAGAGAGTTGGCGACCGCTACTGCAGCGCCTCAAGTTTGGCATTCTTGCCGTCGACCACCCTAAAGACGACGTAGCGCGGCTGCATCTGTCCGTTCGGCAGGAACTGGACATCCCCGAACACCGTGCCTTTGACGGCCTTGCCGCGGATCGCTTCCGCCACCGTCTTGCGATCGAGCGACTTGGTCGCTTCGACCGCCTGCGCCCAGACCTGCACGGCAGCCGCGCCAAGCGCTGCGCTCTTGTCGGGATCGGCGCCGTAGGCCTTCTTGTAGGCGGCCACGAACGAAGTGCTTTCCGGCTGGGTCGTGAACGGGGGCAGGTCGGGGGAAAAAGATGTCGGCCGAGATCACGCCGTTATTGGCATCGCCGGCCACCTTGAACACCGTGCTGAGCATGATGCCGACGGCGCCGACGAAGGTCGACTTGATGTCGGCCTGGCGATACTGCTCGACCATCGCCGGGAGCCCTGAGGAGTTCGACGAGTTGGTGACGATGATGGCGTCGGCGTTGGCGCCCTTGAGATTGGTGAGCTGCACCCGGAAATCGGTGTCCTTGAATGCGAACTTCTCGGTCATGACGACTTCGCCGGGGAAATTCAGCTTCTTGAACTCGGCTTCGACCGCCGTCTGGAAGCCGTTGCCGTAGACGTCGTTCTGGGTGAGGAAGGCAACCTTCTTCGCCTTCATTGTCTCCACGACATATTTGGCGATCACGCCAGCGTCAAAGCCGTTCGAGCTGTTGATGCGGATCGCGTAAGGGTTTGTCTCGCCGCTCAGGATCAGGTCCGATTTCGAGACCGCGGTGATGTCCAGAACGCCGCCGCGCGCCAGGATCGGCTGCATGGCGAGCGTGACCGGGGAGTTCCAGCCTTCGATCACGACGTCGGCCTTCTCGGCGATCATCTCGTTGGCGCGGCTGACACCGACCGCGGGCGTGCTTTCGTCGTCCTTGGAGATCAACGTGAGCTTGCGGCCAAGCAGGCCGCCCTTGTCGTTGATCTGCTGGACGATGAGCTTGACGGCATTGGTGACGGTCTGGCCGTCGGGACCGGCGCCGCCGCTCAGCGGAAAGATAGTACCGACCTTGATGTCCTGTGCCATGGCCGGCGCTGATGCGAGACCCAACAGCAGCGCGAGAGCCAGTTTCGTCTTGTGCATGCTCTTCCTCCCAATATGTGTCTTACGTTTTCTTGGTGATACGGCGGTACAGACCCACGAGTCCGGCGGGCCAGAAGATCAGGACCAGCGCCAGAACCGATCCGAGCACGATCTTGTTCCAGTCGCCGCCAAGCGACAGCAGGTTCTGCTGGGCGATCAGGAGGGCTGTGCCGATCAACGGTCCAAGCAGGACGCGGCGTCCGACCAGCACGATGGCCGTGAGCATCATCACCAGGAAGTAGGACTCGAACATATCAGGGCCGACATAGGCGCGCTGATAGGCGTAGAGCCAGCCGGCAAGGCCGGTGATCGGTGCCGAGATCACGAACACGGCGAGCCTGATCCGGCGCGGATCGACGCCGAGGCTCGCGGCCAGCGCCGGGTTCATCTGCACCATCAGCGCGGTGGTCCCGAGCCGGGAGCGGCGGAAGCGCGCGATGAAGGCGAGCGTCAGCAAGAGCAGGGCGAACGCGATCGGCCAGAGGTCCTCCTGCATCGCCCCGGAGAACGTGGTGACGAGCAAGGGGAGCTTCAGCGGAGGAATGCCGACTACCCCGTCGGAGCCGCCGACGGCGTCCCAGTTGAAGGCGATCTCATAGGCAACGACGGCGGCAGCATAGGTCACGAGCGAGAACACGAACTCGCGGGTCCGCAAGGTGACGGCGCCGAGAAAGGCCGCCGCGGCAAGGCACAGCGCAATCGTTGCGGCCGCCGTCATCCAGCCGTTCAGGCCGTATTTGACCGAGAGGTTCGCAGCCGCATAGCCGCCGATCGCCCAGAACACGGTGTGCCCGAGGCTAACCTCGCCCAGATAGGAGAGCACGATATCCGCGCCGTAGCACATCACGGCGAAGATCGCGATCGTGGTCAGTGTCGAATAGGCCACCGATGTGCCGCCGAGCAGGCGCGGCAGCATGAAGCCGATGACGACAAAGGCCGCGACCGCCGCGATGCGGAGGAAAGGGATTGAGCTCGGTCGTTGGGATTCGATCGCGGTCATTTGGTCGCGAGCCCCGCCGGACGGATAACCAATAGCGCCAGCAGCAGCGCAAAGGCCGCCGCCGTCGTATAAGCCTGCGCGACGAACGCGCCGAAGAAGGCCGTGAATAGCCCGAGCCCGAGGCCCGCGACGAGCGCACCTCCGATCGAGCCGATGCCGCCGAGCACGACCACGACGAAGGTCATGATGACCTCGTTGAAGCCCATACTGGTCAGGATCGGCGAACGGGGCGCAACCAGCGCCGCTCCGAGCGCGACCGCCGAGCATTCGAACATGAAGACGAGTAAGTAGACGATTTTGGCGTTGATGCCGAAGAGCTCTGCAAGCTTCGGGTCCTCGGCCACGGCGCGAATGACCGAGCCGAACCGGGTGCGCTGTGTGAACAGCCAGACGGCGGCGTAGAGGGCGAGCGTGACTGCTAGCACCAGCACGTCCTGCCAGGTGAACCAGAGCGGACCGATGTCCACCTTGGCCCTCGCCAAGGTTCCAGGCAGCGTTTGCGGATTGCCGCCGAAGATCAGCGCGCTGCCGCCTTGCAGGACATAGCCGAGGCCGAGCGTCACGATCATGAGGCTAGTCAGGTTCTGCGTCATGACCAGGCGCATCATCGCGCTCTGCATCACGAGGCCGATGGCGCCCAGCACGATGATCGCCACGACGATGGCAAGCGGATAGGGCAGGCCGACCCTAGTGATGGCGTACCAGGTCACGAACGCGCCGAGCATGTAGAGTTGGCCGTGAGCGAAATTCACCAGGCGAGCGACGCCGAGCAGGATGGTCCATCCGAGGGCGATGCAGGCATAGCCGGAGCCAAGCACGATGCCGTTGATGATCTGCTGGGCGATGTTCACGACGGCGCTCCATCCGCGATGGTGCCGAGATAGGCCTCGATGATGCGGTGGTCGGCGGCCATGATGTCGGCCGGCCCTTCGCCGACGATACGGCCGCGTTCAAGCAGATAGAGATGGTCGACGACCTTGAGCGCCGCCTTCACGTTCTGCTCGACGAGCAGCACCGGCAGGCCGCGATCGACCAGCAGACGGATCCGCGACAGAAGATCGGTGATCAGGCGGGGCGCGAGGCCCGCGGAGGGTTCGTCGAGCATCAGCACGCGCGGGCCGGCGAGCAGGGCGCGCCCGACCGCGAGCATCTGCCGTTCGCCGCCTGACAGCGCCGCGCCCTTGTGCGAGCGGCGCTCGGCAAGCCGTGGAAAGAAGTCGAAGACCTCAGGCATGGTGAAGGTGTGCCGCCCGGTCGTGTCCGCAGGCGGCCGCACCAGCGCCAGGTTCTCATCGACAGTCAGTTCGGCGAAGATGTTCTTGCCTTCGGGCACCAGCGTGAGACCGCGTGCCACCCGTTCATGGGCGGCGAGCTTCTCGATGCTGCGTCCCTCGAGCTGAACGGAGCCGGTGACGACGGCGCGGCCGCGCGACCAGCCGGCAAGCGCGTTGACGAGCGTGGTCTTGCCTGCGCCGTTGGCGCCGACCAGGCCGACCATCCGGCCCGCGGGCACGGCAATATTGACGCCTGATACCGCGACATTGCCGGCATAGCGCACGGAGAGATTGTCGCTTTTGAGCACGCCGCTCATTCGTCGCGCCCCAGATAGGCTTCACGCACGCGGGGATCGCGCTGGATGTCGGCCGGCGTTCCCGTCGCCAGCATCGCGCCCTGGTCGATCATCACGATGCGGTCGGCAATCGACATGATGAGGTCCATGTGATGCTCGATGACGACCAGAGCGAGATTGCGCCTGCGCAGGCCGATCAGGACATCGGCGAGCTGCTTCATGTCGCCGCCGCTGAGCCCGGCCGCGGGTTCATCGAGCAGGAGCACTTTTGCGCCGGTCCCATAGGCCAGCGCGACAGACAGCAGGCGTTGTACGCCGTAGGGAATGTCGCCCGGGAGCTGGTCGTGATACTGCCGGGCGATCCCGAAGAAATCGAGCAACTGTGCAGCCGCCGTCTCGGCGGCGCGGCGAGTGGTAGCCTCTCGCCAGGGCGCGAACAGCGACGTCGCCAGATTGGTCGAGAAGTCGCGGAAGATGGCTGAAACCGCGTTTTGCAGAACGGTCAGCTCGCCGAAGAACGAGTTCTGCTGAAAGGTGCGGCGCAGGCCGCGGCCAGCCAGGTCGAACGTCCTCAGCGTCGAGACGTCGCTGTTGTCGAGGAAGGTCCGGCCGCGATGGGTGACGGCGTTGGTGACCGCGGCGAAGCAACTGCTCTTGCCGGCGCCGTTCGGGCCGATGATGCCGAGGATCTCGTCGCTGTGGACGGACCAGCTCACGTCGCGCAGGGCGACGAGCGCGCCATACTGCACGGTTAGCCCTTGGACGCGCAGGACCTCGCTCGCGCCGCGACCCGTTTCCCCGGAACTTGCCACCCGGCCGTCCATCCCTTGTTGTCCCGGTCGCACTTGCGGCAAACGGTACTTTTTGGCGGGGCAGCACTCGCGGCAATTGATTTGGAATCAAATCGCAAGAGGCAGGCGGCCTCGCAAGGCGAGGGTATGGCGGGCCCGATGTGAAAACTTGTGCTGACTGGTCGTTTGCCCTGAGGTGTTCAGACCGCGACGCCCTCAACCCTGACGGCTCCGCATGATATCGCCTCCCGCAGCGGTACATATAAAAGCGCGATAGCTGATAGACGGAACCTCGTCTGGCGATCGTTCCGGCGCTGGGCTATCAACTTCCATGGCCCCGCCCCGACATTCGGTGCGGCCGATGACCCCCTTGAGGAGCTGCCGATGCGTCTTCCCACCGTTATCCTTGCCCTGACATGTCTTGCGGGCGCAGCGTCTGCCGAAGACCTCTCGGGCACGCTCCAGAAGGTCAAGGAGACCAAGAAGATCACGCTGGGTTATCAGGAGGCGTCCGTTCCCTTCAGCTATCTGGACGGCAACCAGAAGCCGGTCGGCTTTGCCATGGACATCTGCCTCAAGATCGTGGACGCCGTGAAGAAGCAGCTCGGCATGCCCGACATCGCCGTCGACTATGTCGCCGTGACCTCGTCGAACCGGATTCCGCTGATGGTCAACGGCACACTCGATTTGCACTGTTCGGCGACGACAAACAGTGCCGACCGCCAGAAGCAGGTCGCCTTCACCAACACGCACTTCCTCAGCGCGACGCGATTTGCAGCCAAGAAGGCCGCAAAGATCAACACCATCGACGATCTCAAGGGCAAGGCGGTCACCGCGGTGGCGGGGTCGGTCAACCTGACACAGCTCGCCAAGGTCAACACCGAGCGCAATCTCGGCATCAATGTGATGCCGGCCAAGGACCAAGCTGAGGCCTTCCTGTTGCTGGAAACCGACCGAGCCCAGGCCTACGCGCTCGACGACGTCCAGCTCGCGGTCGCGATCGCGCGCTCGAAGGAGCCGCAGGTTTTCATGATCAGCGAGGAAACGTTCTCCAAGCCGGAGCCCTACGGGATCATGTTGCGCAGGGAGGACGCGCCGTTCAAGGCGCTGGCCGATCGCGCGACGACGGAGCTCTACGCGAGCCCGGAGATCGACGTCCTCTACAGGAAGTGGCTGGAGTCGCCGACGCCGCCAAACGGCCTCAACTACAACGTCCCGATGTCGGCGGCCTTGCGCAACGCCTTCAAGAAGCCGAGCTCGAGCGCCGATCCTGATGTCTACGTGGTGAACTGAGGCGAGGGCGCTAGCGCATTCGTGGCGTGTCGAGCAGCTGGCCGGCCAGCGCCGCGCCGATTGCCGCGATCGCAGCCATCGCCAGCGCCCATGGGACGAACAGCCGATGACCGATCAGCGCGCCGCTCACCAGCGGGGCGCTGATATTCGCGCCTGACATCAGCGACTGGTTGAGCCCCATGATCATGCCCTGGCGGTTGATCGCGGTGCTGCGCGACAGCTCCGCCGTCAGCGTGCTGCGCGCGAACATGGTGCCGGCGATGATCAGCGTCAGATTGACCGCGAGCAGGCCGATGTTGTTGCCAGACGCAAGGCCGGCGAACCCGAGACCCATGCAGGCGAACGCCGCCACGACGATGCTTCGGTCGGACGCAATGAGACTCGCGCGCGTGATCAGCAGCCCCTGGACCAGCATGTTGATGAAGCCGGCATAGGCGAACATCCAGCCGAGCTCGCGTGCGCCGAAGGGATGGCCGTCCCACGAGAACCGCGCCGACAGGAACAGGCCGATCTGCGACAGGAACATCGAGTTGACGAAGAAGAACACGACGAGCAGGCCGAGCAGGCGCCAGGCGTAGCGCATGCTGAGCAGGCTGCGGGCCTGCGTCGGCTCGGGCACGCGATGCTGGTAGAGCTGCTCGGACGCCGGATGGTCCGGCGGGAGCAGGGCGATCGTCGCCAAAATGCTGATCAGCGAGAGCGCGGCCGCGGCCCATACCGGTGCGGTCTGGCCATAATGCACAAGGAAGCTCGATAGCGCCGGGCCGAGCAGCAGTCCGGTTCCGATCGCGCCACTGGTCATGCCGAGCGCCTGCTTGCGCGTCGCCGGCGCGCTGTGCTCGGCGGCGTAGGCGTGAGCGACCGAGATGTTGCCGGAGGTCAGACCGTCGATGATGCGTGCCAGAAACACCAGCGTCAGGTTGCCGGCGAGTGCAAGCAGGACAAATCCGACGAGCGTCCCGATCTGGCTGACCACCAGCACCTTCCGCCGGCCATAACGGTCCGAGAGCATGCCTACCGCAGGGCCGGCGATGAGCTGGCAGACGGCATAGGCCGAGATCAGCGCGCCGAGAAGGAACGGCGTGGCGCCGAGCCGCTGCGAGTAGAAGGGCAGGAGCGGCAGGATGATCCCCATGCCGGTTGCGTCCACGGCCACGACGACGAAGGTCGGGATCAGCGTTAGCGTGCTCTCGCCTGCCATCGCCGCCCGCACGTCTGTCGCGGAACCCGGTCCCATCGTGAATTGTCCTCGTTCGCTTTTGCGTGATCAGCCTGAAGATGCCGGCTATATAGTTGCAAACTAATAGTTCGTGTCCTATCTAATTTGCATGGCTCCTTCGCAGGCTCATATCCATGGCGAAATCGGCCGGCTGGTCACGCGGCTTGGCCGAATCTGGCGGCGCGAGTCCGATCAGGCGCTGTCCGAGCACGGCCTGTCCTACGCAACCGCGATTCCGCTCCTGGTGCTGTCGCGCCAGGGCGAGAACGTCCGTCAGGGTGTGCTCGCCGACGAACTCGGCATCGAGGGGCCGTCGCTGGTCCGGTTAATCGACCTGCTGCAGGCCGAGGGGTTCGTAGAGCGTCGCGAAGATCCGACTGACCGCCGTGCCAAAACGCTGCATCTGACCAAAGCGGGCGCGGCCAAGGTCGAGGAAACCAACCGGGTGTTGCGCCGGGTACGGGCAAGCCTGCTGAGGGATATCGGCACTGAGGAACTTGCGATAACCTTCGAGACGCTCCAGCGCATCGAGCAGCGGGCCAATCGCCTGCATGAAGCCAAGTCACTGCCAAGGCCTTTTGCAGAGGCGAAATAGTCATGCGTGCGGAAGAGCCGTTCCTGGTCCGCCACGCGGACCTCATTTTTGCTTTGAAGACGTTCGCCGCGTCGATCCTGGCGCTTGTCATCGCACTGGCCATGGATTTGCCGCGACCCTATTGGGCGATGGCGACGGTCTACATCACCTCGCAGCCGCTCGCAGGGGCGACCAGCTCCAAGGCCTTCTTCCGGGTGATGGGCACCCTGGTCGGTGCGACCATGACGGTGGTGCTGGTGCCGAATCTGATCAATGCGCCGGAATTGCTCTGCCTCGCGATCGCGCTCTGGGTCGGGCTCTGCCTCTACCTTTCACTGCTCGACGGCACGCCGCGCAGTTACGTCTTCATGCTGGCCGGATACACGGTCGCCTTGATCGGCTTCCCCGCGGTGTCGGAGCCCGGCGCCATCTTCGATACCGCGATTTCGCGGGTGGAGGAGATCTGCCTCGGCATCATCTGCGCGAGCCTCGTCTCCACCGTCGTTTTCCCTCGCAGCGTCGCGCCGGCCGTTGGCAATCGCGTCGACAGCTGGATGTCTGATGCGCGTCGCCTCAGCCAGGTGGTGCTGCTGCGTGAAGGAACCAGCGAAACGCGCCGCGGCAGGCGCCTCAAGCTCGCGACCGACATCGTCGAGATCGACACGCTTTCCACTCATCTTGCCTATGACCGGTTGACTGACACCAACGCCGTTCGCGGTCTCAGCGAGATCCGGCTGCGCATGCTGATGCTGCTGCCGGTGATAGCGTCGCTGGAAGATCGGCTGGCTGCGCTGGGCGAGGAGGCTCTGAGCCGGCAGCCCGCGCTGAAGCGGCTGCTGGAGGATCTTGCGCAGTGGATCACGAGCGACGTCAGCGCACGGCAGCCGGCCGAGCGGATCCGCGCGATGATCGCGGAGCGGCAGGCGGTGCTCGACGACAGCGCGACCTGGGAGCGGATCATCACCACCAGCCTGCTGTCGCGGCTGCGCGAACTGGTTGACCTCTCGCGCGACTGCCGCGCGCTGAGCGAGGCGATCGCAGAGAGCCGGAATGTTTCGACGCTCGATCTGACGTTCCATTCGGAGGCTGGCGCTGCGTCCGTGCGCCACAGGGATCGCGGCCTCGCATTGTGGTCGGCGGCCGGCGCGGCATTGGCCATCCTGATCTGCTGCGTGTTCTGGATCGGGACCGGCTGGCCGGATGGTGCGTCGGCGCCGATGATGGCGGCCGTCGCGTGCTCGTTTTTCGCTGCGCAGGACGAACCGGCGCGCTTCATCCGCAGTTTTGGTTTGTGGTCGCTGGTCTCCATCGTCGTCGTCGCGATCTATCTGTTCGCGCTGGTGCCTGCGATTTCTCACCTCGAGGTTCTGGTCTTTGCGCTGGCGCCGACCTTCCTGCTCTACGGCCTCCTGATCGCGCGGCCGGCAACGGCGGGCACCGGCATGGCGCTCGCGGCCAACACCGCCACGCTGCTGGCGCTGCAAACGACCTACAATGCGGACTTTGCGTCCTACGCCAATTCTGCCGTCGCCTTCTTCGTCGGCGTCGTCATCGCCGAGCTCGTCACGCGGATCGCGCGCGGCGTGGGTGCGGAGTGGGTCGCCAATCGGCTGGTTCTGTCGAACTGGAAGACGCTTGCGGTCGCTGCCGAGCGCCGTGGCAAGCGCGATCGGGCGGAGTTCGCAGGTCTCATGCTGCACCGGCTGGGTCTTCTGGTGCAGCGCATCGCCTTCCTTTCCGAGAGCGATCGCCGCGACACTGACAGCCTGGTCCAGCTTCGCATCGGCTTGAACATCATCGATCTGCGCCGGGCCCGCTATGGACTTGCAGCAAAGACCATTTCCGTCATCGACGACATGCTCGACGAGCTGGCTGCGGCCTGCCGCAACTATGCGGGCGTCGGAATGCCGGCCGAGCTGTTGCGCCATGTCGATCTGGCACTGGCCCAGGCCGTCAAGGATCCCAACGAAAGCGCGCGCGAAGACGCCTTGATCGGCCTCGTCGGTATAAGGCGCGGCCTGTTTCCGGATGCACCGGCCTATCGGGCGCGCGTAAGCGAGAGTGTTGCGGCATGAGATATCAGATCGACATCTACGGCGTTCTCGTGCCGGCGCTGCTGTTGTGGATCATCGTCGCTTATTTCTTGAGCGCGCTTCTGCGCCGCCTCATGCAGCGTTTCGACCTTTACCGGCTGGTCTGGCATCGCGCGCTGTTCGATTTCGCGATCTTCGTCTGCATTCTCGGCGGCGTCGTCTATCTCTCGGAGTATCTCTCATGAAGGGGAATTTTGGCTGGCTTGGCCGCCTCGCGCTGACCGTGCTTGCGGTCGTCGCCGCGCTCGCCGTCGGCCGCGAGCTTTGGGTCTATTACATGGATTCGCCCTGGACACGCGATGGCCGCGTCCGCGCCGACGTGGTGCAGGTTGCGCCCGATGTGTCCGGATTCGTGACCGAAGTGCTGGTGAAGGACAACCAGAAGGTCCACCGCGGCGACGTGTTGTTCCGGATCGACCGCGAACGTTTTGCGTTGGCGCTGCGGCAGGCCGATGCATCTGTGGCCGGCCATCAGGCAACGCTCGACCAGGCCAATGCCGATTTGAAGCGCTATAGCGCGCTGACGACCGACGCCGTGTCACAGCAGAAGCAGGAGCAGGTGTTGGCCACCCAGCTCCAGGCCAAGTCGGCCTTCGATCAGGCTGTCGCCGACCGCGCGGTCGCCCAGCTCAACCTTGATCGCAGCGAGGTCCGCGCCTCCGTGAACGGTGTGATTACCAACATGGATCTGCGTCCCGGTGCTTACGTCACGGCCGGGAAGGGCGTGATGGCCCTCGTCGACGCTGATACGCTGCATGTGGAAGGCTATTTCGAAGAGACCAAGCTTGCGCGCATCCGCGTCGGCGACAAGGTGCAGGTCCGCCTGATGGGCGAGAAGGTCACGCTGACAGGCCATGTCGAGAGCATCGCCGCCGGCATCGAGGACCGCGACCGCGCCGCGGGGGCGAACCTGCTCGCCAACGTCAATCCGACCTTCAGCTGGGTGCGCCTCGCCCAGCGCGTGCCAGTGCGCATCGCGCTGGATCCTGTGCCTGATACGATGTCGCTCGTGGCCGGACGGTCGGCAACGGTAGAGGTTCTGGACTAAGCTGAAGCGAGTCGAGTTGCGCGTTATTGTGCCCTCTCCCCTTGCGGGAGAGGGCAGCTCCGCTGGTTGATAGGAACTCACATGGGTGAGGGGTCTGTCTCCGCGGATAGAGGCCCCTCATCCGGCGCCATAGCCGAAGCTTCGCATCGGCGTTCTTTAGAACGGCGGCCAAAGGCCGCCTATGCCACCTTCTCCCACACGGGGAGAAGGGAAGGGGAGCGCCGCGCTGTCAGGCGCGCGCTCGTCTACGCGTTCGAGTACTTCTTCAGCTCCAACCGCGCGATCTGGTTTCTGTGCACCTCGTCCGGTCCGTCGGCAAGACGTAGCAGGCGCGCGGTGGCATAGGCCTGCGTCAAACCGAAATCGTTCGAAGTGCCGCCGCCGCCATGGGCCTGGATCGCCCAGTCGATGATCTGGCAGGCCATGTTGGGCACGGCGACCTTGATCATCGCGATTTCGGCTTTCGCCACCTTGTTGCCGACCGTATCCATCGCATAGGCGGCGTTGAGCGTCAGCAGCCGCGCCTGCTCGATCATGATGCGCGCTTCGGCGATGCGCTCCTGCGTCACCGTCTGTTCCGAGACCGGCTTGCCGAAGGCGACCCGACTGCGGACGCGCCGGCACATCTTCTCCAGTGTCCGTTCGGCAAGACCGATCAGCCGCATGCAGTGGTGGATGCGGCCGGGGCCGAGGCGCCCCTGCGCGATCTCGAAGCCGCGGCCTTCGCCAAGCAGCATGTTCTCTTTGGGCACGCGCACATTGGTGAATACGACTTCGGATGCGCGGTCGGGCACGCCGTAGAAGCCGAACACGGGGAGGGGGCGCTTCACCTCGATGCCTGATGTCTCCATCGGCACCAGGATCATTGATTGCTGCTTGTGGCGGTCCGGATTGTCCGGATCGGTCTTGCCCATGAAGATGCAGATCTTGCAACGCGGGTCGGTCGCGTTGGTCGTGTACCATTTGCGGCCGTTGATGACGTAATGGTCGCCGTCGCGCACGATCGAGCTTTCGATATTAGTCGCGTCGGACGATGCGACCGCGGGCTCGGTCATGGCGAAGCAGGAGCGGATTTCGCCAGCGAGCAGCGGCTTTAGCCAGCGCTCCTTGTCCTTCTCGGTGCCATAGCGCTCCAGCACCTCCATGTTGCCGGTATCGGGCGCCGAGCAGTTGAACACTTCGGGCGCGAGATGCGAGCGCCCCATCACCTCGCACAGCGGGGCATATTCGAGATTGGTGAGGCCCGCACCGCGGCTCGACTCCGGCAGGAACAGATTCCAGAGGCCCTCGGCGCGGGCGAGCGGCTTCAGCTCCTCGACGACAGGATAGACTTTCCACGGCCCGAGCTCCTCCGCCTCGCGATAGAAGCGTTCCTCGTTTGGATAGATGTGCCGGTCCATAAAACTTTCGAGCTTGCGCTTGAGCTCGACGACTTTTGGCGACATCGGGTAGAGCATCTTTCGTCTCCTTGATCTATGGACGGCAGCCGGATCGCGCCGATCTCCAGATAGTCCGGGCTGGGGAAGGCGCCGCCGGCGCGCGATCGGCTAACGGCTCAGGCGACGCGATAGTCCCTAAACTTCTCGCGCAGTGCAGATTTGAGCACCTTGCCGGTCCCGGTCATCGGGAATTCGTCCAGGAATTCGACGGCGTCCGGCATCCACCAGCTCGCGATCTTCGGGCGCATGTGGTCGAGCAGCGCCTTGCTGTCGACGGTCGCGCCCTTCTTGCGGACGACGAGGAGCAGGGGGCGCTCCTGCCACTTCTCATGCGAAATCGCGACCACGGCAGCTTGCAGAACGTCGGGATGAGACAAGGCGATGTCCTCGAGCTGGATCGAGGAGATCCATTCGCCGCCGGACTTGATCACGTCCTTGGAGCGGTCCGTGAGCGTGACGTGGCCTTGCGGATCGATCACGGCCATGTCGCCGGTGATCAGCCAGCCGTCGCGGTCGAGGCCCTCGTCGAGCTTCATGTAGCCGGAGGCGACCCACGGACCACGGGCGCGCAGATGGCCGACGGTCTTGCCATCACGCGGCAGCTCGTTGCCGCCGTCGTCGACGATGCGCAAGGCGGTGCCGAAACAGGCGCGGCCGGACACCTGGCGCCGATCGAATTTCTCCTTGTCGCCGAGATGCTCCGAGCCAGGCCGCAAGCCCGGCATCGAGCAGCCGAGTGCCTCGGTCATCCCCCAGGCCTGGATATAGTCGATGTTGTAGTCGCGCTTGAGCTTCTCGACCATCGCGCGCGGCGGCGCGGAGCCCGATGACAGCGTTGCGCGCAGGGTGGAGAATTTATTGCCGGTCCGCCCCAGCCAGTCGAGCAGGATCAGCCAGAAGCTCGGCACGCCTGCGGAGAGCGTTACTTTCTCGCCTTCGAGCAATTCGTAGAGCTTGTCGGGTTCGTAGTTGCGGCCGGGCAGCACCAGCTTCGAGCCGGTATAGGGCGCGGTGAACGGCATGTTCCAGCCATTGCCATGGAACAGCGGCGCCATCGGCATCATCACCTCGCGCACGCCTTCGACATGTCCGGGCAGGAAGTCGAAATTGCAGCATGTCATGGTCTGCAGGATCGCGGCGCGGTGCGAATAAATCACGCCCTTCGGGTTGCCCGTCGTGCCCGAGGTGTAGCAGATGGTGGATGCGGATTTTTCGTCGAACTCCGGCCAGGTGAAGCCGGTATCGTTCTCCTTCTCCAGAAGTTCCTCGTAGCAATGCACGTTCGCAAGCTTCGTCTCCGGCATCCGCTCGCGCGAGGACATCACGACGAAGGCCTCGATCGTGTTCAGCTGCGGCGCGATCGCCTCGACGATCGGCCGCGTGGCGCGATCGATGAACAGCAGGCGGTCTTCGGCGTGGTTGATGATGTAGACGAGCTGCTCGGGAAACAGCCGCGGGTTGATGGTGTGCAACACGTAGCCCATGCCCGGCGCGGCGTAGAACATCTCGAAATGACGGTGGGTATTCCAGGCCAGCGTGCCGACGCGGTCGCCGGGCTTCATGCCGAGCCGCTTCAAGGCGAGCGCCATGCGCTTGATGCGCGGATGGGCGTCCGCATAGGTGTAGCGATGGATATCGCCCTCGATCTCGCGCGCGACGATCTCGGCTTCGCCGTGATAGTCGGCAGCATACTGGATCAGGCCGCTGATCAGGAGCGGCATGTCCATCATCAATCCCTGCATGGTCTCCTCCAGACCGCCATGTCGTTGCATGGCGTACGCTCGTGATTTGCGCGCACGGTAGCGGAACGCCACGTGACGTTCACGCAAAAAACGGCAGACGTGATTGCATGCGTCACTTTTTCAGGGCTAACTGCTGCGCGCTGCCTCGCGAAGCAGCGTCCGCCGTGGAGGAAATGGATGTCAGCGGAAAGACACAAGACCGGTGCAGCCGGCGAATCTACGGTTGATATTGCGGCGCTCCGTGCGCGTTATCGCGACGAGCGCGACCGCCGTCTGCGCGCCGAAGGCAAGGCGCAATATGTCGAGGTAACAGGCAATTTCGGCCGCTACCTCGACGATCCCTGGGCCGATCCCGGATTCGCGCGCGAGGCTGTCAGCGAACAGACCGAAGTGCTGATCGTAGGTGGCGGCTTCGGCGGTCTGCTCTGCGGCGCGCGTTTGCGCGAAGCCGGCATCGATGACTTCCGCATCGTGGAAAAGGCTGCCGATTTCGGCGGTACCTGGTACTGGAATCGCTACCCCGGCGCGGCCTGCGATACCGAGAGCTACATCTACCTGCCGCTGCTGGAAGAGACCGGCTACATGCCGGTGCGCAAATATGCGCGGGCTCCGGAGATCTACGAGCACTCCCGCCGCATCGGCCGTCATTTCGGCCTCTACGAGCGCACGCTGTTTCAGACCGTCATCTCGCGCATGGAATGGCAGGAGCAGGAAGGGCGCTGGCTGGTGGAGACCGATCGCGGCGATCGCATCCGCGCGCGCTTCGTCATCCTGGCCGGCGGGCCACTCAGCCGTCCGAAGCTGCCGGGCATTCCCGGCATTGAGAGCTTTGAGGGACACAGCTTTCACACCAGCCGTTGGGACTATGGCTACACCGGCGGCAGCGCGGATGGTGGTCTCACCGGCCTTGCCGACAAACGCGTCGGCATCATCGGCACCGGTGCGACCGCCGTGCAATGCGTGCCGTATCTCGGCCGGTCCGCGACGGGATCTGGTGCAGGACGGCTGGACCGGATTGCTCGGCGAGATCCTGCTGGCGCCGCGGCGCCAGGCCCAGCCTGTGACCTCGATGGAGGAGGCGCTGAAGGTCATCGAGCGGGCCGACTACCGCAAGATGGATGAGATCCGCGCCCGCGTCGACGCTATCGTAAAGGACGAGGCGGCCGCGGCTGCGCTGAAGCCCTGGTACAAGGCGTTCTGCAAGCGGCCGTGCTTCCATGACGAATATCTCGACACGTTCAATCGTCCCAACGTGCATCTGGTCGATACCAAAGGGCAGGGCGTCGAGCGCATCACCGAGAACGCTGTCGTGATCGATGGCAAGGCCTATGAGCTCGACTGCCTGATCTATGCCAGCGGTTTCGAGGTCGGCACTGACTACGCCCGCCGCATGGGCTTCGAGGTCTACGGCCGCGGCGGCATGAGCCTGTCCGAGCGTTGGCGGGACGGCGTCAAGACGCTGCACGGCTCTTACAGCCGCGGCTTCCCGAACTGCTTCCTGATCGTCACGGTGCAGGCCGGCCAGAGCGCCAACTTCCCGCACATCATCGACGAGCAATCGCAGCACATCGCCTATGTGATCGATCAGGTGCGAAAGCGCGGCGCCCGGACATTGGAGCCGACGCTCGCCGCCGAGAGCGCCTGGGTGGAGGAGGTCGTGAAAGCCGCGCTCGGCCGCCAGACCTATCTCGCCGAATGCACGCCCGGCTACTACAATAACGAGGGCGTGTTCGATCCGATCGCGGCAAGAAACAGCCAATATTGGCGCGGGCCGGTGACGTTCCTGCGGCTGCTCGACAAGTGGCGCAAGGAAGGCGATCTGGATGGCCTGGAAATGACCTACGGATCCGCGGCGGAGGCGGGCGGCACCCCGGTTCCCGCTTGAGCGGCATGATCCCGGCGCCATCAGGCGCTACGCGGCTCTACGTCATCGTCGGAGATCCCACCGCGCAGGTGCGCTCGCCCGCAGGCGTGACGGCCGCCTTTGCGGCACGGGGGCATGATGGCATTCTCGTGCCGGTCCAGGTCGCGCCAGTTGATTTGCCGGACTTCCTCTCGGTGGCAACGCGGCTGAAAAACCTCGACGGCATCGTCGTGACCATCCCGCACAAATTTGCCTGCTACCAGGCCTGCACGAGCGCGACGGAACGCGCACATTTCCTGCGCACCGTGAACCTGATGCGTCGGCGCGCTGACGGCTCATGGCATGGCGACATGGTGGACGGCCTCGGCTTCGTCGGCGCGGCGCGGGCGAAGGGGATCGATCCGAAGGGCATGCGGGCACTCCTCGTCGGCGCAGGTGGCGCCGGATCGGCGATCGCACTTGCGCTGGTCGAGGCCGGCGTGAGCGAGCTCGCAGTTCACGACAGCGCGACTGAGCGCCGTGATGCGCTGGTCGGCCAGCTCGACGGGCTCGGCAGGGCGCCGGTGCGGATCGGCACGAGCGATCCCGCGGGCTTCGATTTCGTCGCCAATGCGACACCCGCCGGGATGAAGGACGGCGACCCGCTGCCGGTTGATGTCGCGCGGCTTGCATCGTCTGCCTATTGCGGCTGCGTCATCACCAGGCCCGAGGTCTCGCCCTTCATCGCAGCGGCCCGCAAGGTCGGCTGCGTCACGGCGACCGGCACGGATATGTATGAGCAGCACCAGAGCATCATGGTGGATTTCCTGCTCGGTCGCGACGGCGGAGAGTGAGCGACCGTCGCGTATGTCAAGGGGCCTTGCCTGCACCGATTGCTCCGGTTGGGGCTTGAGCGATCGCTACTGACGTAGGATCATGGGCCCGGCGCAATCCGGTCGCGCCCCCAGAGAGAGGAACAAGGAATGACCAGGGCCAAGGCGCTTGCGACGGCGATGATCGGCGCAACGGTGCTGCTTCTCTCTTTGGCGCCGACCGCCAAGGCGGCGCAATGCGGCAGCTCGCCGGCGGGTTTTGAAGCCTGGAAACGTGAGTTCAGCGCTGAGGCACAGGGCAAGGGCATCGGCCAGACCGCAATCTCGGCGCTGATGCAGACCCACTATGCGAGCGCCACGATCGCAGCCGACCGCGGCCAGCGCAGCTTCTCGCTATCGCTCGATCAGTTCCTCGCCAAGCGCGGCGCCACCACCATCGTCGCCAGGGGGCGGCAGCTCAAGCAGTCGCAGGGCGCCATGTTCGCCTCGATTCAGCAGCGTTACGGCGTCCCGCCCGGACCTTTGATCGCAATCTGGGGCATGGAGACCGGCTTCGGAAGCCAGCGCGGCAACCAGAACATGCTCTCGTCGATCGCGACCCTTGCATATGACTGCCGTCGTCCCGAATTCTTCACTGATCAGCTCTATGCCGCGCTGAAGCTGATCGATCGCGGCACGCTGTCGGGTGCCACCCGCGGCTCCATGCACGGCGAGGTCGGCCAGACCCAGTTCATGCCCAAGAACATTCTGGCCTACGGCACCGGTAACCTCGATGTTGCGGCCAACGCGCTGAGCTCGACGGCCAACTTCCTTAGGGCTCATGGCTGGCGCGCAGGAGCCGGTTACCAGCCGGGCGAACCGAATTTCGCCGCGATCGAGGCTTGGAATGCTGCTGGCGTCTATCAGAAGGCAATCGCACTGATGGGACGGCAGATCGACGAGGGAGGAGGGACGGCCGCTTCGCGTTGAGGCGGCACGAAGTCCTCGGCCGCACAGGAGAAAGTTTCTGCGTTGGGGAACCTACGGCACGAGGTTTGCTTTGATCGGGGGGAGGGCTGGGAATGAGGAGACTCAATATGGCAACCCAGATCGTGATGGACCGAACCGGCGACACGCGCCACGAGTTTGATCCCGACAATGCCGAAGCGCTGGCACGGGCCGAGCGGCGCTTTCGTGAGCTGACCGGAGCCGGTTTTACCGCCGCGCTGCGAACCGGGCCGGGTGAAGTGACCCAGATCCGATCGTTCGATCCGACCGCGCATGAGACGCTGTTCTATCCCCGCCTGGTCGGCGGCTGATCTGAGCTGCTCATGATCGGCGCAGTTTGGCTCCGCGCGCCGGCGCGAGCGCGCCTGCATGCGTTGCGTGAACTCTATCGGCGGTTCTTCGGCGAGAATACGCCGGATGCGCGCGGCCGCCGGCTTCTGGCCGAATGGCTGTCGCCGGCGCAGCGCGCGCAGTTCGAGCAGCACCGGTATTTCGACGTCATCGGATGCGACACGGGTAGGACGTATCGCATTCACTACGGCACGGCCGCCAATGTTCACGAAATCGACCACAATGGGCGTGCGACGATGGGATGGTGTTTTGTTCCGTCGGGCTTCCTCGTGCCGGGCGATGTGATGCTGGCACAGAAGATCGCACTCGAGACGAGCGAGACAGCGGCGCTGGCGCTCGCCAACCGGTTTCCGCCGGCAACGCATACGGAGCACTTCTACCGGCGGCCGTTCTAGCCCGGGAAGATGCGGCGATCAGTAATGCGTGGTGCGATAGGCATCCACCGCGTGTGCCGCGAAGACGCCGATGCTGCAAAGGGCGAGCACGCCCGCGATCAGCTCGATCATAGCTCGTCCTCCTGCGGCGTAAGGGCGGCGAGGTGCCAGCAGCGGGAATAGTCCCGGATCAGGTCTATAAGGAATTGCATGGTGGCCGTCCCTGTATGATTTTGACAACCACATAACCGGCTATCCGTTTCAGGCATATTTCGTCGTACCGGGAAAGGGGTTTCGCCGGGAACCCTGGACTGGCTTGTGCGCTGCGAAGCAGCTACATCCCGTTGTTGCTCAATCCCTTTAGCCGCGTGTCTTCGGAGGCGGCATCACATTGCGAGGCAACATCATGGCGCAGGTCGAGTGGTTCGACGATCTCACCATCGGAATGCGGTTCAAATCCCCCGAGATTGAGGTCACTGAGGCCGACATCAAGCGCTTCGCCAGCGAGTTCGATCCGCAGCCAATGCACCTCGACCACGAGGCTGCCAAGGAAACCCTGTTCAAGGGGCTCGCCGCGTCAGGATGGCACACCGCCGCGATCGCCATGAACCTCGCGGTCCAGATCCGCCCCTTCGGGCGGCATCCGCTGATTGGCGCGGGCGTTGACGGGCTGCGCTGGACGCTTCCGGTGCGGCCCAATGACCGTCTGCATCTGGTCGGAGAGGTCATGAGCCTGACGCCGTCGAAGTCAAAGCCGCAGGGTATCGCGCTGGTGAAATGGACGATGTTCAACCAGAACGGCGAGGAGGTTTACACCTTCACCCCGATCGCGATCGTGCCGCGGCGGGGGTAGCAGACAGGCCCTCTGCCACCTGCCTTGCCGTGGCCTGAAGCCTTGCCGGCCTCCGGCGGAGGTGGTCATCTCAGCCCGGGGAATACGCCGGAGGCTGACATGAAACGGTTTCCTCTCTTCGCCGGGCTGCTCGCAGGCGCACTCGGCGCCGGGCCTGCGCTTGCCCAACAATCCAATGCCCAGCAATCCAAGGTCGGCGATTGGACCATCGAGAAGCGAACGCAGGACACGCATTGCAATGCGAGTCGCGGCTACAAAGACAAGGAAGACGAGAACCGCGACTACATCATCGTGATCACCTATTCCGAGAAGGCGATCGTGATCGTGATCATCTACGACGGCTGGGAATGGGACAAGGTCGGCGAGATCCTCCGGGCCGACGTCGGCACCGATGACGCCCACATCATGAAGAAGGCGAAGTGGGAGGTCATGGACAAGACTACGGTGCGCGGCATCTTCGAGTACGACCAGTCGATCATGGACCGGCTCTCGAAGGCCAAGCGCCTCACGCTCGACTTCGAGAACGATGACGACGACAGCATCGAGATGCAGATCCCGCGCGCCGGCGAGGCGCTCGCCGCGTTGAAGTTCTGCGAGGAGAACCGGAAGTAAATTTCCGGCACCGGCAGGCAGGCATATCTCGTGAAGATCGCCGCCGGATTCACCGCACCGTTTGCACAGCGAACGAGCAGTGGCGGCGGCGCTGTGTGATTCATTTCACAGCGCGAGCCGTGAGACGATGCGATCTCAATCCATTGTGATGAGCATGGCTGTCAGGTCCCCCAAACGCAGGACGCGTGTCCTTTGAGGGTTTCGTATATGGCGCCACTTGAAATGAGAGGGCAGTGTGCGCCACGGAATAGTGCGCGTCGGCACCGAACGCGAATGCGAGGAGACAACAGTGCGTGGTCGAGCCTGCTCGTCGGTTGGAGAGATTGTAGTGAGCGGCAAGGAAGAATTTTCCATTCTCAATGTTTCAACGAACGACATTCCTGAAGACGAACGTGTACCGCTGCTGCGCGAGTTCTACTGCCGCGGCGTGCTGAAGGCGGAAATCGAAGCAACGGAAGTAAAGCCGTTCGCGGCGAGCCTTACGTCCCTGGGCTTGCCTGGCGCTAAGCTGGTAATCGGCGGGCTGATCGGAGCGCGGGTGATCCGCACCAAGGAACTGGTTGTCGGCGGAGACGACAGCCTTGGCCTGATGGTCAATCGATCCGGCGTCGTCGGGATATCCGCGCGAGGACGTGATTTGCGGCTTCAAGCTGGTGATGCCGTCTTGACGAGCGCGGAGGATGTGGCGACCTGCGAACGGTTCTCGCTCGGAAACTGTCTATCGCTGCGCGTCCCGCGGCGGGTGCTCGCGCCCATGATCGTGGATCTCGACGATGCGGTAATGCGCATCATACCGGAGCACACCGCCGGGCTTCGCCTTCTCGTCGACTACGCGATGTCTTTGGTGCGTGAGCGAGCGTTCGCGGTGCCCGCATTGCGCCAGCTTGGCGTTGCACATGTGCACGATTTGATGGCGCGCGTTCTCGGGGCGACGGATGAGGTTCACGAACTGGCCGGACGTCGAGGCGTCAGGGCCGCGCGGCTGCGCAAGGTGAAATCCTTCATCGTCAACAATTGCTGGCAGAACCTCTCGGTCGCCACCGTGGCGCAGGAGTTTGGCCTGACCACACGCTATCTCCAGCGTCTGTTCGAAGCCGATGGCAAGACCTTTTCGTCATTCCTGACCGACCAGCGTCTCAAGCGCGCCCATCGCATGCTACGCGAGCCGGACTTCGCCGGACGCCCGGTGAGTTCGATCGCTTACGACGCCGGCTTCGGCGATATCTCCTATTTCAACCGCTGTTTCCGGCGGGCCTATGGCGCGACGCCGAGCGGCGTCAGGAGCGGCGAGGCGCTGTGACCGCACGCAACTGAATTTCAGCAAACTGTCGATTTCAAAGAGAGATTTGACATGATGACGTCGTGTTTCGATCGGCGCTGGCAGTCGGAGTCCTGAATGCGCCGTTTCTTCTTCGATCTCCTGGTCGGCAATGTCGTGAAGATCGACCCGGGCGGTATGGTCTTCGAGCAAGCCAAGGCGACCTTCGTCGTGGCCGACGAAATGGCGAGACACCTGTTTGTCTGGCGTGACGATCTGCGCGATCGCGATGCCTGGATCCGTGTCCGAGATGACGGCGGACGCGAGATCTATCGCGCCGCCGTCTGGTCGGAAAGCGCGGAGAAGGTCGGCTGGGACGAGGCGTGACCGTCCCTGGGGAGATTGTCGCAACTGCGCATCACTGCGAAACGAAACAGGCATCGGTTCGTCTTGAGCTAAGTTCGTCGAAGGTCTTCGTCGACCTTGCGATCAGCCTGCCGGCACTGTTCGCCGGCTCTGCGCTCGGTGTGATTGCCTTTCACCGCGTCAACGAGACGGTCTTTCGCAAGACCGTGCTCGTTTTTCTGTTGGTGTCGGGTATCTCGCCGATCTAGTGCCCCAAGCCTTGGACCGGCGCCGCGCTGGTGTCGCTGCCGTGGTGCGTCAGCGGCTTCATGCCGGTGACGGTCCGGAGCAGCACATAGAACACCGGCGTCAGGAACAGGCCGAACACGGTGACGCCGATCATGCCGGAGAACACGGCGACGCCCATGGCCCGCCGCATCTCCGAGCCGGCGCCGGTCGAAAGCACGAGCGGCAGGACGCCCATGATGAACGCCATCGACGTCATCAGGATCGGGCGAAGCCGCAGCCGGCTCGCCTCGATCGCAGCCCGGATCGGCGTGCGGCCGGCGATTTCGAGCTCGCGCGCGAATTCGACGATCAGGATCGCGTTCTTGGCCGAAAGCCCGACGAGAACGATCAATCCGATCTGGGTGAAGACGTTGTTGTCGCCCTTCGAGATCCAGACGCCGAACATCGCCGCCAGCAGGCCCATCGGCACGATCATGATGATCGAGAGCGGCAAGGTCAGGCTCTCATAGAGCGCGGCCAGCACCAGGAACACCAGCAGGATCGCCAGCGGGAACACCCAGAGGCCGGAATTGCCGGCGATGAACTCCTGATAGGTCAGGTCGGTCCATTCGAACGCAAAGCCGGGCGGCAGGACCTCTGCTGCGATCCGCGTCGCCGCTTCCTGCGCCTGACCGGAGGAAAAGCCGGGAGCGGCAGCCGCGTTGATGTCGGACGACAGGAAGCCGTTATAGCGGATCGCCCGTTCAGGTCCCGCACTCTGGCGGATTTTGAGCAGCGCCGACAGCGGCACCATGTCGCCGGACGACGAGCGCACCTTCAACTGTCTGATGTCGTCGGCGCGGGCGCGGAACGGCGCGTCGGCCTGGACGTAGACCGAGTAGGTGCGGCCAAACTTGTTGAAGTCGTTGACGTAGTAGGAGCCCAGGTAAATTTGCAGCGTGTTGAACACCTCCGTCACGGGCACCCCGAGCTGCAGCGCCTTGGTGCGGTCGATGTCGGCGAAGAGCTGGGGAACGTTGACCTGGAAGCTCGAGAACACGCCGGCGATCTCCGGCGCCTTCTGCATCGCCGCCATAAACGCGTTCGTCGCCTCGTTCAGCGCCTCATAGCCGAGGCCGGCGCGGTCCTCGATCTGCAGCTTGAAGCCGCCGATGGTGCCGAGGCCGTTGACCGGCGGCGGGGGGAACATGGCGATGAAGGCTTCCTGGATGCCGGCGTACTTCTTGTTCAGCTCGGCCGCGAGCGCGGGGCCGCTCAGCGAGGGATCCTTGCGCTCGTCGAATGGCTTCAGGGTCGAGAACACGATGCCGGCATTGGAGGAGTTGGTGAGGCCGGAGATCGACAGGCCCGGGAACGCCACGGAGCTTTCGACGCCGGGCTGGGTCAGCGCGATGTCGCTCATCTTGCGGATCACCTCCTCGGTGCGGTCGAGCGTCGCGCCATCGGGCAGGCGCGCGAAACCGACCAGATACTGTTTGTCCTGACCGGGCACGAAGCCCCCCGGCACCTGCTGGAACAGCAAGGCGGTCAGGCCGACCAGGACCACGTAGAGCCCCATCACCGCGGCCTTGCCTGATATCACCTTGGTGACGGTGCCGCTGTAGTTCTCCGAGGAGCGCCCAAAAGCCTTGTTGAAGCCGCGGAAGAACCAGCCCAGTGCCTTCTCGAGGATCAGCGTCAGCCGGTCCTTCGGCTCGTTATGGCCTTTGAGCAGCAGGCCGGACAAAGCCGGCGACAGCGTCAGCGAGTTGACGGCCGAGATCACGGTCGAGATCGCGATCGTCAGCGCGAACTGCTTGTAGAACTGCCCGGTGAGGCCGGAGATGAAAGCAAGCGGCACGAACACCGCGATCAGCACCATGGCGATCGCGATGATCGGGCCGGAGACCTCCCGCATCGCCTGATAGGTGGCGTCGCGCGGCGACAGTCCGCCTTCGATGTTGCGCTCGACGTTCTCGACCACGACGATGGCGTCGTCGACGACGATGCCGATCGCCAGCACCAGGCCGAACAGGCTGAGCGCGTTGATGGAGAAGCCGAACACGTGCATGACCGCGAACGTGCCGACGATCGACACCGGCACTGCCAAGAGCGGAATGATCGAGGCGCGCCAGGTCTGCAGGAACAGGATCACCACCAGCACCACCAGCGCGATCGCTTCCAGCAGCGTGTGGATCACCGCTTCGATCGAGGAGCGCACGAACTGGGTGGGATCGTAGACGATCTGGTAGGACACACCTTCCGGCATGTTCTTCTTGATCTCGGCCATGGTGGCGCGGACGTGGTCGGAAATCTGGAGCGCGTTGGAGCCGGGCGCCTGGAAGATCGGGATCGCCACCGCCTGCTTGTTGTCCAGCAGTGAGCGCAGGCCGTATCCGGAGGCGCCGAGCTCGACACGCGCGACGTCGCGCAAGCGCACCACTTCGCCGCGAACGCCGGTCTTGACCACGATGTCGCCAAACTGCTCCTCGTTGGCGAGGCGGCCTTCCGCGTTGACCGAGAGCTGCAGGTCGATGCCCTTGACGTTCGGGGAGGAGCCGACGACGCCGGCGGCGGCCTCGACGTTCTGCGCCTGGATCGCCTTGACGATGTCGCTGGCGGTCAGCCCGTGCTCGGCGGCCTTCTGCGGATCGACCCAGACCCGCATCGAATAGTCGCCGGCGCCGAAGAGCTGCACGTCGCCGACGCCGTCGATCCGCGCCAGCCGGTCCTTGACGTTAAGCACCGCGTAGTTGCGCAAGTACGTCGTGTCGTAGCGGCCGTTCGGCGACAGCAGATGCACGACCATGGTCAGGTCGGGCGAGGACTTCTTGGTGATGATGCCGAGCTGGCGCACCACGGCCGGCAGCCGCGGTTCGGCCTGCTGCACGCGGTTCTGCACGAGCTGCGTCGCCTTGTCGGGGTCGGTGCCGAGCCGGAACGTCACCGTCAGCGTCATTGCGCCGTCGGTGGTCGCCTGGCTCGACATGTACAGCATATTCTCGACGCCGTTGATCTGCTCCTCGATCGGCGTCGCGACCGTTTCCGCGATCACCTTGGGATTGGCGCCGGGGTAGGTCGCGCGCACGACGACGGAGGGCGGCACGACATCGGGATATTCAGAGATCGGCATCGCGAACAGCGAGATCAGGCCCCCAAGGAAGATCAGGACCGAAAGAACGCCGGCGAAAATCGGACGATCGATGAAGAACTTTGAGAGATTCATGGCTTTGCCCCTGCACGAGAGACAGCTTCCCCGTTATCCCGGGACGCGGGCCAAGCCCGCGAACCCGGAATCCAGAAGTGATGTCCTGAGAGTTGAATAACTTCGAGTTTCCGGGGGCGCGTCATGCGCCTCCCCGGATGAGTAACTAACGCTGCACCACGTCCTGGTTGCTGTGGTTGGAGGCCTGCTGTGGCCCGCGCTCGCCCATCTGTGCGACCTCGGTCTTGAGGAGGGCGCCGGGACGCACACGCTGCAACCCGTTGACGACGATGCGGTCGCCGGGCTTCAGGCCCGCGGTGACGATGCGAAGCCCATCGACCGCGCCCCCGAGCGTGATCGGCCGGTAGACGGCGCGGCTGTCGTCAGAGACCGCCATCACGAACTTCTTGTCCTGATCGGTGCCGATCGCGCGCTCGTCGATCATCACGAGGGTCTGCTGCTTGGGCTGGCCCATGCGCACGCGTGCGAACTGGCCGGGGATGAGACGTCCGTCCTCGTTCTGGAACACCGCGCGGACGCGGATGGTGCCGCTCTGACCGTTGACCTGGTTGTCGATGAGCTGGATGTGGCCCTTGGCCGAAAGGCCACCGGAGGTCGCCATCTCCACCGGGATCTGGTCGAGATTGCCGCGCTTGCCGGAGGTATCTGCGATCGAATTCAGCGCACGCAGCACGACCTCCTCATCTGCATCAAAGGACGCGTAGATCGGATTGACCGAGACCAGCGACGTCAGCACCGGGGAGGCGGTGCCGGCGGCGACGAGATTGCCGACGGTGACCTCGATCTTGCCGACGCGGCCGTCAACGGGCGCGCGCACCTCGGTGTAGTCGAGATTGAGCCTTGCTGTTTGGAGCGTCGCTTCGGCCGCCTTCACGTTGGCGATCGCTTCGCGATTGGCGTTGTCGCGCTGGTCGTAGTCGCGTCGCGTGACCACGGCATTGCCGACGAGCTGCGCGCCGCGCTCGAGCTCGCTCTGGGTGAACACCACGCGCGCCTTCGCCGCCTCGCGCTGGGCGTTGGCCTTGTCGACCTCGGCCGCGTAAGGCGCCGGATCGATCTTGAACAGGACATCGCCGGCCTTTACCAGCGCGCCTTCGGTGAAGTTGGCCGAAAGGATTGCACCCGCGACGCGCGGGCGAAGCTCGACGCGGTTGATGGCCTCCAGCCGGCCCGAGAAGTCGTCCCACAGCACGGTCTGCCGCGGCTCGATCATCGCGACGGTGACAGAGACGGCTTGTTCAGCTGCAGCGGCCGTTGCGGTCGCCTGGGCAGCGTGGAAATAGTGACCGGTCGCGATTGAACCGGCCACGGCGAGGGCGCCCACGATGGCGACGCCGCCGAGAAAACGGCGGACACGGCCGGTGCGGGAGGTAATTTGGGAGGGATGCATTTGCGCGCTCCAGATATGTAGTGGGCGCTACAAATGTGGAGCTGGATGTCGCAGTGCAAGATACTTATGTACCATTCACTAAGAAAATTGTACTCGCATACCGCGGCGATTGGGAGACGGTAGGAAAAATTAAGCCAGAACAAATAGATAGAGTCAGGCGTTAGAGCGAAATACGACGCCGATTCAGAAGGAGGACAGGCACATGGCTATGGGACGCCCTCGCGAATTCGACGCCGAGGCGGCATTGGACCGGGCGATGGAGGTGTTTTGGCGCCATGGCTATGAGGGCGCCACGATCGCCCAGCTCACCGAGGCGATGGGCATCAATCCCCCCGAGCCTCTACGCCTGCTTCTGCAACAAGGAGGGCCTGCTGAAGGCCGCGCTCGACCGCTACACCAAACTGCGCGGTGTCTGGATGGACGAGGTCGTCGCTGCACCGACCGCCCGTGACGTTGCCGAGCGGATGCTGGTGGGCATCGCCGACCAGCAGACCGATCCTGCCAATCCTCCCGGCTGCCTGCTCGTGCAGGGCGGCATCGCGTGCGGCACCGGCTCTGAAAACGTTCCCTTCGAACTCGCCCGCCGCCGCGCCCAGAACGAAGACCAGCTTCGCGACCGCTTCATCCGCGCCAAGGCCGAAGGCGATCTCAAGGAGAGCGCGGACCCCGCAGCGCTCGCGCGTTACGTCTCGGCCGTCTCCGTCGGCATGGGCGTGATGGCGTCTTCGGGCGCGGATCGGGAAGCGCTGCGGCAGGTGGCGAGCGTAGCCGTGCAGGCAGTCGAGGCGCAGTCGGGCTCCTGAAGATGCTGGAGTGGCCGACGAACGAATTGAGGGGAAGGTTCAAGATTGGATGTTGCAGCCTGATACGGTTGGAACTGTTCCGCCTCGAAGTCTCGAAACGCAGGCCCAATTACTGATTGGATTGTGCCGCGAGCTATACAGCTAGTAAGGATCCAAGGCGCGTACTCGTAAATCTATCGTTTCAGCTTCGGAAGCAGCGAGGTCCGCCTTGCGCTCGATTGTGTTGCAAAACTCGTTTCTGACTTGGGGCGAGCTTGGCTTTTGAGTTTCGGCGGTTTCTTTTGGTACGGGGTGCCGGCGGTTTCCGTTTTGCTTGTGG
>NZ_LGHL01000210.1 GCF_001908205.1 Bradyrhizobium sp. NAS80.1
GGCGCCGGCCGCATGGTCCGCGTCCCGAGCGCGAAGCCGCTCCGGCCGCTTCCGGCGACGATCACGCGCCCAGCGAGTAAGCCGCAAGTCCTATCGGATTTATCGAACTGCAATCGTCCCGGCCACGCCGGGACGATTTTTTTTCTAGCTGCGCGTGACGGTCGTGGACGACGGCACCAGCACTGGCTTGGTCAGCGCGGGAATCAACCGTGCCCGTTCGCGCTTGGCGGGAATGGCGCGGTAGACCTGCTTGGTCGCCTCGACGATGTGCACGCCCGCGAAGGGCAGTGACAGCGCCGCGCCCGCACGCTCCCACATCTGTGCCGATTTCAGCACCCAGCCGCCGGCATAGGGCGGCATGAACAGCGCTTCGCCCCAGGCGGTCGGCGTGAACCAGGTCTGGCGCAACAGATCGGTGATCTGCGAGCGCGAATAGGGTCGGCCGTGGCCGAACGGCGTGTTGTCGGTACGGGTCCACACCCCGCGCCGGTTCGGGATCACCGCGATGACGCGGCCGGACGGCGACAGCACGCGCCAGACCTCACGCAGCAGCGCGGCCGGATCGTCCGACATCTCCAGCGCATGGACCAGGAGGATGCGGTCGACCGCGGCGTCAGGAAGCGGCAGCGAGAATTCATCCACCAGCGAAGCCAGTGCCGGCCGTCCCGTCGGCCATTTCAGGACGCCCTGGGCCGCCGGCATGAAGGCGATGCAGCGCTCCGCGTCCTCGCGGAACAGGCCGAGATAGGGCGTCGGATAGCCGATGCCGAGCACGCGCTGGCCCTCGGCGTTCGGCCAGCGCTGCCTGATGCCGCGGTTGATCATTTGCCGCGCCACAATCCCGAGACGACGGGAATAGAACTCGCGAAGGTCGACGACGTCGATGCTCATGACGGCAATCTAACATGCACAAGGCCGCCGCCGCGCGCGGAATATTGCATTGCCTGCGCAACGTTAACGCCATATTTGTCTGGCGGGGCTGAGCGCGATGGAGATGTCATGGCCGCCGAAATTCGTACTTTCAACTGTTTAAACGACAATTTCGGTTATCTGATCCACGATGTGGAAACCAAGGCAACCGCTTCGATCGACGCGCCGGAGGCCGGCCCCATCCTGAAGGCGCTGGAGCGCGAGGGCTGGCAGCTCACGGATATCCTGATCACCCATCATCACGGCGATCATGTCGGCGGGGTCGCCGAACTCAAGCAGAAATACAATTGCCGCGTCGTCGCGCCGCACGACAAGACGACGAAGATTGCAGACGTCGACCTGCGCGTTGCCAATGGCGACGTGGTCAAGATCGGCACCCTGCTGGGGCGCGTCGTCGAGACGCCCGGTCACACGCTCGACCACATCTCCTACGTGTTCGACACCGAGAAGACGGTGTTCGCCGCCGACACGCTGTTCTCGATCGGCTGCGGCCGGGTGTTCGAAGGCACCTACCCCATGATGTGGGATTCGCTTCTGAAGCTGCGGGCCCTGCCCGACGACTTCAAGCTCTATTGCGGCCACGAGTACACCGCCTCGAACGTCAAGTTTGCGCTCACCATCGAGCCGGACAATGCAGCGCTCCAGGCGCGCGCGGCGGAAGTTGCCAAGCTTCGGGCCGAGAACAAGCCGACCATTCCCTCACTGCTTGGTGAAGAGAAGCGAGCAAATGTGTTCCTGCGCGCTGATGAACCCTCGGTCGCAGCCAGGCTACACATGAAGGGCGCGGATGCCGCCGCGGTGTTCGGCGAATTGCGCGAGCGCAAGAATAAATCCTGACGGGGATAGATGCCGACCGCAGCCGAGATCATCGCGCGCCTCGAACTCCGCCCGCATCCCGAAGGCGGGCATTACCGCGAGACCTTTCGCGACCAGACAACGGACGCCAACGGACGGTCGCGCTCGACCCTGATCTACTTCCTGCTCGCGCGCGGCGAGCGCTCGCACTGGCATCGCATCGATGCGGTCGAGATCTGGCACTATTATGCGGGCAGCCCGTTGACGCTGCGCATCGCGCATGAAGGCTGCTCCCAGCATGAGGTGCGGCTCGGCACGGATCTTGTGAGCGGCGAACGGCCACAGGCGATCGTGCCGGCCGACGCCTGGCAGATGGCAGAGAGCACCGGCGAGTGGACGCTGGTCGGCTGCACCGTGGCGCCCGCGTTCGAATTCGCGAAATTCGAGCTCGCGCCGAAGGGCTGGGAGCCGTAGCGAATTGTCATTCCGGGGCGCCGCAAAGCGGCGAGCTATGATGCGCAACTGCGCATCGGAGAATCCATCTCACCACCAATGACGCGGACAAATGGATTCCGGGCTCGATGCTGCGCATCGCCCCGGAATGACAGTCATCGCTTCCGCAGCACCATGTCCTTCGCCGCGATCAGGCCGCCGCCTGCGATCAGAATGGCGGCGATGGCGATGTTGGCGCTGGCCTTGGCGAAGCCGGCGGCGATGAGAAAGCCGGTCGAGAGCAGCGGTGTCGCGTAGGAGGCAGCGCCGAGCACGCGGATATCGCCACGCTTCATGCCGATGTCCCAGGCATAGAATGCCGCACCGACGGGGCCGATGCCGAGCGCGATCACCGAGAGCCATTGCAGCGTGGTCTCCGGCCACACGGTGGTTTCAAGCAAACCATGCATCAGCGCGGCGAGCACCGCGGTGGCGAGACAGAAGCCCGCGACCGCGTCGGTCGGCACGGCCTTCAGCCGGCGCGACAGCACCGAATAGGTTGCCCAGACGAACGCCGCGACGAACGCCGCGATCAATCCCGGCACCTGGCCCGGCGCGAAACCGGAGGTGCTGCCGGCAAACAGCAGCACGGTCCCGACGAGGCCGAGCACGGCACCGATGATGTGATGCACGGCAAGCCGCTCGCCCGGCAGGAATGACGAGAACAGCACGATCAACAGCGGCCACAGATAATTCAGAAGGCCTGCTTCGGCCGGCGGCGCGAAACGCAGCGCAAGGAAATAGAGGGCGTGATAGCCGAACAGGCCGCCGACGCCGACCGCCCACACGACAAGCGGCTGGCGCAGGCTCTTGGCGGCCCCGTCGCGGCCGATCCAAGTGAGGAGCCCGACGAGACCGCCGATCGCGAATGTCATCGCGGCAAGCTGAAAGGCCGGGATTTTTCCGGTCGCCACCGTCATCACGGAGAGTAGCGACCACATCAGGATCGCGGTCAATCCGATCAGTGTGGCTGTGCGCGGGGTCATCAATTGAAAGGCTCTGAGGACGCGGATGCCCGGCACGAGGCCGGGCATTTTCGTCTTCACTATCGCCTTGTCGCGCCTGAAGCTACAGGCTTTTAGCTCAAAGGCCTTTAGCTTAGAGGCTTGGCGCCATATCAGGTCTGATATTGGCCGCCATTGATGGTCAGCGTCGAGCCGGTGATGAAGCCGGCCTCGTCGGCCGCGAGGAACACCACGGCGCGCGCGATTTCTTCGGGCTCGCCGAGCCGGCTGACCGGGATCTGCGGGATCACGTTCTTCTCCAGAACGTCCTTCGGCACCGCCTGCACCATTTCGGTGTTGATATAGCCGGGGCAGATCGCGTTCACAGTAATGCCACCCTTGGCGTTCTCGAGCGCGAGCGCCTTGGTGAAGCCGATGTCGCCGGCCTTTGCCGCGGAATAGTTGACCTGACCGAACTGCCCCTTCTGGCCGTTGATCGACGAGATCGAGATGATGCGGCCGAACTTGCGCGCGCGCATGCCTTCGATCACCTGGCGCGTCATGTTGAACAGCGAGCCGAGATTGGTGTTGATCACGGCGTTCCACTGCTCGAGCGTCATCTTGTGGAAGGCGGTGTCGCGGGTGATGCCGGCATTGTTGACGAGCACGTCGACAGGACCGAGATCAGCTTCAACCTTCTTCACGCCTTCCGCGCAGGCATCGAACGACGCGACGTCCCATTTATAGACGGCGATACCGGTCTCGGCCTTGAACTTCTCCGCCGCGGCATCATTGCCGGCATAGCTCGCTGCGACCTTGTAGCCAGCCGCCTTCAGCGCCTTGCTGATCGCAGCACCAATGCCCCGCGTACCACCCGTCACCAGTGCAACTCGTGCCATCTCAAGCTTCCTTCCCTTGGACTCAATCATTGATTGCTGATTAGCGATGGTTTTTAACGAGGGATTATGCGGCTGGTTTGACGGACATCAAGAACAAAACGCCCGGCGTTGAGCCGGGCGTTTGTATTTAGTCGAGGCCTGCGCAGTTGCGAAGAATATTTGATTTGCAACCGCCGCCTTTTTAGTCGCGTGCAACGCACTTAGTCACGTGTGCAGCGCACGCGTCAGTTGCATGTTTTCGTTTGGTGCCTTGCCCGCATCAATCGCGGGCGAGGCACATGGCAATGCCCATGCCGCCGCCGATGCACAGCGTGGCGAGACCCTTCTTCGAATCGCGCTTCTGCATTTCGTGGAGCAAAGTCACCAGCACGCGCGCGCCGGAGGCGCCGATCGGATGGCCGATCGCGATCGCGCCGCCGTTGACGTTGACCTTCGACGTGTCCCAGCCGAGATCCTTGTTGACGGCGCAGGCCTGCGCCGCGAAGGCCTCGTTGGCCTCGATCAGGTCGAGGTCGCCGACGTTCCAGCCGGCCTTCTTCAGCGCGGCACGCGAGGCCGGGATCGGGCCCGAGCCCATGATCTTCGGATCGACACCGGCCTGCGCCCAGGACACGATGCGCGCGAGCGGCTTCTTGCCTTCCTTGGCGGCCTGCTTGGCGGTCATCAGCACCACAGCGGCAGCGCCGTCATTGATGCCCGAGGCCGAGCCGGCGGTGACCGTGCCATCCTTCTCGAAGGCGGGCTTGAGCTTGGCCATCGCGTCGAGCGTGGCGCCATGGCGCGGATATTCGTCGGCGCTGACGACGACGTCGCCCTTGCGGGTCTTGATCGTGACGGGAACGATCTCGTCGTTGAACTTGCCGGCCTTCTGCGCGGCCTCGGCCTTCTGCTGCGAGGCGACCGCGAATTCGTCCTGCTGCGCGCGGGTGATCTGCCACTGCCGTGCGACGTTCTCGGCGGTGTTGCCCATGTGGTAGCCGTTGAAGGCATCCCACAGGCCGTCCTTGATCATGGTGTCGACGAACTCGACCGCGCCCATCTTGACGCCGCCGCGCAGATACTGGGCGTGCGGAGCCATGCTCATGGATTCCTGGCCGCCGGCGACCACGACCTCGGAATCGCCGTTGAGCAGTGCCTGGTAGCCAAGCGCGACCGTGCGCAGGCCCGAGCCACAAAGCTGGTTCACGCCCCAGGCCGGGCTTTCCACCGGAATACCGGCGCCGATCGAGGCCTGGCGGGCGGGGTTCTGGCCCTGAGCGGCGGTCAGGATCTGCCCCATGATGACTTCCGAGACCCGGCCGGGCTCGATGCCACCGCGCTCCAGCGCGGCCTTGATGGCGACGGCGCCGAGATCGTGGGCGGGAAGGGTCGCGAACGCTCCGTTGAAGCTTCCGACCGGGGTGCGGGCGGCGCTGACGATGACGACATCGTCTGACATGGGCATCTCCTGAGGCTTGAGGTTCTGAAGAAAAGGTGCAGACGGGCGCTGGGAAATGGCCAGCCAGTCTCGTAAGGCATCCTGTTAATGTCGTTGAGGCATGTCAATCGGCCGGTGACCGAATTCATGCCGCAGCGCACTCAAAATAGCGTTCTTGGCGCTTTCGCAAGCAAAGTTTTTGCTGTGCGATTAACCGTGGCGCACAAAACGGTAGCGTGACCCCTTTGAAAATGCTTATTTTGTTGCGTTGCGTACTCGTCCCGCGCCTTGCGGCAATGCCGCAGGTTCCTGTTCTCAGTGTCTTTCAAGTGAGAGCCCATGGCGAAATCTGACCAACCCACCACCATCAAGAAATACGCGAATCGCCGGCTCTATAACACCGGAACGAGCACCTACGTGACGCTGGAAGACCTTGCCGCCATGGTCAAGGATGGCGAAGATTTCCTGGTCTACGACGCCAAGACCGGCGACGACATCACCCGCTCCGTGCTCGCCCAGATCATCTTCGAGCAGGAGAACAAGGCCGGCCAGAACCTGCTCCCGACCACTTTCCTGCGCCAGCTGATCCGCTTCTACGGCGACAGCATGCAGATGGTGGTGCCGAAGTATCTGGAGCAGTCGATCGCGACGCTGACCCAGGAGCAGGAAAAGTTTCGCAAGCAGATCGCCAACACGCTGTCCGGAACGCCCTTTGCTCCGTTGGAAGAACAAGTCCGCCGCAACATGGAGCTGTTCCAGCAGACCTTCTCGATGTTCAAGCCCTTCGCAGCGCCCCGCCCGGCGGCCAGCCCGGAGCCCGATGCGAACGCCGAGACGCCGAAGGACAGCAATATTGACGACCTTCGCCAGCAGATGAAGGAAATGCAGGAGCGCCTGGAGCGGATGTCGAAGAAGGACGAATAGGTCTTTCGTTGATGCGAGCGCGTCCGCATGCGCCGGACGCGCGGTTGGCGACTCTGTGCCGCCCCCACAATGCCGTTCTGGCGAACCCTGGCCCCGTCATCCCGGCGCAACCGCGAAGCGGTTGTCGCTGGAGGTGCGAGACCGCGATGCAAGGCATCGCGGACCGAGGCTCGAAGGATGAACGGCCGAGATGCATCCGGGCCGTCGTCCTTCGACGCCTCCGCTTCGCTCCGGCACCTCAGGATGACGGACCTATTCTGCGCCGGTGGCGACATCGGCCTACGTGCGATAGGAATCCCAACATCAGGAGCCGCCATGTCCGACCGAAGCACCCATTGGGACAACCTCTACGCCACCAAGGGCGAGGCCGAGGTGAGCTGGTATCAGGATAATCCGGCGATCTCGCTCGAGATGATCCACGCCGCCAGTCCAGATCACCGCGCGGGCATCATCGATATCGGCGGCGGCGCCTCGCGGCTGGTCGATTCGCTCCTGCAGGACCGATATCGCGATGTCGCCGTGCTGGATCTCTCCGCCAATGCGCTCGACGCTGCGAAGCGGCGGATTGGCCCCGCCGCTTCAACCGTCGACTGGATCGTCGCCGACGCCACGACATGGCGGCCTGCGCGCAGCTACGATGTGTGGCATGATCGCGCGGCGTTTCACTTCCTGACCGATCCGCGCGACAGGGCCGCCTATGTCGATCGCCTGCGGTCGGCTGTTGCGCCTGGCGGCCACGTCATCATCGCCACGTTCGCGCTCGATGGTCCGGAGAAATGCAGCGGCCTGCCGGTGCAGCGCCATGACAGCGCGAGCCTCGCGGCAGAGCTCGGGCCAGGGTTCGAGCTGGTCGAGACGCGGAGCGAGGCCCATTACACGCCCTGGAATTCGACGCAGGCGTTCCAGTTCAGCCGGTTCCGAAGGAGCAGCTAAAGCTAGCTGTCATCCCCCGCCACCGGGTCTCGCCTTCGGCGAGCCCGATGACAGGCTCCGGCGGGGCATCCAGTACGCCGCGGCTTCTCGGTGAACAACGAACGTCTCTGGAATACTGGATCGCCCGATCGAGTCGGGCGATGATAGCGGAGTATTTGGCGCGCATGCGCTCGCAATGACAGGAAGTGCGCCGCCTACGCCGCCAGCTTCACCGTATGCGCAAAGTCCCAATAGAGCTTGCGCGCCCTGGTGTAGAACGGGCCCGGCTTCAGCTCGCGCTCATCGATGCGGATCACGGGCGCGACTTTTGCGAAATTGCCGGTGGAGAAGATCTCGTCGGCGGCAAGGAAGTCGGCATAGCGCAACGTCTTCTCGACCACGGTGACGCCATCGCCGCGAAGCAGGCTGATCACGCGCTGGCGCGTGATGCCGTTGAGGAAGGTCCCGTTCGGCACCGGCGTGAAGACCACGCCGTCCCTGGCCATGAACACGTTGGAATTGCCGAACTCGGCGACGTTGCCGAGCATGTCGAGCATCAGCGCGTTCTGGAAGCCGCGCGCCGCGGCTTCGGCCAACGCACGCGAGTTGTTCGGGTAGAGGCAGGCTGCTTTGGCTTCGACCGGTGCACATTCGGCGGTGGGCCTGCGGAACGGCGACAGCGTGATGGCATTGCCGACGGGCTTCGGCATCGGCGCCTCGTAGATGCACAGGCACCAGTTGGTGGTCTCCGGATCGAACAGCACACCACCGCCCGAGCCGTTCTGCGCCCAGTACATCGGACGGACGTAAAGCTCGGCATTCGCCGCGAAGCGCACGATGCCCTCACGCGCGAGCGTGAGCCAGGTGTTGGTGTCGACCACCGGCTTCAGGCCAAAGTTGATCGCCGATTGATTGGCGCGAGCGACGTGGCGATCGAGATCGGGCGCGACGCCCTCGAATGCCCGCGCGCCGTCGAACACGACCGAGCCGAGCCAGGCGCCATGCGTGCGTGGGCCCATGATCGGCACGTTGCCGTCGTGCCATTTGCCCTCGAAGAAGGTCCAGCTCGGCGAATATTCGATCGGCTTCCTAATCTCGGCCATGATCGGCCTCCCTTGGCGTGATGCCGTAATATCCGGGCACTATTGTCCCAATTTCTAAACGATTTGCTGCGGGGAACTGCAGCCCTCCCCCTCCAGTGGAGGGAACGCATCGAGGCACTATCGAAGAACAAACCCGCTATAATGTCGACTGCGTTACGGAGTTTCCCATGCCGCTCAATCCGCTCGCAAAGCGTTTGTTGACCATGATGGCCGCGGCCGCGCCGCAGGCGCGGAGCCGGCCGAGCGTCGAGGCACGGCGGCAGTCGCTGGCGAAGCTGATGCAGTTCGCACGCGCCGAGGCGCCGGATGTGACCATGTCCGACGGCACGCTGCCCGGCCCTGGCGGCGAACTTCCCTATCGCCTCTACTCGCCCGCAAGCGCGGGTGAACGCGCGCCGGGCTTCGTGTTCTTCCATGGCGGCGGGCTCGTTGCCGGAAGCGTCGCGACGCACGACCGCATCGCGGCGGCGCTGGCGCATGTGACCGGCTGCCGCCTCGTCTCGGTCGACTACCGGCTCGCGCCCGAGCACAAATTTCCCGCCGCCGTGGACGATGCGATTGCCGCTACCGAATGGGTCGCGCGCGAGGCCCCATCGCTCGGCATTGACGCCGAACGTCTGGTGGTCGGCGGCGACTCCGCCGGCGCCACGCTCGCTGCGATCGTGTGCCAGGAGGCGATGCAGAACGCCGGCCTCTCGATCGTCGCACAATGCCTGATCTGCCCGGTGCTGGATTTCGAGGAGACCTCCCCCCTCGCGCGAGGCGTTCGCCGAGGGCCATCTGATCGATCGCGTCACGATCGAAGCCGACCTTTCCGACTATCTTCCCGACGACATCGACGCCGCCGATCCCCGCGTCTCCCCGTTGCGCGCAACACGACTCGCGGGCTTGCCGACCGCGATCATTCACACCGCCGAGTTTGACCCGATGCGCGACGAAGGCAATGCCTATGCGCGCAAGCTGCTCACCGCGGGCGTCGCCGTCGAGCACGTCTGCCATGACGGCATGGTTCACAACTTTCACGCCATGGGCGCGATCCTGCCGCAGGCACAGCTTGTGCTCTCCCAGATCGGCGAGCAGATCAGGCGAGCGGTGGAGAAGTAAAAGCGGGAATCAGACGCGCGCGTCGATCACCGCCCTGGCTGCCACAACATAGTCAGGCCAGTGCGTATCCGCGTAGCGCTCGACCTGCCGTGCGCAGGTGACGTCGGGCGCATGCGCCGCGGCGATCATACGGGCAAAGCGTTCTTCGGCGACCGTCACCTCGTCGGCCACGGGCGTCGGGGCGGCCCTAGCAACGGTCGGAGCGACGGCAAGTCCCGCCAGTCCGGCGAGCAGGATGCGGCGTGACGTGTTCATGGCTGCCGTTCTCCGTTATCAGGCCTGCACTGGCGGGCGAGTGAATCAGCGCGATCGCGGCAAGGTAACCGCGCACATCCGTGCAGTCCATCGCCCGCGGATGGAGCTTGACCACGCGAACGATCACATCTAGCGAACGGTTCCGCCAGCAGAACGCCACGCGTCGGATTGTCACGTGTCCTATCACAGCCTATCGCACCACACGGCTTTGCGCGCCATCGCGATGGGACTCCTATGTCTGACGATTTCGGCAGGCACCGCCTTCGCCGCTGACGGCGACGAGGCTACATCGGCGAAACCGGCTGTCCCGAACATCTATCTCGATCTCCGCACGACCTATGCGACGATCCCCGCAGGCGCGCTCGGGCTCGGCTTCGGCAACACATCGCTGTCGGCCGCGCTCGACGCGCTGGCGGCGCGACGAGGCACGATGCTGCCGAACGGCTTGCCGGCCGCGAAATCGATCGCGGTCGATCTGCCGCTGACCGTCGACGTCAGCGATAGCGTCTCGCTCTATGGCGGCGTGTCCGGCTCGACGACCGATCTCGGCGGTGGCTGGTCGGCGTTCGACATCACGAGCTGGAACATCGGCATGCAGGCGGATCTGTATCAGCAGAACGGCGGCAATATCCCGACGATCACGCTGCAATCGACCCTGACGCAATCGGTGCCGAACGAACCGGGCATGACGACGTCGTTCAACAACATCCTGGAATTCGACTACGCGCTGGATGAGGACGAGACACAGGGCTGGCTTGCGGGCCTGCAATACACCCACACCGACATCGCCAGCCAGATCGCCAGCATCAAGCCGAACACGATCCTTTATGCCGGCGGCTATTATCAGTGGCCGAGCAACTGGAAGCTCACCGGCCGCCTCGGTGTGCAGTCGTTCGGCGGCGCGCAGATCGCAGGCCGGACGCTGGCGGAATCCTTCACCCAGCCGATCCTGCGGCTCGACCTCGACCGCATGGACGACAACGACAACCGGCTGTTCGGCATCACCGCGCAGATCGCGTGGATCCCGAAGCCGTCCTATCAGGTGACGCTGCGCACGCCGCTCTACGCTGTGCGCAACTAGGCGCCACGCTACTCCGGCACCGGAACGTCGAACGTGTTCAGTGTGACCGAGACCATGCAGTAGACGCCGACGAGATAAGACAGCTCGGCCGCGCCGTGCTCGCCGAATTCCTTGACTGCAGCTCGCCAGGTCAGTTCCGGCAGCACGCCGCCGCTCACAAGCGCGGAGGCCATGTCGTAGGCGACAGCTTCCTGCTTGGTGAGGTCGACCGGACGCTGGCCGGAGACGATGGTCGCGAGCTTCTCGTCGGACAGGCCGCGCTGTTCGGCGACCAGCACGTGAGCATAGAGCTCGTAGCCGGAGCGGAAGTGTGAGCCGGTGACGAGGATCGCGACCTCTCGCACCGGCGCCGGCAGCAGCGAGTTCGACGCGATCGCCTTGACCAGCTCCCACACCGGCCCGCCGAAGCGCGGCTCGCGGATCCAGGGATTCCAGGGCCCGAGCAGCGCGCCGTCGTCGCGCATGTTCACGAAGCCCTTGAAGTGGTCCTTGATGCCCGCTCGCATATCGTCATAGAGCGGCTTCTGTTCGTCGGTCAGCTCTTTCGGATCGAGAATGGGTAGGCGCACGGCGGGATCTCCTCGTTGAGAAGCTGCGAGGCTCGCCCGCGTGCGCGCGCAAGGCAAGTGAAGTTGCTGTGACGGCCCTACTCAGAATTCCAGCGGCGCGTTGTCGACGACTTCCTTCATCACGAAGAAGGTGCGGGTCTGGCGCACGCCGGGCAGCGCGATGAGCTGCTCGCCGTGGATGCGGTTGAAATCCTCCATGTCGCCGACGCGGATTTTCAGAAAGTAGTCGAAGTCGCCGGCCACTAGGTGGCAGTCGAGCACGAATTTCAGCTTGGCGATCGCCTGCTCGAAGCTCGCAAAGCTCTCCGGCGTCGAGCGGTCGAGCACGACGCCGACCATCACCAGTGTGCCCTTCGCCACCTTCTTCGGGGCGACCATGGCGCGGACGGAAGCGATGAAGCCGTCCTCGAACAGACGTTGGGTACGGCGATGACAGGTGGCGGGACTGATCGCGACGGTTTCGGCCAGTTCAGCGTTGCTGAGCCGGCCGTTATTTTGCAGCAATCGCAACATCTTAAGGTCGATGCGGTCAAGTCGGCCAGACATGAAAGAACCTTCCGCCGGATGATCCAAATTCGGAAGGAATGATAGCTAACTGGGCGATCTACGCAAGACAACGCGCAATATGGACGCAGTATTCGAGAGCACATTTACGCAGGCCAATGCTAGCGACGTCCAAGACACCTCCAAGACACCTCCAAGACACCAACGCCAATCGGGGATGACTGACGATGCTGGAAAAATTCGCGCGCTATCCGTTGACCTTCGGCCCGACTCCCATCGAGAAGCTGGAGCGGCTGTCGAAGCATCTCGGCGGCAAGGTCGAGATCTACGCCAAGCGCGAGGATTGCAATTCCGGCCTCGCCTATGGCGGCAACAAGCTGCGCAAGCTCGAATACATCATCCCCGACGCTATCGCCTCCAACGCCGACACGCTGGTTTCGATCGGCGGCGTGCAGTCGAACCACACCCGCATGGTCGCAGCCGTCGCCGCCAAGATCGGCATGAAGTGCCGCCTGGTGCAGGAAGCCTGGGTGCCGCATGAGGACGCGGTCTATGACCGCGTCGGCAACATCATGCTCTCGCGCATCATGGGCGCCGACGTGCGCCTGGTCGACGACGGTTTCGACATCGGCATCCGCAAGAGCTGGGAGCAGGCGATCGAGGAGGTGAAGGCCGCCGGCGGCAAGCCTTACGCGATTCCCGCGGGCGCCTCCGTGCACAAATATGGCGGCCTCGGCTATGTCGGCTTCGCCGAGGAGGTGCGCAAGCAGGAAGCCGAGCTCGGCTTCAAGTTCGACTACATCATCGTCTGCACCGTCACCGGCTCCACCCATGCCGGCATGTTGGTCGGCTTCGCCGCCGACGGCCGCGCGCGAAAGGTGATCGGCATCGACGCGTCGTTCACGCCGGCGCAGACGAAAGCGCAGGTGCTCGAGATCGCGCAGAACACCGCAAAGCTCGTCGAGCTCGGCAAGGAGCTCGTCGCGGATGACGTCGTGCTGATCGAGGACTACGCCTATCCGGCTTATGGCGTGCCGTCGGAAGAGACCAAGGAGGCAATCCGGCTCACCGCGCGGCTCGAAGGCATGATCACCGACCCCGTCTATGAGGGCAAGTCGATGCAGGGCCTGATCGACCTTGCGCAGAAGGGCTATTTCGAGAAGGGCGCGAAGATCCTCTACGCCCATCTCGGCGGTGCGCCAGCGCTGAACGGCTACGCGTATGCGTTTAGGAATGGGTGAGGTAGGCCGGCTCGCGCCTCCTCTCCACTGTCGTCCCCGCGAAGGCGGGGAGGTGGATTCACACTCGAAGTGCAACACTTGGGAGAAGGCCTCTGCCGGGGTTCTGAAGTCAAGGCATTTGCGTGGGGTGCTGTTGTAAGCGGCGACAAGGCGACGGAATCGGCCACTGGTGAGGGTTGCGAGATCAGTTTTGCGGGGAATGAAGCGGCGCATTCGGCCGATGGCATTCTCGATGCCGCCTTTCTGCCAGGGTGAGTGCGGATCGCAGAAGAAGGTCTCGATCGAGAGATCATGCAGGGCCAAGTGACAGGCGAACTCGGTGCCGTTGTCGAAGGTGACGGTCTGGCGCAGGCCCTCCGGAAGTCCCGAGAACAGGCGAACCAGATGATGGGCCACGCCCGCGGCGACCTTGCTGGCAAGACGGATGCCGAGCAGCAGGCGTGAGGTCCGCTCATGCACGGTCAGAACCGCCTGACCGTATTTTGAGAACATCATCAGGTCGGCTTCCCAATGACCGGGGACCTTGCGCTCGGCGGCCTCGAGGGGGGCGTTCTGCCAGCGAAACACGGCCTTCGATGAAGCTTGCGGGACTGCCGCCCTTCTTGCCGCGGCAGCCGCGCTTGCTCTTGCCGCGAGGCAGATAGCGGCGCCAGCCGTACTCCGAGGTGCGCCGGAGCTGGGCGTAGATGTAGCGGTAGATGCTCTCGTAGGAGATCACTCTGCGGCCATAGTCGCGGGCGAGCCGGCCTGCGACCTGTTCCGGCGACCAGCCCTGTCTGAGACGCTCCAACACCGCGCGGCGCAGGCCGGGCTCCCGGTCGAGGCGAGAGCCTGTCCAGCGCCGCGCTCGTGCCTGTTGCTCGGCATAGCCAGGCTTGTAGCCGACCTGCCTGCCTCGATTGCGCTTCAGCTCACGAGAGATCGTTGATGGCGAGCGATCCAGAGCTGCCGCGATTTGCCGGACCGAACTGCCATTGGCCGATAGGCGGGCAATCTCGCATCGATCGTCAAGGGATAGCTGCTCGTAACTCCGCCCCATGGCAACACCTCCTCAAGGAAGTGTTGCACTTCGTTTGTGAACTCAGGGGACCCATAGCCACAGGGAGACGTGTAGCGCTAGCTGGCAACCGCGAGTCATCGTCAAACCACTTCCTGTGGTTATGGATCCCGGATCTGCACTCCGCTTCGCTGCGCTTGTCCGGGATGACGATGTGGAGAGATCGGGGCGCCCTACCGCGTCTTGATGATCTGCAGCAGCTCGTCGCCGTAATGCTCGAGCTTCTTGTCGCCAATGCCGGGTACGTTGCGCAGTTCGTCCAACGTGGTCGGCCATGCCCGGACGATGCCGTCGATGGTGGCATCGTGCAGCACCACATAGGCCGGCACGCCGCGCTCGCGCGCGACGTCTGAACGCCAGGAGCGCAGCCGCGCGCGCAGTTCGGGATCGACATCGCCTTGGGGCGCGTTTGCCGCGGGCGAGAGGTCACCGCGACGGGATTTGGCGCGGCTCGAACGGATGCGGGTGCCGGGCGCCTCCTCGCGCAGCCACACCTCGGTCTCGCCGCGCAGTACGCCGCGCGCGGAATCCGTCAATTTCAGCGCGCCAAAAGCTTCGCTGTCGCTCTGCAAATGGCCCATCGCCACCAGCTGCCGCAGCACAGTGCGCCACTGTTTCTCGTTGAGCTCGCGCCCGATGCCAAACACCGACAGCTTGTCGTGGCCGAACTGCGTCACCTTCTCGGTCAGGCGTCCGATCAGCACGTCGATCAGATGCATCGCGCCGAAACGTTGCCCGGTGCGATAGACGCAGGACAAGAGCTTCTGCGCCAGCACCTTGCCGTCGCGCATCTTGGGCGGTGTGAGGCAATTGTCGCAATTGCCGCAATTGCCGCAAGTCTCGCCCGTCACGATCTCGCCGAAATAGGCGAGCAGCCGCCGGCGCCGGCAGTGCGGCGTTTCGGCAAGGCCAACGAGCGCATCGAGCTTGCCGATCGAGACCCGCTTGAAATCGTCCGAAGCGCCGGATTCGTCGATCATGCGGCGCTGCTGCACGATGTCCGAGAGGCCATAGGCCATCCAGGCGGCGGACGGTTTGCCGTCGCGGCCGGCGCGGCCCGTCTCCTGGTAGTACGCCTCGATGCTCTTGGGCAGATCGAGATGGGCGACGAAGCGCACGTCGGGTTTGTCGATGCCCATGCCGAAGGCGATGGTCGCGACGATGACGATGCCATCCTCGTTGAGGAAGCGGTCCTGGTTGCGCGAGCGCACGCTGCTGTCGAGCCCGGCGTGATAGGGCAGCGCCGCAATGCCGGCCTCGTCGAGCGCGGCGGCGACTTCCTCGACGCGGTTGCGCGACAGGCAGTAGACCACGCCGGCATCGCCGGCGTGGCGTTCCCGGATGAACTCCTTGAGCTGCGACACCGCATTGCGCTTGTCGACGATCTCGTAGCGGATGTTGGGGCGGTCGAAGCTCGAGACGAATTGCGGGCTGTCCGCAAGGCGCAGTCGTTCGACGATCTCCTTCCGCGTCAATTCATCAGCGGTCGCAGTCAGCGCGATGCGCGGCACCTCGGGAAAGCGCTCGGCGATGACGGAGAGGCCGACATATTCGGGCCGGAAATCATGCCCCCATTGCGAGACGCAATGGGCCTCATCGATCGCGAACAGCGCCACCTTTGCCTGCGCCAGCAGTGACAGGCAGCGCGGCGTGACGAGGCGTTCCGGCGCGATATAGAGCAGGTCGAGATCACCCGCGATGAGGCGCCGCTCGACTTCGGACGCCTCCTGCAGCGTCAGCGACGAGTTCAGCGCCGCGGCGTTGACACCGGCTTCGATCAGGCCCGCGACCTGGTCGCGCATCAGCGCGATCAGCGGCGAGACCACGATGCCGCAGCCCTCACGCAGCAGTGACGGAAGCTGGTAGCACAGCGACTTGCCGCCGCCGGTCGGCATCAGGACCAGGCAATTGCCGCCGTCCGTGACGTGCCGGATGATCTCGCCCTGCGCACCGCGGAAACCCGGCAGGCCGAACACCGAATGCAGCACCGACAACGCGTCGCGGCCGTTGGCCGGCGCAGGCAGCGGGGCGGTGGAGGAAGCGGACATGGTGTCAGAGCGGTGCCGTGAGATTCGTCACAAGGCCAGTCGCATGACCGCGCGGGCGTGGCAAGTCCATCTTCCCCCTCTCCCCGCTTGCGGGGAGAGGGTTGGGGTGGAGGGGGAGTCTCCGCGAGGGAGGTGGCAGGTGGACTCGTGGAGAGTCCCCCTCACCCG
>NZ_LGHL01000211.1 GCF_001908205.1 Bradyrhizobium sp. NAS80.1
GGATGCCCGCCTGCCGCGCTGCGCGAGCCGCGCGGCTGAGCGCCGTGCGCGCATCTTTCGTTCTGAGCCGCCTGATCGCGATGCCGGCGACGACGAGCTCGCGGACGGCCTGAGACGCAGGCGGGAGCGGGGAGGCCTTGAGCTCGGCCAGCGTGCGCTCGGCCTCGTCGACGCGTCCGACGAGGAGAAGACGGCGGGCCTCGATATGGCCCGCATGCGCCGCATTGGCGAGATCGCCGTGCTTTTCGAGCGTCGCCCGCGCGCCCGCAAGCGTCTTGGCCGGCCAATTCAGGTCGCGTGAGACGAGCGCGATCTCGGCTTCGGCCACCACGCATCTGGCGCGCGCGACCGCCTCGCGCGGACCGAACGCGCGTGCGGCGCTCCGCAGCAGCGTCTTCGCCTTCGCGAGATCGCCGAGCTGCGCCATCGCGATGCCGCGCAGCGCCAGCGACGGCGCATCGTTGCGCAGCGCCACGCGGTTCAGCGCGCCGAGCGGATCGCCGGCTTCGAGCGCGCGTGCTGCCGCCGTGATCAGCGACTCCATGACAATCCCGCCACACTTGTTACTCCCGCACGTCGATCGTCCGGTGCCACAAATAGCTCACGGCCGACGATGTGCGGCGAGGCGCGAGTGAATTCGCGTCTGTCACAGCGAGGCGCGGAACTCCCGCCCAAGCAAGAGGTTTCAAGAGCCATGACGACATCAGCGCAAAACGGACGAAACGACGGACAGACCGCCATGCAAACACCGCCAGTGGTATCGCCGCAGGACTGGGAGGCAGCCCGTCAGCAACTGCTCGTGAAGGAAAAGGCGCATACGCGGGCCCGCGACGCCCTGGCTGCCGAACGCCGGCGCATGCCGTGGATGGAAGTGGACAAAACCTATGCGTTCGAGGGGCCCGGCGGCAAGGTCAGTCTGCTCGATCTGTTCCAGGGCCGGCGGCAGTTGATCGTCTACCGGGCCTTCTTCGAGCCGGGCGTGTTCGGCTGGCCCGATCACGCCTGCCGGGGCTGCTCCATGGTGGCCGACCAGGTCGCCCATGTCTCGCACCTGAACGCCCGCGACACCACGCTCGTGTTCGCCTCGCGCGCGCCGCAGGCCGACATCATCAGGCTGAAGAAGCGGATGGGCTGGACCATGCCGTGGGTGACCATCACCGACAGCTTCGACGCCGACTTCGGCGTGGACGAATGGCACGGGACGAACGTGTTCTACCACGACGGCGACCGCGTGTTCCGTACCTACTTCGTCAAGAGCCGTGGCGACGAGCAGATGGGCGGCACCTGGAACTATCTCGACATCACGCCGCTCGGCCGGCAGGAGGTGTGGGAGGACTCGCCGAAGGGCTATCCGCAGACGCCGACCTACAAATGGTGGAACTGGCACGACAGCTACGCGGAAGGCGCGGCGCCGGACAAGAAGTGGGTGGAGATCTCGGACGCCGGCGAGAAGGCGTTCCGCGAGGAGTCCGCGGGCGCAAGGAAGTGACCAGTCCTGTCAGCGTGTCCGCCGGCGTCAGCCGCGACGGCGTCGTGGCCGCGCGTCACATCGCGAGGTGGCTCGGCCTCGCGGCCGCGCCGACCTTCGCGATCATGGCCCTGCTGACGGCCGTGTTGGGCGGTCCGGCGGACATGCTCTGCTCCGGCGAACACGGGTCTTTGCTGAGCGGGATGGTGCCGATGTATCTCCTGATGAGCGCGTTTCATTCGACCGCGTGGCTGAAGCTGATTGCGGAGCGGCGCGTCGTCGGTCGATAAGCGCCTGCCAAATGAAAACGGCCCCGATTTCGTCGGGGCCGCTCAACACTCGAACCTGTTTGAAACTCAGCGCGTGGCGCCGCCGAGATCCGCGCGGCGTTCCGTCATCGGCAGCACGATCACCTTGGCGCCGACATTGACGCGGGAATAGAGGTCGGTGACGTCCTCATTCGTCAGGCGGATGCAGCCGGAGGAGACGTGCTTGCCGATGGTGTCGGGCGCGTTGGTGCCGTGGATGCGGTAGATGGTGCCGCCGAGATACATGGCGCGCGCGCCGAGCGGGTTGCCGGGACCGCCGGCCATGTGGCGCGGCAGATAGGGTTGGCGGGCGATCATCTCCGGCGGCGGGGTCCAATCCGGCCACTCCGCCTTCTTGGTCACCGACTGCGTGCCGGACCACGTGAAGCCGTCGCGGCCGACGCCGATGCCGTAGCGCATGGCCTGGCCGTTGCCGAGCACATAATAGAGATAGGTGTTGGGCGTATCGATGATGATGGTGCCCGGCGCTTCGCGCGTCGCATAAGAGACGGTCTGGCGGCGGAAGCGGGCCGGCATCTCGACCGTGTCCTGATCCTCGGAGGGCGCGGCCTGGTAGGGCGTCGCCTGATAGGGCTGGTAAGGTTGCGGCGCAGCCATCGGCGGCAGCGGCTGGAGGAAGGGGAAGAGCTGCACGGGCGCGGCCTTGGCCGGACCGGCGAATGCGATTGCGGAGATTGCAACTGCGCCAAAAGCAACGGCGCGCGAATACGTCTTGAACGTGTCCAGATTGAACATTGATCGCCCCTGTTTGCGCGGTGTTTTTGGTCACCCGGCACCGTTTCGATGCTCCGTTGCCCAAGTCACTAACGGCAAGAAGTTTCGGGACGTTTGCGCGAAAAGCCGAAAACGGTTTCGTCGCGGAAAGGATTGTTTCATGACAGTTTCGTGGCCGCGCGGGCTCGTTAACGAACAAAACAGTGGGCCGACACTTCTGTGACGTCACACGCCTGAAATATCCTTCGTTGATGGTCCTAACCCGAGAATCATCAAACTCTCGGGATTCCCCATGCGGGTATTAATCGCGACAGACGCCTGGCATCCGCAGGTTAACGGTGTGGTGCGGACGCTGACGTCGCTGGCGAACGCGGCCAAGGCCCTCGATGTCGAGATCGACTTCCTCAACCCGGAGGGCTTTCCGTCCTGGCCGCTGCCGACCTATCCGGGCCTGCGCATCGCGCTGCCCACGGCTAAGGAGATCGCGCGGCGGATCGAGAAGGCCGCGCCCGAGGCGCTCCACATCGCGACCGAGGGCCCGATCGGCTGGGCCGCGCGCGCCTATTGCCGCCGCAACCGACTCGCCTTCACCACCTCCTACACCACGCGCTTTCCGGAGTATGTCTCGGTGCGAACCGGCATCCCGGCCGCCGTTGGTTACGCGGTGCTGCGCCACTTCCACGATGCCGCCGCGATGACCATGGTGGCGACGCCCTCGCTGCGGCAGGAGCTCTCCGAGCGCGGCTTCAAGCGGCTCGGCTTCTGGACGCGCGGTGTTAACACCGAGCTGTTCCACCCCGACACTCCGGCAAATCTCGACCTGCAGCGACCGATCTTCATGACCATGGGACGCGTGGCGGTGGAGAAGAATCTCGAAGCGTTCCTCTCGCTCGATCTGCCCGGTACCAAGGTCGTCGTCGGCGACGGTCCGCAGAAGGCGGCGCTCGAAAAGAAATATCCGGACGCCGTCTTCCTCGGCGAGAAGAAGGGCGCGGATCTCACGGCGCATCTCGCGGCTGCCGACGTCTTTGTCTTCCCGAGCCTGACCGACACGTTCGGCGTGGTGCAGCTCGAAGCGCTCGCCTGCGGCACGCCGGTTGCGGCCTTTCCGGTCACGGGACCGAAGGATGTCATCGCCGATCATCCGATCGGCGCGATCGACCATGATCTGCGTACCGCTTGCCTGCGCGCGCTCACCATGTCGCGCGAGACTTGCCGTAACTTCGCGCTGGAGCGCTCCTGGGAAAACAGCGCGCGCCAGTTCGTCGGAAATCTCACGTCACTTCAGCCCAGCCGCATCCTGCGCGCCTCGCCGGTCATGGCGCGGCGGCCGGTGCGCGGTTGACCGTACCTTTGACCCACAGCGAGAACCTCATCGATGGCTAAGATCATGAACCTTGACGGCACCCAGCAGCTTGACCTCACCCGTGGCACGGTCGAGCAGGCCTATGACCGCTGGGCGCCCGTCTACGATCTCGTGTTCGGCGGCGTGTTCGCAAAGGGCCGGCAGGCCGCGATCGCGGCCACCAACAAGATCGGTGGTCGTGTGCTCGAGGTCGGCGTCGGCACCGGCATCTCGCTGCCGCTCTATGCACCCAACCTGCGCATCTTCGGCACCGATATTTCGGAGGCGATGCTCGACAAGGCGCGCCGCCGCGTGACGGCGCAGAAGCTGAAGAACGTCGAGGGCCTCGCGGTGATGGACGCCGAGAAGCTCGAATTCCCCGACAACTCCTTCGACGTCGTGATGGCGCAGTACGTCGTCACCGCGGTGCCGAATCCGGAGAAGGCGCTCGACGAATTCGCCCGCGTGCTGCGCCCGGGCGGCGAGCTGATCATCCTCACCCGCGTCAGTGCCGACACCGGCATGCGCCGCTTCATCGAGCAGAAGCTTCAGCCGGTGGTGCGTCCGCTTGGCTTCCGCACCGCCGAGTTCGCCTGGTCGCGTTATGCGAAGTGGCTGGCCGGTACCAACGGCATCGAGCTCGCTGAGCGCCGCTTGATTCCGCCGCTCGGCCATTTCTCGCTGGTGCGCTTCCGCAAGGTCGACGTCGCCAAGGCGGCTTGATCCGAAGCTCACGCGTCGCGTGCGTCATCGCGCCGCTGCACATTGTCATATGACAAAATGATGATGTCACACGGCGTACATCGAATCCCTGTAATCCCGTACCCGAAAGCATTTTGGGGGAGAGCATGATCAAGAATTATCTCGAGCAGCTGCGGATCCAGCGCTGGGATGACCATCGCTACTATCACCACAGCCGCATCAATCAGAGCCTGCACTTCGTTAGTGCGCTGAGCTTTCTCTTCGCCTATGTCTGGTTGTTCATCGATCCCGTGATCTCGGGTCTGGTCGGCTGGCTGGTCTCGATGACCTCGCGCCAGGCCGGTCACTTCTTCTTCGAGCCGCACGGCTACGACCACATCAATCAGGCGACCCACGAGCACAAGGAAGAGATCAAGGTCGGCTACAACCTTCAGCGCAAGGTGGTGCTGATGGCGATCTGGGCGCTGTCGCCGCTGGTGCTGGTCGCCGATCCGACGCTGTTCGGCCTGTTCACGCCCTGGGCGAGCGCGACCGACTTCATGCGGCAGGTTGCCAAGATCTGGCTCGCGGTCGGTGCCGGCGGTCTTCTGTTCCGCACCGTGCACCTGTTCTTCATCCGCGACGTCGAGACCGGCCTCGTCTGGATGACCAAGATCCTGACCGACCCGTTCCACGATTTGATGCTCTATCGCAATGCGCCGATGGCGCTGATGCGCGGCGAGCTGATGGATCCCGGCCTGCACCTCAACCCCGAGCACACGCTGGGCCTGATCAGCGAGCCCACGCTCGATGAGCAGCACGCCTGAGCGCGCCGCTCACACAAAACACTCCGATGTCGATTGGTTACGTCATGCCCGGCCTTGTGCCGGGCATCCACGTCTTGGGGGCTCCTTCGCCTCTCCCCGCGCGCGGGGAGAGGCCGGAGCGCATCGCAGATGCGATCCGGGTGAGGGGGAGTCTCCGCGGGGGCGTTGCCAACGGATTGTCCGCTAACCCTCACCGCGCCCGCGGAGAGTCCCCCTCACCCCAACCCTCTCCCCGCAGGCGGGGAGAGGGGGAGGAGAGGTCATGCCCCGGAACGACGGTGAATGTGGTTGAAGGAAGCGCCTCAGCGCCCGAAGCGCTTGGCCAGCATCTCTTTCAGGATCTGTCGCTTGATGGTCTTGTTGGTGAGCACGCCATCGTGCCACCAGAAGCCGTCGGCCTTCATCTTTTTGGCTGCGCGGACGAAGCGCTCGGCGACTTCCGTGAAGTCGGCGTCGGTGTAGTTGAGGCTGAAGATCAGCCGGCCGGTGCCGACCCAGCTCAGCGACAGACCTTCGGCACGCAGGTAATATTGCAGCATCCAGTTGTAGCGGGACGGCGTGGTGTATTTCACCGTCCAGATCGACGAGAAGTTTGCGAACCGCACCGGCAGGTCGGCATCGGTCATCATCTGGTTGAGCTTCTGGACACGGCCGTTCCAGGTCGCCTCCAGCCCGTCATAGACGGCGCGGAAGTTCGGGCTGGCGAGACGGCTCAAGAACTCATCCATCGCCGTCATGACGTAGGGATGCGAGTTGAAGGTGCCGCGGGCGAAGCAGATGTCGGCGGGCCGGTCGTCGCGGAAGCGGCGCATCAACTCCTTCTTGCCGCAGACCACGCCGACCGGCAGGCCGCCGGCAAGGCTCTTGCCGTAGGTCACCATGTCGGCGCGTACGTCGAAATATTCCTGGGCGCCGCCGGCGGCGAGGCGGAAGCCGACGAAGACCTCGTCGAAGATCAGCACGATGCCACGCTCGGTGCAGACCTCGCGCAGCTTCTTCAGCCACTCGGTATAGGCCGCGCGGTCGAAATTGCCGCCGCGGGACGAATCGACCAGCGAGGAATCGCCGGGCGCGTTGGCGTTCGGATGCAGGCCCTGCAGCGGATTGACAAGCACGCAGGCGATGTCGCGGCGCGTGCGCAGCACGTGCAGCGTCTTCTGCGACATCTCGGCGAGGGTGTAGGTCTCGTGCGCGGCGATCGGGTTGCCGACGCCGGGCTGCACGTCGCCCCACCAGCCATGATAGGCGCCGGCGAAGCGGACGAGATGCGTGCGCCTGGTGTGGTAGCGCGCGAGCCGCACCGCCTGCATCACGGCCTCGGTGCCGGACATGTGGAAGGAGACCTCGTCAAGGCCGGAGATCTGGCAGAGCCGCGTCACATTCTCGAGAATGACGGGATGGTACGGACCGAGCACCGGTCCGAGCGCATGTGCGCGCTTCTCGGATCCCTCGATACACTCTTTGTAGAAGTCGTTGCCGAAGATGTTGACGCCGTAAGAGCCGGTGAGGTCGTAGGAGGTGTTGCCGTCGACATCCGTGACGGTGACGCCGCTCGAGGACTCCATGAAGGTCGAGGTGCCCAGGTGCTCGCGGACGAGGCGCGAGAACTGGAACGGCACGCGGTAGGTCTCGGTGAAGTTCAGATCGGAAATCTTCTCTGCCGCTTCCTTCGTCATCGCGCGGCCCTTGGGGTAGCGCTCGGCGTAAAGGCTGGCGAGGCGGAAGAAGCCGTCCTTGCGTTGCGCCGCGATGTTCGCCGGCGCCCCGTCGCAGGAAAAGTAGTCGTTGTCTCCGAACTCGTAGAACGGGATCAGCCGCGCCACCCGGCGCGACATCTTGGAATGCCCGGAGAGCGATCGGTGTTTGGCGCGGGACAACTCAATCCGCGCTTTCAGCTTCGGGAAGGCGGCGGCAGCGGACGCTGCGGCGGCCACGGAAAATGAGAGAATCGGGAGTGTCGTTTCCATGACAACAAGCGCTAACCTTGCGAGCTGACAGATTCATGACAGTCAAAGCCCTCATCGCCTCTTTCACCCAGCAGGAAGACCTCAACTTCCTGTTGACCAACCGCATCCCCCGCGCGGCCCTGACCCGTTTCATGGGCTGGTTTTCCAAGATCGAGAACCCGCTCGTGCGGGACGGCTCGATCGCGCTGTGGAAGCTGTTCTCCGACCTCGATCTGTCCGAGGCGCGCAAGGACCATTTCAAGAGCTTGCACGATTGCTTCACCCGGGAGCTCAAACCGGGCCTGCGCCCGTTCGATCCCGATCCTGCGGTCGTCTCTAGCCCGTCCGACGGTATTGTCGGCGCCCATGGCCGGATCGCCGACACCGAGCTGTTCCAGGTCAAGGGCGCACCTTATTCGCTGCTCGACCTCGTCGGCGATTCCGCGCTGGTTAATCAGCATCGCAACGGCTCCTTCGTGACGCTGCGGCTGACGTCGAGCATGTATCACCGCTTCCACGCGCCCTATGACGCGCATATCGAACGCGTCACGCTGATCCATGGCGACGTCTGGAACGTCAATCCGATCGCGCTGAAGAGGGTGGAGCGTCTGTTCTGCAAGAACGAGCGCGCGGTGATCCGTACGCATTTGCCGACCGGTGAGGCCGTGACGCTGGTGCCGGTTGCCGCGATCCTGGTTGCGAGCATCCGCCTGCACTTCCTCGACATGGTGCTGAACGCGCAGACCAAGGGACCGGTCAACTTTCCTTGCGACGTCAACGTGACCAAGGGCGAGGAGCTTGGCTGGTTCGAGCACGGCTCGACCATCATCATTCTGGCGCCGGGCGATTTTACCTTTTGCGACGGTATCGCCGAAGGCACGCGTATTCGCGCAGGTCAAGCACTGCTAAGGAGAAGGTAACCTTCAATCCGCCGCGCCCGCCGCCTATGTCGACGGCGGGGACGATTCGACGACACGGATTTGATGATGGCACGGGCGCCGGTTATGGCAGCGGGTGGTATTGTGCTGCGGCGTGGCGCCTCGCCGCTGATCGCGGTCGTGCGCCAGCGCAAGCGCAACGAGTGGGTCTTGCCCAAGGGCAAGCTCGACGCCGGTGAGACTCCGAAGGAAGCGGCTCACCGCGAGGTGATGGAGGAGACCGGCCACGACGTTGCCATGCACGAATTCCTGGGCACGCTCGTCTATCAGTCCGGCGGGCGCTCGAAAGTCGTGCATTTCTGGCGCATGGAGGCCGAGGGCGGTCCCGTCCGCAAGCTGATGAACGACATCAAGGCGGTCGACTGGCTGACGCTGGACGACGCAATCGGACGCCTGTCGCGCGAATATGAGCGCGCGTTCCTGATCGAGGTCGGCCCGATCGCGCTCGCAGCCGCAGGGCTGGCGCCTTCACCCGTTCGCAAGCCGACGCGTTCGCCAGCAACCGACGACATCGATGCAGCCTTGCAGACCCTGACACCGGCCGCCGCCGTCTCGGTCGATGAATTTCGGCAGGGCTTGTTGAAAAAGGTCAGGGCGTGGCTGCGGGGCGAGGCGTGAGGTCTCGTCGCGCCGCTTGTGCGTGAGGCAGCATCCACGCGTTAATGCGTTTGGGAGAACGCCAGCTCGTTCCAGGTCGTCATTGCGAGCGCAGCGAAGCAATCCAGAGTCCCTCCACGGAAAGATTCTGGATTGCATCGCTGCGCTCGCAATGACGGAGGGGAGGAGGCTGAGCGAGCTTCTTTCGCACTATTTCCGCGGAAGCAGTCTCTCACTTCAACCTCTTCCCGAAACAACGGGGTGAGGGAGCCGCACCGGCAACGCGGCGTGCTCCATGCTCTACCGCCGCTCTTTCTTTTCCTTCGGAGCCGGCGCTGGCCTTCGCGGCGCCGCAGGGCGTTGCACGCCAGGCGGGCGCTGCTGGAATCCGCCTGGGCGCTGCATGCCTGGCTGTTGCGCCGCGGGCGGCTGACCCGGCTGCATGCCGGTGCGCGGCTGTTGCGGCTGCGGGCCGCGCTGCTGCGGATTGGTCCCGCCCGGCTGCGGCGGCACGGCTCCGCCCGGCTGTGCTGGAATCTGTCCACCGCGGTGCGGCGGGGTTTGCGGCGCGCCGTTCGGCTGGGTACCTTGTTGAGGGCCTTGTCCAGCACGCGGCGCGTCTGTTGGACGTCCAGCACCTTGCTGCTGGCCGGATTTCTGCTGTCCCTGCTGGCCTCGTGGCTGCTGGCCCTGACCCGCGCGCGGCGTACCCGGCTGCGTCGCGCCTCCTTGTCCCTGTCGCTGCGGCGGCTGGGCACCTTGGCGGTTCGGCGCGCCCGGCTGCTGCTGACCCCGACGGTTGTTCTGGTCGGGCTGGCCGTTCGGCCGCTGCGGCTGCTGACCCGGCGCCGTGTTCGGCCGCAATTGCTGCTGCTGCGGCTGGAACGGCCGCGGGATGCGCGGGCTCGCGGTCGGATTGGCGCGGCGGAAGTCGCGCTGCTCGGTGACGATCTGCCGGCCCGCGGTCTGAGCCAGATGCACCTGGCTGACGAAGCCGCGGTCACGCGCGATCTGCTGCGGCGGGATCGTGATCGGCACCGCGGCAAAGCGCATGACACCGCCGGGACTGGCTGCGCCCGGTCGGATCGCAAAGCCACTTGATCCCTGCGTCAGCGCACCGAGCCGTGTACCGCTGGCGCGGTCGTCGACGTCGATGTGCCCGACGCGGCCGTCGGCATCCGGATAGAGCTTGATGTTGACGTTGTTGGTGCTGTTTGCGGCCGCGCCTTCCGGAACGTCGACAACGCCGGTGGTGCCGCGGATGCCGAGCGTCGCTGTCGGGGTCGCGATCTTCATGTCGCCGGTCTTCGCCACCGCGGCTGCGACGAAGGCGACCGTGCCTTTGCCGATGTCGAAGATCGCCGAATTCTGCTTTCCGCCGTCCTCATAGACATAAGTGTCGATGGTGATCTTGGCGCTGGCGGAGAGGTTGAACGTGGTCGCGTCGTTGAAGGTGATGCCGAGCGAAGAGTTCGACGAGGTCTGCACGACGTCGTTGAGGTAGATGTCGTCGCGCACCTTGAGTGGATACGAATTCCTGTCGCGGATCACGGTGGCGATCCCCGTCACGGTCGCGACGTTGCCGATCGGCTCGACGGCGGGTTGCGCGTCGGTCGCGGGGGTCGGCGAGGCCGAAGGCGTCGGGGACGATGCGGGTGTCGGGGAGGCGGCGGGCACCGGCTGCGCTTGTGGCTGTGCTTGTGGCTGTGCTTGGGCAAGCTCGATTGTATCGGAAGCAGATGCCGCGCTTGCGCCGGCCAGCGACAAGGCCAGCAGCGGAAGCGCGAAGACGACGCGGCGCCAGGCTACCATCAAAATCACAAGGAGGTCCCGGAGAGAATGCGAGGCGAGATCGGCAGATTTCAGCCGGGGGCAGCTGAATGGCGGATGAACGTGTGTCGCACGGGAGCAGCGAATGTTCAAACGACGCTCTCTCCCCTCATGGTGAGGAGCGCGCTCTTGCGCGCGTCTCGAACCATGCAGACCCGGGCCTCGCCCTTCGAGACGCCTGCTGCGCAGGCTCCTCAGGGTGAGGAGATAAAGTGAGGTTGTCGCGCGTAGTCCCGGGCCGATGCTTTGCATCGCCCGGGATAATGATCGTTCAGGATGACGCCTTCGGCGTCAGCTCACGCGCTTCCAGGTCTGGCCGCCGCAGAACATGCCGCCGAAGGCGCAGCCCTGCACGCGCATCGCATTCGGGCCCTTCATCGCGATGGTCGAGTCGTAATTGCGGCCGGAGTTGGGATCGTGGATGCGGCCGCTCCACTTCGAGCCCTCGGGCTTCATGTTGATCAGGATGCGCTCGTTGGTCCTCTCGGCGTAACCGCAGAGATTGGCGCCGCACTGCTCGACGCGGACATTGCCCTTGTTCTCTTCGGTCGCCCACACGCCGATCGGTGTGTTTGCTGCCGGAGCAGGCGCGGCGGCAACCGGAGCCGGAGCGGGCGCGGGCGCGACTGCGACCGGTGCGGGCGCAGTAGCGGGGGCAGGGGCTGCAACAGGCGCCGGCTGCGTCGTCGAATCGGGGCTGACGGATGGAGCGGCTGCGACGGTCGCAGCTGGAGCGGCAACCGCAGGCGCGGCCGGCGCGGTTGCCTGGACCGGCGCCGGTTGCACGGGCTGCTGCTGCTGCAGTGGAGCCGGCACTGGCTGCGCGATCGTGTTCGCCGGAGCTGGCGCGGTGTCGACGTCATCGTCCTTGGAGCCGCCGAGGCCGTTGAGGTTGATGTTGATGTTGTTCAGCTTGATCGGCTTGTTCGACAGGCCCGGCGCGACGATGGTCACGCAGTTCAGCGAAGCGCAGTTGCGCGGCGTCTCGATGCGGATGTGCTCGCCCTCGATCTGGAACGAGATCGAGTTGCCGGCATGCGCGACGGCGGTCGAAGCTAGGAAGAGCGCGGTGGTGGCGATGTAGAGCCTGTTCATGACAACCTCCCAAATGCGTGGTCCGGGTACAGACCGAAGTCGGTGAAGTCCCGAGCGTGGTTCGACCCTATGCCGGGTCCCTCCCACCTTCTGTGATAGACGTCACAACGGCCCCACCGCCGCCTGGGTGAGCCAGCGGACATTCAGTCGCGGTTCATGGGCGTAAATCGCGGCACCATCATGCGGGATGTCTGGATCGCGGTAGCGATCGTGCTTCTCGCGAACGGGATGGCTAAGCCAACAGCGCGAGCGCGCATCGCGCGGGGCCGGGCGATGGTGTGATGCGGTTGCTGGACTTAGATCATGCCGAGCACGATGGCGCCGACGAAGGCCATTGCGAGGTACGCGGCGACAACGCTCAGTTTCCCGGCGAACGTCATGAGGTCGCTCCCTATGTTCGGCCGCTTTGAGCGAACCGTTATGGTTAACAGAGAGTCTCCGTCCGTAAAAGTCAGCCCTGCTGTCGCGCATCCCGGGCAGGTGCGCGGGCCATCATGGTTAAAAAACACTGAAATCAACCCGTTGAAGAGTCTTTAAGCAAATTCACCGAACGTGCGCGCATGACGCGCGGAGTTCGTTTGTATCTCGTCGGCTCCATCGTCCTTGTTTCGCTTGCGGGTTGCGGACGTGGCTGGTTCCAGGCCGAACGTGAACCGTGGCGGGCCGAGGCGGAAGCCGCATGCCTGAAATCGGGCGCAGTGAAAGAGGGGCCCGATCTCGTCCGGATCGACCCGATCTCCGGGCCCGGCATGTGCGGCGCCGACTTTCCGCTGAAGGTCGCCGCCATTGGTGAAGCCTCGGGCAGCTATGGCTTTGCCGACGAGGAGTTGCGCCCGCCGGGGAACGTCGGCAACCAGCCGCGCTGGCCGGTGACGCAGCCGCGGTCGAACTATCCGCAGAGCCAGAACTATCCGGCGTCGTCCTATCCGCAACAGCCGAACTATCCTGAGAGCGCGGTGCGCCAGCCCTCCGGTTACGGCGCCTCGCCCGGCCCGATGTCGCTGAATGCGCCCGGCGTGGCGGCGCAGGAGGACGAGATCGACCTGCCGCCCGAGGGCACCGATGCCGCGGGCGCGGCGCGCTACATGAATGCGCCGAGCTATCCGGCGCGGCCGGCGCCTTACTCGCAGGCGCCCGCGCAGCAACCGCCGCCGCGTCTTGGTCCGGCGCAAGGCAATCCCGTCACCGCCGTCGGCACCGTCGCGGTGAAGCCGACCGCGACGCTGGCCTGCCCGATCGTGTCCGAGCTCGACCGCTGGCTTGCCGACACCGTGCAGCCGTCGGCGATGCGCTGGTTCGGCGTCCGCGTCGTCGAGATCAAGCAGATCTCCGCCTATTCCTGCCGCGGCATGAACGGTAATCCGCACGCTCACATCTCCGAGCACGCCTTCGGCAACGCGCTCGATATCGCCGGCTTCGTGCTCGCCGATGGCCGTCGCGTCACCGTGAAGGACGGATGGCGCGGCATGCCGGAAGAGCAGGGATTTTTGCGCGACGTGCAGTCGGGCGCGTGCGCGCATTTCACCACCGTGCTCGCGCCGGGCTCCAACGTCTATCACTACGATCACATCCATGTGGATCTGATGCGCCGTGCCAGCCGCCGCCTGATCTGCCAGCCGGCCGCCGTCTCCGGCGAAGAGGTCGCCGCGCGCGGGCGATCGCGCAGTCCTTACGCGAATGCGCGCGATCCCTTCGTGACCGGATCGCTCGGCCGCAAGGGCATGACGCGCAAGCACGAAGAAGACGAGTACGCGGACGATTAAGTGGACCCAACGTACCTTGTAGCCCGGATGAGCGCAGCGACATCCGGGATAGCATTCCCGCATATCGCTGCGCTCATGCGGGCTTCTGTAACGGGCCTCAGTTAGTCAATCCTTTTTTGCGTGATCTCGTCGCCGGGCACTTGCTTCTGTACGGGATCGGCGCGGTGGCCGTCGCCACCGCGTTGCCCATAACGCGCGATCAGGTGTTCGTACCGGCGCAGGACCCGGGCTGCAGAACGGCACCGCGACGTGTGAAACGCCGACAGGATGAAAGCGAAGAATCCCGGCCGCTCCGATTTTGCGAGCAACCCGCAAGCGTGACGAACGGATTCGGGAGAAGAACGAGTGCTGGTAATCATTTTGTCCTCCAATGTTGATCGGCCAGAAAGGGCCTGTCGAATTTTCAGCTCGTTGCAAAAGGCAGATCATCAACGGTCAAAAATGAATCGGGCCGATCGGCCGCTGCGATCAGGGCACGTTAACTGTGGGCAATGAGCCCGTAGGACGAATTGAGGCCCCGCTTTGCTGCAACTGCCCCAAGGCCGCGAGTGCGACGAAAACAGCAAATGCCAGGACAGTTCGCGCAGACAAGGTGGTCTCCTTGAAATCCCAAGGACGCCGGTGACCGGGTTTTGCGCCGCCCGCCAGATCAATTCCTGCTGTTGAATAGGCCAGGCGACGTTAGTGGCCGCGTGAATCCACCGTTATTGCAGCGTAAAAACTGCTCGCGATTCCGCAAAAACATGTAACGTGGCTTTCGGAGCGCGCTGGAAGCCTGCGGGAAGGCCTTGGATTTCAGGAAAGCCTTGGATTTGATGACGAACGGCGCACCTTCTCCGAGATTCCGCCTGAAGTTGCTGGGGGCATTCGAGCTCGTCGGGCCAGACGGCGTTGTTGACTTGTCCAGCAAGAAGCTTGCGGGGGTATTGGCCTATCTGGCTTGCAATGCCTCCCGGCCGTCACCGCGCGAGAAGCTGTCGGCGTTGCTGTGGGGGTCTTACTTTGACGCGCAGGCCAGGCAGAACCTGCGTCAGGCCCTCTTCCGGCTGCGCAAGGTGCTCGGCCAGGATGCGATGGGAGGTGACGGCGAGGTCGTATCGCTCGATCCGGCAGCGGTTTTCTGCGATGTCGCGCAGTTCGAGGCCTTGATCCGCGAGGGCAGCCGTGACGCGCTGACCGCGGCGGTCGACCTCTATCGAGGCCGGCTGATCGAGGACCTGACGGTCGGCGAAGAGGGCTGGAACGAGTGGCTCTCGGGCGAACGTAAGCGGCTGGATGAGCTCGCCCTTGGTGCCATGGTGAGGCTCGGCGATCAGGAGTTGGCGGTAGGCCGCGCCGAACATGCTTTGAAGGCTGGCCAGCGCGCCATTGCGCTGAACGACATGCGCGAGGACGCCCATCGATTGGTCGTGCGAGCGCTGGCCGCCACCGGACGGAAGGCCGAGGGGCTCAAGCATTATCAAAACCTCGTCGAGTTCCTCAAACGCGAGCTGAACACGGAGCCTGACGCAGCGACCAGGTCGCTCGCCGCCGAGCTGCGCAACATCCAGCCGCCCGGCGGATCGCCCGCGGTCAATGAGATCGCGCCGACACAGCCCGAGCCGGTGCTTCCGTTCGTTGATATGGGCGCGGGCCCTGAGCACCCCGCCGGCACCGAGAGCAACGTTGCGAGAGGCGACGAGGCATCATCTGCGACGATGGTCCGCTCTGGACCGGAGCGGCGGCCGCTGACAGTCCTGGTCTGCAATATCATCGGGTCGGTGCCGCTTTCGACGCGGCTCGACCCTGAGGACATGCACGATCTCATCGTCCTCTTCCATAAAGCGGTCGCCGACACGGCGTCGCGATTTGGCGGGTTTGTCGCCCAGTATCTCAGCGACGGGGTGCGTGTTTATTTCGGCTACCCGGCGGCTCACGAGCATGACGCCGAGCAGGCCGTGCGGGCGGGTGCTGCCATCATCGAAATCGTGGAAACCCTGAGAACGTCGTCCGCCGTGACCCTGCGGGCGAGCGTTGGCATCGCCACGGGTCTCGTCGTCGTCGACGAGAGGCCGGACAAAAGGCAACAGGTCGCGATCGGCGAGGCGCCAAACATTGCGGCGAAGTTGCAGGCCCTGGCATCGCCCGGCGAGGTCGTTATCGCCGCCAGCACGCATCGGCTGGTGGGGCGGATGTTCGACTGCCGCGCACTGGCTGCGATTGAAGTGGAGGGGTTGTCGCAGCCGGTCGAGGCGTGGAAGGTGCGCGGCGAGGCGGCAGGTGTCAGTCGCTTCGAAGCGCGGCGCCCCAGGGGGCAGTCGAAGCTCGTCGGCCGGCGGGACGAGATCGAGCTGCTGCTCCGCCGTTGGGATCAGGCCAAGGCTGGCGAGGGAAAGGTCGTGGTGCTTTCCGGCGAGCCCGGCATCGGCAAGTCGCGTATCGCTGAAAGTCTCCTGCTTGAACTGGGCGATCAGCCGCATGCGCGTCTTCGCTATTTCTGCTCGCCCCATCATACGCAGAGTCCACTCTACCCGCTGATCACGCAGCTCGAGCAAGCTGCCGGATTCGAACCCGGCAGCTCCCCCGAAGCGAAGCTCGACAAACTGGAGGTCATGCTCCGGCCGACGTCGAAAGATCTGCGACGCGACGTTGCGCTGGTCGCCGAGCTGATTGGAACGCCGGCGGACGAACGCTATCCGGCCCTGGACGTCAGTCCTCAGCAGAAACGAGAGATGACTCTCGCGGCACTGCTCGACCTGGTCGCAGGGGCGGCGGCGCTGCGCCCCCTGCTGATCGTATTCGAGGATGCTCACTGGATCGATCCGACCTCACAGGATCTGCTTGATCGAATGGTCGCCCGCATCGCCGGTCTGCCGGTGCTGCTGGTCGTCACGGTCCGGCCGGAGCTCAAGCCGAGCTGGGTCGGCGAGCCGCAAGTCTCGATGCTGGCCCTGAGCCGGCTCGGCCGCCGCGACAGTTCGGCCATCATTGCCGGCGTCGCCCGGGACAAGGCGCTGCCCGACGTGGTCGTCGAGCAGGTGCTTTCGCACACGGATGGCGTGCCGCTGTTCATCGAGGAATTGACCAGCAACCTGATCGAGAGCGGAGCTCTCCGCGAGACGGCCGCCGGCTACGAGCTCGACGGGCAACTCCCGAAGCTCGCCATCCCGACGACCTTGCAGGCCTCGCTGCTGGCGCGCCTCGATCGTTTCGCCTCGGTCAAGGATGTGGCGCAGATCGGTGCCGCGATTGGACGCGAATTCTCCCACGAGTTGATCGCGGCGGTGTCGCCTCTCGCCCCGAACGACCTCGATGCGGCGCTCGAGCGGTTGACGGAAGCCGGCCTCATTGCCCGACGTGGAACGCCGCCGGACGCGACCTATACGTTCAAGCATGCGCTGGTGCAGGATGCTGCTTACGACACGATGATCAGGAGCCGGCGGCGACCGCTGCATGCGAGCATCGCCAAAGGGCTGGTCGAGCGGTTTCCGGCGCTGGCCGAAAGCCTGCCTGAAGTCGTAGCCCATCACTTCACCGAGGCGGGGCTCACGGTCGAGGCGATCGCCTGCTGGCTCAAGGCGGGTCGGCTCGCATCCGCGCGATCCGCCAATCGCGAGGCCGTCAGCTCGCTTGAGCGGGCGCGGAGCCTCATCGACACATTGCCCGAGAGCCGCTCCAGGCTGGAGCAGGGCTACGATGTCCGTCTCGAGCTGCGTCCGGTGCTGCTCGAGCTCGGCCGAGGCGCGCAAATGCTGGAGTGCCTGCGCGAGGCAGAGGCGCTCGCCGATCAGCTAAACGATGACCGCCGGCGGGGCGGCGTCTATGGATTCATGACGGTGGTCTATTCGTTGGCCGGCGAGCTCGACCAGGCGCTCGCGGCCGGTTCGCGCGCACTGGAGGTTGCAGGGCGCCTGGACGATCTGCGGCTTCGTATCGTCGCCACCAGCCTTCTCCTGCAGGTGCACCACGCCATGGGGCACTATGACGAGGTGATCGAGCTCGCGACCGGCAATCTGGCTGCGTTGCCCGGCGAATGGGTCCATGAAACCCTTGGCCTTGGTGGCCCACCCTCGGTCTGGGATCGGGGCTGTCTGGTCCAGAGCCTTGCCGAGCGCGGCAGATTTGCCGAGGCGGCCGGCCACGAGGCCGAGATGCTCCGTCTCGCCGAGCTGAGCCAGCACTCCTTTACGATCAGCATGGCCAATTTCGCATCCAGCGTGCTCCACATCATCAAAGGCGACTGGGCCGAGGCGCACTCACGGATCGAACGCTGGGTCGCGCTGGCCCGAACGGGGAAATTCTCGTTCCATCTGTCCTGGGGTGTCGCCGCTTCATGCTGGCCGACAGCGCAACTCGGCGAACAGAACGAAGCATCAAACCGGATCACGGAGGCCGAGGCGCTCCTCGAACGCCTGGCCGCGGGCCGAATCCGTGCGTCTCTCGTCTGGTTCTATTGCTCGGTCGCGCGCGCTTGCCTGTTGCTCGGCCGGCTCGACGAGGCGAGGCGCCTCGGTTACCGTGCGCTCGACTTCTGCACGCTCCAACCCGGCTTCGAGGCCCATGCGCGGCATCTGCTCGGCGATGTAGCGACCCATCCCGATCGAATCGATGCCGAGCAAGGCGAAGCTCATTATCACTACGCGCTGGCGCTTGCCGAGCGGCTCGACATGGCGCCAATGATCGCGCATTGCCATTTCGGTCTCGCCAAAATCCGATTGCGCAGCGGCGCGCACGAGCAGGCGCAAGTGCATGTCGCGACGGCGGCGACGATGTATCGTGGCATGGGCATGACGCACTGGCTGGTGCAGGCGGAAGCGTTGCTGGCTCGACCGTAGCCCCGGCCACCGGAGCGCGGCGGGCCGATGCTTCGTTATGCCGACAGCCCCGCAACGCGCCGCAGTGTCTTCAAGCTTGGCAGCAGGCAATACGCCGTCCCGCGCGTGACGATGAATTGCGGCAGCTTCGGAATCCTGATTTTCTTCTCTTTTGTAATCGCAATCGTGAACGATGGATCGATGCCGGGGGCTCCGCGGTTGGCAAGCAAGGCGTCCTGGGTATTCAGGCCGGGGGAAAACACCGCGCTGAAATTATTGGTGTTGATCCACCCGTAGAGCAGTTCGAACTGGCCGGCCAGCGCGCCACACAGGAACAGGCCGACCAGGCCGCGCTCGCCTTCGTAATTCGGTGGCGCAGGCGGCGCACCGTACGGCACACCGCGGCGGATCAGGCGGGGCACTGGCGCGTCCGACGCATACACCGCCTGGTCGCGCGGGTTCGCCACGCGCGTGTGGGCCGAGTACGGACATCGCAGCCCAGGGCGATCATCCGGCTCATAGCGGAAATCGGTTGCGCCCGCCGTCGCCGGATCCGGCGCATCAGGCGACAGCGCGAGCGGCGAGCCGTTGCGCCAGCGGCCGACCAACTTGGCCGCCAGCCATTCGCGCGCGTGATCTTCCGAGCCGCCGATCGCCGCGACGACCTCGGGCGCGGTGTTGGCCAGAAACTGGTCGAAAGCCCCGACATCCTGATAGAGCACGCGAAAGGCGCAGTAACATCCATCCTTGGCGAATTCGCCCGCCTGTCCGACGTCCGGCCCTGGACCGAATGCCGACCCCGGATAGCCGATCAGGAAGTTGTTGGCGTCGCCCGGGTCGGTGGTTGAGGGATCGGCAGGCCAGCCGAGATCAGGATTGTCGATTCCGTCGCGGTAGCCGAAGTGAATGAAGTTCTCGAGCGGAGCGTATTGTTGCAGCCGGCCGCTCTGGCCGCTCTCGGGACGGAGCGGCAGAATCTCGCGCAGCCCATTGTTCGCAGCCGCCTGCGACACCAGCGCGACCAGGCCGTCCAACGCGTCCTGGGTCATCCCGTAGACATGGACGATGCAGTGGATGGCCTGCTTGTCCTGGCTGTTCCACCACCTGGCCGGATCGCTCGCGCCCGTGTCGTACAGCGATTGTTGCGAGTCTTCGGACCAGGGACCGGCCTCGAACTCGGGCGGAAATTGACGCCCGAAGGCAGGTTCGAAGGTCAGGATCCCGTTGAAGGTAAGGCCGATATTGAGCATTCGCTCCGGCTTGTCGCTCCAGGCCTCTGCGGATTGGACGTAAGGCAGCAGTGCCCGGACGAATCCGGCCGCACCCCGGCGGCCTGTGAACGAGAACATCAGGTGGCATGAATGCGGATGGGTATAGCCGCGCAGGATCAGGCCTTGCACGTTGCCCGGTTGGTACGGCGGCGCGGGGCTGGTCGTCATGCTGAACCGATTCCGATTGCCGTCGTCATCGGCGACCGCGTCAGCGGCCGCCTCGACGCAGGGCACTGTTGCCTGCGGCGCTACGCAGATGGCGGGAAGGCAGCCTTGATCTGGCGTACGGTCTGGCCGTATGCCTGATAAAGATCATCTGACCCGCCGCTCAGATTGTTTGCTTCGATGAAATTCGCGAACTCGGTGAGGGTCTTGAGCGGCGAGGCAGGGGGATGGAGCGCCATGGCGGTGATCCCCGCGAACAGCTTCCGAAGCTCCGGGTCTTCCCAGAAAAACCTGAGATAGGGAAGCATCGGGCCGTCGAACGTCGTGATCACGCAGATCGCCTGAATGCCTTTCCCGTCGGGATTGGGAATCAACACGAAGCGCGCATAGTGGACGTCCACGAAACGATCGAGCTGCTCCTTGTGCAGGGTCACGAAATGATCGTGCGCCTCCTGGGCCGCTTTTTGGATCGCCGGATCCTGCTTGATCGGGATGTAGAGCGTGAGCGGATTGGCCATTGGACTGCTCCCATGAGGCTGAAGGGCACCACGTGATCTTTTGGCGATCGGATCGGGATGCCCACATCACGTGCCGCTACGGGCGCAATCCCTAAGACAACTGATTTCTCTTAAAGCGCAAACGTGTCAGTTGCACTATCGCGAGTCAAGCCGCGGACGTGGCAACTGCTTGCGTTCGTCCGGGACGGGCGTCGTGTCCTGCATGGGTGGTGCAAGATGGAAGAGATCGGGCGTAGCTCTGCGGAGTTAGCAAGTCATGTCGAAGTCGGCTTTGACGGCGTGGGGACCAGTCCCATGCACCGCTGCACCTCGCCGGGGACGTTGTAGGTTCGCATGATGTGACGACTGTCGCGAAGGCCAGTCGCCTCACGTTGCACCACGAACATCCAGAGCGCATGGCCAGCCTCTGTCACCAGCTTGCTCCTGGCCGGCTGTGCCGATGCCGGCGTCTCCTCGCGCACGTGGGCAGCGTCGAACTCGCGCAAGCGTGCAAGCGCTCGTTCGAGTGTGCGGCCCATCCGTCCAAGCGCAGAGGCCTGTTCCTGGACGATCTCATAGTGGAGGACATCGACAGGCGGGAGACGATCACGGGACATGGCGTCAATATAGCGCCGCGGAATCCGTATGCGCAACGCGCGGGACCGGTTCCGGGGCTGCGCTACTTCGCCCGGTACGCCGCCAGAAACATCCGCGTTGCGCTGTCGACCACCTCGGTCATGCGTTCTTCCGACGGCGGCGGCGCGGCCTGAAAGATGAAGGGCAGAAAAAGTGAGGCCTTGCACAGTTCCATGAACTGCGAGGCGGCAAGAACGCAATCGTCAATCCTTAGATCGCCGGAGGCGACATGCGCTTTGAGATAGTCGGAAAGCCGGTTGATGGTCTTGTCCAGCACGCGCAAATAATAGCGGCGGCCGACATCGGGCATGCGCTCGGCGATCGCCATCACGGTGCGGATCGCCGATCCGCCGCCGGGCCGGCAGAGCAGGTGAATGTAGGCCTGGCCGAAATCCTTCAGCGTCGTCTCCGCGTCGCGCGCGGGATCGAAATTGAACACGACCTGGCCGTGCTGGAGTGCCTCCTCCTCGAGGATGGCTTCGAACAGCGCGCATTTGTCGGCGAAGTAGACATAGAGCGTGCCCTTGGAAACCGCGGCGGCGCGCGCAATCTCGCCCATGCTGGCGCCGTCGAAACCGAGATCCATGAACACCTTGCGGGCGCCGTCCAGGATCTGGCGACGCTTCGAGCTGTCCTCTTCGGAGACGACATGCAGATGTTCGCGGCCTGCTGCAACCATTGGTTTAGCGTCTCGCAAGGTTTTGGATCGGGTCCCGGACCATGAAACCCAAATAAAGGATTCGGGCCACTAGGTTCCGGCCGGAAATATTATGTATATTGACCGAACCGTTCGGTCAATGGTATTTGGGATGGCGACAGGAAACCGGCCGCGCGGCGGTCGTCCTTGGTCGCGCTTTTGTTGTTGGGGAGGCCTTTATGGCCGTATCGAGAGACCAGGCTGCGCGCGTCCTTCGCGAGGAAGCGGTGGAGACGACGCCGCTGCTGGCGGGCGGCGAGGCCGCAGCCGAGAAATCTCCAGCCCTCGCCGAGCAGTTGCGCTCTCACGTGACCGAGGAAGGCAAGCGCCGCACCAGCGAGGCGCCGGAGAAGCCTGTGTCCGACAAGCCGGCCGAACCTGCGCCGGAGCCGCCCACCGCCGGCGCGCCGAAATCCGGCAAGCGCAAATTCGTCCTGATGGGCGTTGGCCTGGTGCTGGCGCTCGCGGCCGCGAGCTATGCCGGCTACTACACGCTGGTCGGCCGCTTCTACGTTTCCACCGACGACGCCTATGTCCGCGCCAACAACACCATGCTGGGCGCCCGCGTTGCCGGCCACATCTCCTCGATCCTCGCCGGTGACAACACGACGGTACGGGCCGGCGACATCGTCTTCCGTATCGACGACGGTGACTACAAGATTGCGGTCGATGCCGCCAAGACCAGGATCGCGACCCAGCAGGCCACCATCGATCGCATCGGCCGCCAGGTCGCAGCGCTCGACAGCCAGGTCGCTCAGGCCAAGGCGCAGCTCGTTTCCGCCGAAGCGGGCCTCAAGCGTGCCGATCTCGACTATGAGCGTCAGCAGGCGCTGAGCAGCAAGGGCTTTGCCTCGCGCGCCACCTTCGAAACCTCGGAAGCCGGTCGCGACCAGGGCGCCGCCGCCGTCAAGGCCGCGCAGGCCGCCTACGACGTCGCCGTCAGCAATGTCGACGTCGCCAAGGCGCAGCAGGCCGAAGCACAGGCGCAACTCGCCGAACTCAAGACCTCGCTCGCCAAGGCCGAGCGCGATCTCGCCTTCACCGCGGTGCGCGCGCCGGTCGACGGCACATTCTCGAACCGCCTCGTCAGCGCCGGCGATTTCGTTGCAGTCGGCCAGCGCCTCGGCAACATCGTGCCGCTCGACGACGTCTATATCGACGCCAACTTCAAGGAAACCCAACTCAAGCGCATCCGTCCCGGCCAGCCGGTGACCATCAAGGTCGATGCCTATGGCATGCGCAAGTTCAGCGGCGTCGTCGACAGCATCGCGGCGGGTTCGGGCTCGGTGTTCACGCTGCTGCCGCCGGACAACGCCACCGGCAACTTCACCAAGATCGTGCAGCGCGTGCCGATCCGCATCCGCGTGCCGAAGTCGGTCACCAGGCAGAACCTGCTGCGCGCCGGCATGTCGGTCTATGCAACCGTCGACACCAACAAGGGCGCGGCCGACGCCGACAGCGAGATCGATCTCGACGATCCCACCATGATCCATCCGCAGTAAGCGCGCCTCTCGAGCGCTGCGAGGTCAGACCATGGCCAATGCCACGACCGCTTCACCTGCCATGATGGCCGACCCCGCTTCGGAGCGCATCGCGCCCAAGCGGCTGATCGCCTTCATCATCATGGTGTTCGGGATGTTCATGTCGATCCTGGACATCCAGGTCGTCTCGGCCTCCTTGAGCGAAATCCAGGCCGGTCTGTCGGCAAGCTCGAGCGAAGTCTCCTGGGTCCAGACCGCCTATCTGATCGCCGAAGTCATCGCGATCCCGCTGTCGGGATTCTTATCGCGCGCCTTCGGCACGCGGCTGCTGTTCGCGATCTCGGCGGCCGGCTTCACCGCATCGAGCCTGCTCTGCGGCTTCGCCACGACGATCGAGGAGATGATCCTCTGGCGCGCGCTCCAGGGCTTTCTCGGCGCCGGCATGATCCCGACGGTGTTCGCCTCGGCCTACACCGTCTTCCCACGCTCGAAATTCAACGTCGTCGGACCCATCATCGGCCTCGTTGCGACGCTGGCGCCGACCATCGGGCCGACGGTCGGCGGCTACATCACCGACCTGATGTCCTGGAACTGGCTGTTCTTCATCAACATCGTGCCCGGCATCGGTATCACCCTCGGTGTGCTGGCGCTGGTCGACTTCGACGAGCCGCATTTCGAACTGCTCGACCGCTTCGACTGGTGGGGCCTGCTGTTCATGGCCGGCTTCCTCGGCACGCTGGAATATGTGCTGGAGGAAGGTCCGCAATATGAATGGCTGCAGGACACTTCCGTCGCGATCAGCGCCTGGATCTGCGCAATCTCGGCGATTGCCTTCTTCTGGCGCGTCTTCACGGTGGCCGAGCCGATCGTCAATCTGCGCACCTTCTCCAATCGCAATTTCGCGATCGGCTGCCTCTTGCAGTTCTGCATCGGCATCGGTCTCTACGGCATGACCTACATCTATCCGCGCTATCTCGCGGAAGTGCGCGGCTACAGCGCGCTGATGATCGGCGAGACCATGTTCGTCTCCGGCATCACCATGTTCCTGGTCGCGCCGCTGGTCGGCCGTCTCATGGCGAAGATCGACATGCGCTACATGATCGCGTTCGGCCTCGTCGTGTTCGCGATCGGCTCCTACCAGATGACCTGGATCACGCGCGACTTCGATTTCTACGAGTTGCTCGTGCCGCAAATCCTGCGCGGCATCGGCATGATGTTCGCGATGGTGCCGACCAACAACATCGCGCTCGGCACGCTGGCGCCTGATAGGGTGAAGAACGCCTCCGGCCTGTTCAACCTGATGCGCAATCTCGGCGGCGCCGTGGGCCTCGCCGTCATCAACACCGTGCTCAATGACCGCACCGACCTCCACATCACGCGCCTGCAGGAGCGCGTGACCTGGGGCAATGCGACCGCGACCGAAACCCTGACCATGCTCATGCAGAAGTTCCAGGGGCTCGGCGACTCCACGCTGATGGCAATGAAGCAGCTCAGCCAGATCGTACACCGCCAGGCCGTGGTGATGAGCTTCGGCGATGCCTTCTTCCTGCTGACGGTGTTCTATCTCGGCCTCAGCCTGGTGGTCATGCTCTTGAAGAAGCCGGCCTCGCTGACCGGCGGCGGCGACGCTCATTAGGAGAACGGCATACGCTCCGTCATCGCCCGCGGAGGCGGGCGATCCAGTATTCTAGAGACGTCAGCCGGTTACGGAGAAGCCGCGGCGTACTGGATGCCCCGGTCAAGCCGGGCACGACACCGGAGATTGGGTCAGCAGTGTCGCGAACCAAATTGCAACACTCGTCCGTGATCTCGCACAAGCCCCGTTGCAAATCGCAAGCGGCACATCTATAAAGCGCGCCTCATTCAATCGAACCGGGGAGAGATTTGCATGATTTCGTCGCATTCGCAGATCGCACGCCCGCGCTCGATGATGTTCCGGCTCGGTATGTGCTCGGCCTGTTAGAGGCCACCTCCGCCAGCTTCGATTGGGCTCCAGCGCCCGATCGCTCCGCTTCCCAAGTCAAAGCCAACTTTAAGTGACGCCGTCTCGGCCCTCGCGGCCGACTGCGTCCATCGATGGAGCCGGCCTGCGCCAGATGCAGCCGGATGATGTCATGACTGCTCTGTCCAAAAAGCCCGCGGCAATAAGCGTGGTGCTGCCCTTCGTGTTTCGGCACTGGCTGAAGCAGCCGGGCCGCGGCCTCGTCGTCGGCGGCGGCCTGTTAGGCGCGACAGTCGCCGACCTGTTCATGCCGGTATTCTCCGGGCATCTGGTTGATGCGCTGACGCGCGGCCCATCCGATCCCGATGCGCGTCATGCGGCACTCGTTGCGTTCGGCGCCATCGTGGCGCTGGGTGCGGCCTCGATGGTGCTGCGGCTCGCGGGCCTGCAGGCGATCGTGCCGTTCACGCTGAAGATCATGTCCGAGGTCGCGCAGGATGCCTTCATGCGCGTGCAGCGCTTCTCGACCGACTGGCATGCCAACTCGTTTGCGGGCTCGACGGTACGCAAGATCACGCGCGGGATGTGGGCGCTCGACCTCCTGAACGACACCATCCTGCTGGCGCTCCTGCCTTCGCTGGTCGTGCTGATCGGATCGATGATCCTGCTTGGCGTGCACTGGGCCTCGCTCGGCGCGGTGATCGTGCTTGGCGCGCTCGCCTATGTCACGATGACGGTGCTGTTCTCGACGCGCTACATCGCGCCGGCGGCGCGCGTCTCCAATGCCTGGGACACCAAGGTCGGCGGCACGCTGGCCGACGCGCTGACCTGCAACGCCGTCGTGAAATCCTTCGGCGCCGAGGCGCGCGAGGACGCGCGGCTTGCCCGAGTGATCAACCGCTGGCGCGTACGGGTGCGGCGAACCTGGTTTCGCTACAACTACACCGCCATGTCGCAGCTCTCGCTGCTGCTGTGCCTGCGTGCGTCCGTGATCGGCGGCTCGGTGCTGCTCTGGATGTCCGGGCATGCCTCGCCCGGCGACGTCACCTATGTGCTGACGAGCTACTACGTCATCCACGCCTATTTGCGCGACGTCGGCATGCACATCAACAACCTCCAGCGCTCCGTCAACGACATGGAGGAGCTGGTGGCGATCCATGACGAGCCGATCGGGATTAGTGACGCGGCCGACGCGCGGCCGATCGCGATCGAGGGCGGCGAGATCGTGTTCGACGATGTCACGTTCCATTACGGCGGCCATCGCGCGCCGCTCTATGACGGGCTGTCGGTGAGAATCCGTGCCGGCGAACGGGTCGGCCTCGTCGGCCGCTCCGGCTCCGGCAAGACCACCTTCGTCAAGCTGGTGCAGCGCCTCTACGACGTCTCGGGCGGCCGCGTGCTGATCGACGGGCAGGACATCGCGATGGCCACGCAGCAGTCGCTGCGCAGCCAGATCGCGATCGTGCAGCAGGACCCGATCCTGTTCCACCGCTCGCTCGCGGAGAACATCGCCTATGGCCGGCCCGGCGCCAGCCTGGAGGCGATCGAGCAGGCGGCGCGGCTCGCCAATGCGCACGACTTCATCCTGCGCCTGCCGAAGGGCTACGGCACGCTCGTCGGTGAGCGCGGCGTGAAACTGTCGGGCGGCGAGCGGCAGCGCGTGGCGCTGGCGCGTGCCTTCCTGGCCGATGCGCCGGTGCTGATCCTGGACGAGGCGACCTCGAGCCTCGATTCGGAATCGGAGGCGCTGATCCAGCAGGCCATGGAGCGGCTGATGAAGGGCCGCACCTCGATCGTGATCGCGCACCGGCTGTCGACGGTGCGCAGCCTCGATCGCATCATGGTGTTCGACCGTGGCGAGATCGTCGAGCAGGGCACCCACGCCGTGCTCGCAGGCAAGCCCGGCGGCATCTATCGCGGCCTGTTCGAGCGCCAGGTGGTGGAGCTCGGGCACATCGCAGCAGCGGAATGAGGAATGGCGCGTGGCTGACGGACGAATGTCCGGAGGCTACGTCGCCGGAAATGGAATGAGATGAAGGACCTGACACGCGGCTCCATCGTGAGCCACATCCTCAGCATGGCGCCTCCGATCGTGGTCGGCATGATCACGATCATGATCTGCCAGCTGGTCGACCTGTACTTCGTCTCGAGCCTCGGCGATGCAGCCGTTGCCGGCGTCGCTGCGGCCGGCAACGCAGGCTTTCTCGTCAATGCCCTGATGCAGGTGCTCGGTGTCGGCACGGTTGCGCTGATGGCGCATGCCGTGGGACGCAAAGACCACGACGATGCCAACCTCGTCTTCAACCAGTCGGTCGTCCTGTCGGTGCTGTTCGGGTTGCTGACCTTGGCGGCGGGCTTTGCGCTGTCGCGCGCCTATATGCGCGCGATCGCGGCCGACGAGGCCACGATCGAGGCTGGCACGATTTATCTTCTCTGGTTCATGCCGGCGCTGGCACTGCAATTCGCCACGCAGGTAATGGCGTCTGCGTTGCGGGCCACCGGCATCGTGCGGCCGACCATGCTGGTGCAGGCGCTTGCCGTCGTCATCAACATCGCGCTGGCGCCGGTCCTGATCCTGGGCTGGGGCACCGGTCATGCGCTCGGTGTTGCCGGTGCGGGGCTCGCAAGCTCGATCGCCGTCTTCGTCGGCGTGGTGATGCTGCTCGCGTATTTCCGGAAGCTGGAGCGCTATGTCGCATTCCATCCCGCACAATGGCGTCCGCAGCTTGCGCAATGGAGGAGGATCCTCAATGTCGGCCTGCCCGCGGGCGGCGAGTTCGCGATGATCTTCATCTTCATGGCCGTGGTCTATTACGTGCTGAGCGATTTCGGCCCGGCAGCCCAGGCCGGATTTGGCATCGGCACGCGCGTCCTCGGCCTGATCCAGATGCCGGCGCTCGCGGTGGCCCTCGCCGCAGGACCGATCGCCGGCCAGAACTTCGGCGCCGGCAACGGCGCGCGGGTGCGGGAAACCTTCGTCAAGGCGGCGTTGATCGTCACGGCCGTAATGATCGTCTTCCTGCTTCTTGCGCAGTTCACACCGGGTCTGCTGCTGGCCGGCTTCTCGAACGACCAGGAGACCATGACGGTCGCGTTTCTGTTCCTGCGGATCATCTCGTTCAACATGGTCGCACAGGGGCTGATCTTCACCTGCTCCAGCATGTTCCAGGGGCTCGGCAACACCAAGCCGGTGTTGTGGAGTTCGGCGACGCGAGTCCTGACGTATTCGCTGCCGGCGATCTGGCTCTCGACGCTGCCTGGCTTCCGGATGGAGCACGTATGGTACCTGTCGAACGCGGCAACGACGCTGCAGGCCGTACTGAGCTTGTGGTTGTTACATCGCGAATTCGGGAAGCGCCTTGTGTTGCCGCCGCAGGAGAAGGCTGCGGAGCCGGCGGCCCCGGAGCCGGTTGCGCCTCGCGCTCGCGAGCCTGCGTAGCGACAGCTTGTTGCATCCCCACGGCTCCGGTTGATTGCGGTGCCGTGGGGATGGCCGAAGGAGTGCTCGCACTTCGCTCGAAAACGCGCTAATGCGCACCGATGCTGTTCCAGACGAGGCCGAGGCCCGACAGGAACAGCAAGCCGAGCACGACATCGCCAAAATGCTTGTCGCTCAGCGCATGATAGACGCGCGCGCCGGCCCATGCGCCGATCAGCGTGCCCGGAAACGCGACCAGCGCGAGCCAGACCACGTTGAACGCCACGAGGCCAGAGGCCGTCTGCAACACCAGCGCAGCGGCGAGCACGGTGAAATTGAAGAGCTGGAAGATGCCGCGCCGCTCGTGCTTGTTCCAGCCGCGGATGTTGGCCCACAGGATCGGTAGCGGACCCGATAGTCCCGCAAGCCCACCCAGAATGCCGCCGGCAAAGCCGATCGCCCCATCGGCGATCCGGCCGCCGAACTTGAAGGAAAGCGGCCTCTTGTTCAGGTACAGCGCGCTCGAGAAGATCAGGAGCAGCACGCCGACGCTCAGCTTGAACACTTTCGGATCGGCGGAGGCGACCATCGTGGTCCCGAGCGGCACGCCGATCAGTCCGCCGATCAGGAACGGCCAGACCAGCGAGAGATCAAAGCTCTTCCACATCGACGGCAGCGTCGAGGTCTGCGCGATCACCGAGCAGATCAGCACCAGGGGCACCGCGAGCGAGGGCGGCAGGACGTAGAGCCAGATGCCGAGCGCCATCAGCGCCGTACCGAATCCGGCCAGCCCCGAGACGAAGCCGCCGGCCAGCGCGCCGAACAACAGCAGCGCGTAAGTGATCGTTTCCACCAGTGAATTCCTGTCGTTGCCGGCGATGTCCAGGTGTCGACCGCCGTTCGGCGCATAGCACAGATGCAGCCGGGAAGGGCAATTTCAAAACCGCACGCAAGCGTGATGCCCGAGGACGGGCGTTTGCGGAAGACGCGCCTACATCATGGTCGAACAGCATTTTTGGGGCCCCGCGGCAAGCCACGTCGCGCTTTGGTTGGTCTGTCCCCGATGAGATGATGGAGCATGATCATGATCCGTACGAACATGGCCGTCGCGGCCGCGCTGCTGTCGGCGGCGGCCTTGATGCCGACTTTCGCGCAGGCGCAGTTTTCCGAGCCTGCGGCCTATCAGGCCGCCCATCCTGATCGCGACGTGCTGAATGGCGGCCAGCTCACGCCTGCGGCGCGCGCGGCCCGCGGCGAGCCGGTGATGTCGAGTGATGCCTACGCGGCCTATCCGCCGCCCGTTGCGCCGGTCGTGCGCCCCCGCCATCGCCGTCACCACCAATAGCCGCCTAGACGATCTGCCTCGTCTCGGCGGGCTTGTGCAGCGCGCCGACCAGGATGCGCAGCGCCTCCGTCAATTCCGATCTGTTCCGTGCCGCCCCGAGCGAGACCCGCGCCGCATGCGGCGGTGTCCCGTCGACTGTGAAGGCATCGCCGGCGACGACCGCGAGTCCGTTTCGCAAGAGATGCGCCGCGATGTCGGGTCGCCCCTCCGGCAGCCGCAGCCAGAGATGATGGGCCGCGGGCTTGGCCAGGAATTGAAAGCCCTTCAGCGCTCGCTGCGCGAGCTGCTGGCGACCGACAGCCTCGTTGCGGATGGCAGTGATGATGCGGTCGGCGATGCCGTTCTCGATCCAATGCGTCACCAGCGCGACCATCAGCGGCGCCGGCATCTGCACCGTCGCCTGCAAATGGCTGCGCATCTGAAGCTGCACTGCGTTGTCGGGCGTCAGCAGATAGGCGACGCGCAGCGCGGGTGCGATGCATTTTGACAGCGTGGTCGCAAGATATGTGCGCTCCGGAATGAGGTTGGCGATCGGCGATGCCGAGCGGTCGAGCAGCCCGTAGGCATCGTCCTCGATCAGCATCGTATCGGCATCGCGGATGATCTTTGCGATCGCGCTGCGCCGCTCAGGCGACAGCGTCGCGGTGGTCGGGTTGTGCAGCGTCGGAATGAGATAGACGGCCTTCGCCCTGTGCGTGCCGCAAGCCTTCGCCAGCGCATCGGGCAGGATGCCGCCGTCATCCATGGCGACACTGATGAGCTTGACGCCGAGTTGCGCTGCGGCGGCCTTGATGCCGGGGAAGGTGAGGGCCTCGGTGAGCACGACGTCGCCGGGCCGCGCGAGATGAGCGAGCAGATTGAACAGGATCGTTTGCGCGCCGGGAAAGATCACGAGCTTGTCGGCGTGCGCGTGCGGAACGCGTGCGCGCATCCAGCGCGCCGCGACCTCGCGTTCATGCGCGCTGCCGCCGGGCGGCTGGTAGTTCAGGAACGCGGTCAGGCCCGATTGCGCGCGAATGGCTTCCATTCCGGCGATGATGCGCTCGTCAAGCTGCGCTTCGAGCGGATGCGGCGGCACGTTCATCGAGAGGTCTATCGCGACGGGATGCGGCAGGTCGACCGCGCGGCGCGCGCTGGTCTCCGACACGAACGAGCCTTGTCCGACGCGGGCCTCCATGATGCCGCGGCGCCGCGCCTCGGTGTAGGCGCGCGTCACCGTGGTGAGGTCGATGCCGAGCGCCTTGGCCAGGGCGCGCTGCGTCGGCAGCTGCTGGCCGCGCACCAGCCGGCCGGCGGCGATGTCGGCTTCCATGGCCTCGACGATGCGCTGGTAGCGCGGCCCGCTCAGCTCCGAGATTGTAGGGGTCCAGTCCATGCAATTTAGGCCCATATCCTTTGAATGTATGGATACAAGATATTATTGTATGGATCGTCGAAAAGGAAGAGGTGTGGTCATGGCGACCGGGTCGATCTCTCTGGCGAAGGCGATGTGGCGCGGTTTTCGCGGCAAGTGCCCGAACTGCGGCGAAGGACATCTGTTCGGCCGTTTCCTCAAAGTGGCCGACACCTGCGACCATTGCGGCGAGGAGCTGTTTCACCAGCGTGCCGACGACTTTCCCGCCTATCTCGTCATCGTCGTGGTTGGCCATCTCGTGGTGCCTGCGATCCTCGCGGTCGAGACCGCCTATGCGCCGGCCATCTGGCTGCAATTGGCGGTGTGGCTGCCGGTGACGCTGTTCGCATCGCTCGGGCTGCTGCAACCGACCAAGGGCGCCATCGTCGGACTGCAATGGCAGGTCGGCATGCATGGCTTCGAGGCGAGCAAGCGTCGCCGCGAAGGCGGTGAGCTTGCGCCGGTGCTGGTCAAAGCGGACACGCGCGCCGCCTGAGCGGCCGCGGCGTCGGTTAGTGTTCTCCGTCATTCCGGGGCTCGCGAAGCGAGAGCCCGGAATCCATTCCTCCACTGACTCTGCGGCCCGATGGATTCCGGGTCCGATGCTGCGCATCGCCCCGGAATGACGGTGGCCAAAAATGGTGAGGGGTCCGATGCGTCAGCACCGAACCCCTCGTTGCAAGATATCAGCCGGCCTGTAAGCCGGGTTCTGTAGGGCACCGTCCGCTTGCGCGAACGATACGTGACGGCCATTCCTCTGGGACCATGTTTGCACATGGCCTCGAGCAACCTACCCGGACGGCGGGCCTGACATCGCCCCGCGGCGTTATCGCTTTCGCGAACAGCCCGCTTAAGCCGTCCCTATTCGGTTTTGCTCCCGGTGGGGTTTACCATGCCGGCTCCGTTGCCGCAGCCGCGGTGCGCTCTTACCGCACCTTTTCACCCTTACCTCGCCATGCCACGAAGGGGCGACGGCGGGCGGTTCGTTCTCTGTGGCACTTTCCCTGGGGTTGCCCCCGCCGGACGTTATCCGGCACCGCATGTCAAGGGAGCCCGGACTTTCCTCCCCGGCGGCCTTTCGGCACCTGCCGGAGCGGCCGTCCGGCCGACTGACGGCTTACGCATGGAGCATTTGTGACGGTTTCGTCAAGGCGATATCGCCGCGCACGATCTGCCCGAAATAATTTATCCTGAAGATGTCGTTTGGAGCGTGCCCCGTCCGACAGGATGTCGGCGATGAAGCCGAACAACAGGAGTTAAGCGATGCAATATCTGCTGATGATCTACCAGAACGAGGTCGAATACGCGAAGAACGATGCTGCCACGGCCCAGAAGCTGTTAGCCGAATATCAGACCTTTACCCAAAGCATCATCCAGAGCGGCAATTTCAAGGCCGGCGATCGGCTGCGGCCGACCACGACCGCGACGACGGTCCGCGTGCGCGACGGCAAGATGTTGACGACCGACGGCCCGTTTGCGGAAACGCGCGAGCAGCTTGGCGGCTACTATCTGATCGAAGCCAAGGATTTGAACGCGGCGATCGAGATTGCCGCGCGCATTCCGAGCGCGCGCATCGGCTCGATCGAGGTGCGGCCGATCTGGGTCTACGACAAGTGACGGCCGGGCCGCGCATCGACGCATGACCCCGGGCGACATCGACAAGATCTTCCGCGACGAGGCGGGGCGGGCGCTGGCCACGCTGATCCGCCTCGTCGGGGATTTCGATCTCGCCGAGGACGCGCTGCAGGATGCCTTCGCGGTTGCGCTCGAACGCTGGTCGACGTGCGAGCTGCCCGACAATCCGCGCGCCTGGCTCGTCAATGTCGGCCGCAACAAGGCGATCGACCGCATCCGGCGGCAGGCCGCCTTTCGCGGCAAGCAACAGGCGCTCCTGCACGAGCTGGAGCTCGATGCGCAAGCGCCTGACGAGCCGCCGGCGATGCTCGACGACGACATGCTGCGGTTGATCTTCACTTGCTGCCATCCCGCGTTCGCGCCGGAAGTCCAGGTTGCGCTGACGCTGCGCACCGTCTGCGGCCTCTCGACCGCGCAGGTCGCGCGCGCCTTCCTCGTCGGTGAGGATGCGATGGCGCAGCGGCTGGTCCGCGCCAAGCAGAAAATCAGGCTCGCAGGCATTCCCTATGAGGTGCCCGAGCGCGCCGCGTTGGCGCCGCGGCTCGATGGCGTGCTCGCCGTGATCTATCTCGTTTTCACCGAAGGCTATGTCGCAACCTCTGGCGCGGACCTGATGCGGCCGGACCTCGCGGTCGAAGCCATCCGGCTCGGCCGTCTGCTCGACCGGCTGATCCCTGACCGCGCGGGGATCAAGGGCCTGCTCGCGTTGATGCTGCTGCATGATGCGCGGCGCGCCGGGCGCGAGACCGCGGCCGGTGACATCGTCCTGCTGGAAGAGCAGGACCGCACGCTCTGGAATCGCGCGCAGATCGAGGAAGGCTCGCGGCTGGTGGACGATGCGCTGCGCGTGCCCGGACGTCCGCACGCCTATGCGGTGCAGGCGGCGGTCGCGGCGCTGCACGCCCGCGCACCGAGTTTCGAAGAGACCGACTGGCCGCAGATTGCCGGACTCTACGAAGTGCTGCTACGCATCAGCCCGTCGCCGGTGATCGAGCTCAATCACGCTGCCGCAGTATCGATGGTCGACGGTCCGGCCCGCGCGCTGGATCTGGTCGATGCGATCACCGCGCGCGGCGGGCTGGAGGGCTATGAGATGTTGCCGGCGGTGCGCGCGGATCTGTTGCGGCGGCTCGGCCGCAAGGACGAAGCGCGCAAGGCCTATCGCGCGGCGACGGAGGCGACGCAGCTCGAGCCGTTGCGGCGGCTGTATGCGCGGCGGGTGAGGGAGATGGACAACTAGTACTGTCATTCCGGGGCGATGCGAAGCATCGAACCCGGAATCTCGAGATTCTCAGGTGCGCAACTGCGCACCATAGTTCGCACTTCGTGCGCCCCGGAATGACGGCTGCGCCGTCACTTCGAAGCCACGGTCGTCTCCGCCGGCAAGCTCGCCAGCAGTGCCTGCAACGTCGACAGCGTGGAATGGTCCGCGACGCCATCGAGCCGCACCGGGCGGAAGTGGCGCTGGAAGGCGGTGATGACTTCCATCGTCGCAGCGTCGTATTTGCCGTTGAGGGGAACGCCGTAGCCGTATTTGGCGAGCGCCTGCTGCAGGCTCAGCACCTCGTCGCTGATGGTGCCGAGCATCAGGGTCTCGCCGCGCACGACCGGCGCGGGCGTCACCCAGTGACCGACGCCGGAATTGGCCAGCGAATGCCATGGAAACTTTTCGCCGGGGTCCTTCTTGCGGGCGGGCGCAACGTCGGAATGGCCGAGCACGCGGTGTGCCGGCACGTTGCGGCGAAGCATGATGCCGCGGCACAGCGCGATCACGGCGGCGATCTGGCGCAGCGGAAACTCCGGATAGCCCCAGTCATGGCCGCGATTGATGATCTCGATGCCGATCGAGCAGGAGTTGACGTCATCCTCGCCGGCCCAGGACGACACGCCGGCGTGCCAGGCGCGCTTGGCTTCGGGCACGCATTGCACGATGCGGCCGTCCTCCAGCACGACGTAATGCGCCGACACTTCGGTGCCCGCCGTGCACAGCCGTGCCAGCGCACCCTCGACATCGGGCATGCCGGTGTAGTGCAGCACGATCATGTCCGGCAGCCGTCCCTTGTTGCGCTCGCCATGATTCGGCGAGGGGATGATGTCGGAGACGATCGAGGAATCCGGCTCGAACGTCCGCATGTTCGCCGCGGCCTTGGGAACCGGGAGAACGCGTTGACGCTTCGAATCAGATCCAGATGGTTTGGACGAACCAGACGACATAGGCAGCTCAAGGCAGACAGGCAGACAGAAAGGGTAGCAAGCCCTTTTCTTTACTATTCCTTTACCCTCCCGCGTACGCAATCGCGCGGCGCGGTTAACCAATGCATTTTGGCGCATGTGTGTGGATGCGGCATCACCGTTCCCGTCACCTTTTCGACTTGTAACGAGTCGATCAACGCTTTCTTAACGCTAAGGGCCGTTACTGAGACATGAAGAGCCGACCCGCGTCCGGAGGCGGCCAAAGCGTATTTTGGCTCGAAATCCCATGGCTGCCCGTCAAATTCCACTGGGAACACTGGGTTTGCGGCCCGGGACGACCGGGCTTGGTAACCGTGCTGGACAAGGGTTGGGTCGTGGAACCGGCGCGACGTGTAATAATTCGAGGCGTTATGGGCTTGTTCGTCCCCGATCTCGCATGGGCGTCAGGCTGGGTGCTCGGCAGGCGTTTCGCATGAGCTCGGTTCCACACATCCCCGTTCTTGGCCGCGAGGCGGTCGACCATCTCGCTCCGCGCGAGGGCGGTATCTATGTCGACGCCACCTTCGGCGGCGGCGGTTACAGCCGCGCGATTCTCGATGTGCCGGGAACTCGTCTGATCGCGATCGATCGCGACCGCACCGCTATCGCTGGCGGTGCCGAGCTGGTCGAAGGTTCCGCAGGCCGGCTGACGCTGGTCGAGGACCGCTTCTCCAATCTCGCCGAGGTTTGCGCGGCGCAGGGCGTCGATGCCGTCGACGGCGTCGTGATGGATGTCGGGGTGTCCTCGATGCAGCTCGACCAGGCCACTCGCGGCATTTCTTTCCGCCTCGACGGGCCGCTCGACATGCGGATGGGGCAGGCGGGGCCGACCGCCGCCGATGTCGTCGCGCGTGCCTCGGAAGGCGATCTCGCCGACATCATCTATCTCCTGGGTGAGGAGCGGCATTCGCGCCGCGTCGCCCGCGCCATCGTGGCGGACCGGCAGGAGACGCCGTTCACGACCACGCGCGCGCTCGCCGATCTCGTCGCCAGGGTGGTTCGCTCGAAACCCGGGGACATTCACCCCGCGACGCGGACGTTCCAGGCCCTGCGCATCTTCGTCAACGAAGAGCTCGAGGAGCTCCAGACCGCGCTGGCCGCGGCCGAACGGGTGCTCAAGCCCGGCGGCCGCCTCGTTGTCGTCTCGTTCCATTCGCTCGAAGACCGCATCGTCAAGAATTTCCTCGCTGAACGTTCGAAGACCGGCGGCGGCTCGCGGCATCTGCCGGAAGTGGCGCAGGTTCCGCCAAGCTTCCAGCTGCTGACGCGGCGGCCCGTGATCGCGGGTGAGGACGAGGTCGCGCATAATCCACGCGCGCGCTCCGCAAAACTTCGTGCCGCCGAGCGCACCTGCGCGCCTGCGCATCACGACGGCGAGCCGTCACCCTGGCCAAAACTCTCCGACGTGATGAGGGGCGGCTAGCGCATGCGCATCGTCCACCTTCTCGTCATCGGCGCGCTGATCTTCGCGGCCGCCTATGTCTACCGGATCAAGATGGAATCCACGGCGCGCGTGGAAAAAGTGCTGCGGCTGCATGCGGAGATCCGCGAGCAGCGCGATGCGATCGCCTCGCTGCGCTCCGAATGGGCCAAGCTAGATGCGCCCCTGCGCCTGCAAGGCCTGTCCGAGCGGCATCTGCGGCTCAAGCCGGTCAACGGCACGCAATACGACTCGTTGAAGAACCTGCCCGAGCGTCCGCCGCGAATGTTCAGGCCGGGCGAGCCCGATCCGATCGGGGCCATGCTCAACACCATCGAAGCCGCGAGCGATCCGGATAGTGTGACGGGCTCCGTGCCTCAGCCCGAGGACAAGCAATGAGCGCTCCGACTCCGGCCAAACCCACCGCGCGGCCAGCTGAGCCCTGGCGGCAGCGACTGATCCGCAGCCTGCTCTACGGGCGCAATGTCGATCGCGCCGCGAAGGCGCGCGCGCGCGTTGGCCTTGCGATGCTCGCCTTCGCCTCGGTCTACGCCCTGATCGGTGGCCGCCTCGTGATGTTCGCAATCGGCGCGGACGCCCACGGCGCGCGCCGTGCGGCGTCGCAGGAGGTGGTCGCGACCGCGCGGCCCGACATCGTCGACCGCAACGGCGCCATCCTCGCGACCGACGTCAAGGCTTCGAGCCTGTTCGGCGAGCCGCGCCGCATCATCGACAAGGACGAGGCGATCGAGCTTCTGACCGCCACCGTGCCCGACCTCGACGAGGCCGAGGTGCGCGAGCGCCTGTCGTCGCGCAAGGGGTTCGTCTGGCTGAAGCGCGAGATCACGCCGAAACAGCAGCAGGACATTCACAAGCTCGGCATTCCCGGCATCGGCTTCCTGCGCGAGAACAAGCGCGTCTATCCGACCGGCAACGAGGTTGCCCACCTCATCGGTCTCGTCAACATCGACAACCAGGGCATCGCCGGCATTGAGAAGTGGCTCGACAATCAAGGGCTCGCCGACCTCCACCGCGCCGGCTTTGCCACCGACCGGCTACAAAAGCCGATCGAGCTCTCGGTCGATCTGCGCGTCGAACACGCGCTTCGCGACGAATTGTTGAAGGCTAAGGAGAAGTTCCACGCCAAGGCGGCCTCCGGCATCGTCTCGAATGTGAAGACCGGCGAGATCGTGGCGATGGTCTCCCTGCCGGACTTCGATCCCAACAATCCGAAGGAAGCGCACGACCCCGACCGCATCAACCGCCTGACGACGGGCGTCTACGAGATGGGCTCGACCTTCAAGGCGTTCACGCTGGCGATGGCGCTCGATTCTGGAAAGATCAATCTAAACTCGTCGTGGGATGCGCGCGGAAACCTGCACTATGGCAAGTTCACCATCCACGACAGCCATCCGCTCGGACGCTTCATCAACACCAAGGAAGTGTTTACCTATTCGTCCAACATCGGCGCTGCACGGATCGCGCTCGGCCAGGGCGTGGAGGCGCACAAGGCGTTCCTCGCCAAGATGGGCCAGCTGACGCGGCTGCGCACCGAGCTGCCCGAGAGCGCGGCGCCGCTGATCCCGCGCCGCTGGAGTGAGCTGAACACGGTCACCGCCGCGTTCGGTCAGGGCCTCTCCGTCGCGCCGCTGCAGGCAGTGATGGGCATCAACGCCCTGGTGAACGGCGGCTACCTGATTCCGCCGACATTCATGAAGCGCAGCGAAGCGGAAGCGGCGGCGCTGGCCAAGCGCGTGATCAAACAGGACACCAGCGACAAGATGCGGTACCTGATGCGGCTCAATGCCGAAGTCGGTACCGCCAAGACCGCCGACATCAAGGGCTACTACGTCGGCGGCAAGACCGGTACGTCCGAGAAGGTCATCAACGGCCGCTATGCCAAGAAGCGCGTGCTCAACTCCTTCACGGCGGTCATGCCATGCGACGATCCGAAATATCACATCTTGATCATGCTGGACGAGCCGCAGGCGCTGCCTGAAACGCACGGTTTCATCACCTCGGGCTGGAACGCGGTGCCGACCGGCGGCAAGGTGATCGAGCGGATTGCGCCGCTTTTGGGCGTCGAACCGCGGTTTGACCTGCCGCCGTCCGACCGCCTTATTCTTGCAGCATCCAGGACAACCCAGTAATCAACGGGGTAGGCCATTGCCGCTGCTGAGTCGGATTTTTCCGAAGGTTCGGCTCTCCGGCGCGGCATGTCGACTGGAAGACCATGAAGCTGCGTGACGTCCTAGGCAATGATGCCGCAATCGAGCCCGCTGCCGCGGCGCTCGAGGTGACGGGGATTGCGCTCGACAGCCGCGTGGTCAAGCCGGGCGATCTGTTCTTCGCACTCGCGGGCAGCAAGACCGACGGCGCGCGCTTCATCGATGCCGCGATTGCCGCCGGTGCGGTCGCGGTGGTCGGCGACCATGCGCCCGCGGGAGCCGCGGTGCCGTTTGTCGCCGTCGCCAATCCGCGCCGCTCGCTGGCGCTGGCCGCGGCGAGATTCTTCCCTGCGCAGCCTGCAACCATCGCCGCGGTGACCGGCACCAGCGGCAAGACTTCGGTGGCTGCGTTCACGCGCCAGATCTGGGAGCGGCTTGGCCATGCCTCGGCCAGCATTGGAACCATCGGCCTCGTCTCGCCGAAGCGTACCGTCTATGGCTCATTGACGACACCCGATCCGATCGCGCTGCACCGGCAGCTCGATGAGATCGCGCGCGAGGGCGTGACGCATCTCGCCTTTGAGGCGTCCTCGCACGGGCTCGACCAGTATCGCCTCGACGGCGTGCGTGTCTCCGCCGGCGGCTTCACCAATCTCACGCGCGATCACATGGATTACCATCCGACCGTCGCGCATTATCTCGCCGCAAAACTCCGTCTGTTCCGCGAATTGGTCCAGTCGGGCGGCCCAGCTGTGATCTCGGCCGATCATGATTGTTCGGCGGAGGCGATCGAGGCGGCGACATCGCGCGGCCTGCGCGTGATGGCGGTGGGCCGCAATGGCGACGGCGCAGGCGAGGGCATCCGTCTTGCCAGCGCCGAGGTCGAAGGTTTTTCGCAAGTGCTCGCGGTCGAGCATCGCGGCAAGCGCCATGCGATCCGGCTGCCGCTGGTCGGGGAGTTCCAGATCGAGAACGCGCTGGTGTCGGCCGGTCTTGCGATCGGCACCGGTAGCGATGCCGCCAATGTATTTGCGAGCCTCGAGCATCTCGAGGGTGCGAAAGGTCGGCTCGAGCGTGTTGGCGAGCGCAATGGCGCGCCGATCTTCGTCGACTACGCGCACAAGCCGGATGCGCTGGCGAAGGCGCTGCAGGCGCTGCGACCCTACGCCAAGCGCAGGCTGGTCGTCGTGTTCGGCGCCGGCGGCGATCGCGATGCCGGCAAGCGTCCGATCATGGGTGAGATCGCGGCGGAGAATGCCGACGGCGTCATCATCACCGACGACAATCCGCGCAGCGAGAAGCCGGAAGCCGTTCGCGCCGCGATCCTTGCGACCGCCAAGGGCGCCAGGGAAATCGGCGACCGTGCCGCAGCGATTCGCGCCGCGATCGAGGAATTGGAAGAGGGCGATGCGCTGCTGATCGCCGGCAAGGGACATGAGACCGGGCAGATCGTCGGCAGCCAGGTGCTGCCCTTCAGTGATCACGAGGCGGTCGCCGCCGCATTAGCGTCGAGGATTGCATGAGCGCGCCGATATGGACCGTTGCCGAAGTGGCGCGAGCGCTTGGCGCTGCCGGATCGTTCCCGGACACGCCGGTCGAGTTCGTTACCCAGGACAGCCGTCTGATAAAGCCGGGCAGCCTGTTCGTCGCGCTGAGCGGCACGCCGAGCGGTGGCTTCATCTCGGCCTTCGCCAGCGCGCGTGACGGCTGGGAGTTCGCGGACAAGGCCGAAGCGTCAGGGGCGGTCGCGATGATCGTGCCGCACGAGATCGCCGGCATTCGAATCCCGCAGATCGTCGTGAAGGACACGTTGATCGATGGTCTCTGGGGCCTCGCCCGCGCCGCCCGGGCGCGCTTCAACGGACCGGTGATCGGGCTCACCGGCAGTGCCGGCAAGACCAGCACCAAGGAATTTCTGGCCGCCTATCCGAATGCCTATGCGAGCCCGTCGAGCTTCAACAATTTCTGGGGCGTGCCGCTGACGCTCTGCAACGCGCGGCCTGATGCCAGCCTCTGGGTCGTCGAGATGGGCATGAACCAGACCGGCGAGATCGCACGGCTCAGCGAGCTGACGCGGCCGACGGTTGCGCTCGTCGTCAACGTCCAGCCCGTGCATCTGGAGAAGCTCGGCTCGCTCGAAGCCATCAGGCACGAAAAGGTGTCGATCGCGCTCGGCCTGCCCGAGGACGGCGTGCTGGTGCTGCCGGCCGGGATCAAGGCGGCCGAATGGAAAGGCAAGGTCGTGCGCTTCGGCGAGCATGCCGAAGTGCACGAGGTCAAGCACGCGCCGCATGGCGACAGCTGGCAGGTCGTGGCTCGGGTCGGCAAGAAGGAGATCGCGTTCAGCCTGACGCCGGGGGCACCGCATCGGGTGCAGAACGCGCTGGCCGCGCTCGCCGCGATCCGCGCGGCGAACCTCGATGCCGCGACGCTCGCGATCAAGCTCGACCGGGTCGGCATTATGACCGGCCGCGGCGTCGAGCAGGCGGTCGGCGGCGTCACCGTGATCGACGATAGTTTCAACGGCAATCCGGCCAGTGTCGCTGCTGCGCTGCAAAGCCTGCAGGCGCGCAACGTGACCGACGGCCGCCGCATTGCGGTGCTCGGCGACATGCTGGAACTGGGCGACGACGCGCCAAGCTACCACACCGGCCTCGCCAGGCATCTCGACGGCATCGACGGCGTCTACTGCGTCGGGCCGTTGATGCGCCACCTCTATGACGTGCTGCCCGCCGGCAAGGGCCTCGGCTGGCACGACGATCCCGCCACGCTGAAGCCGGGTGAGGTCGCAAATCTGCTGAAGTCTGGCGATGTCGTGGTTGTCAAGGGCAGCAAAAAGATGTTCTGGGTCAACAAGTTTGTGCCGGGCCTAGTGGCCGCCTTGCAGGCAAAGGCGTAAACTGCTTGGAAGGCGCTGTTCCCGAATCCCACCCTTTGCGGCGCGAAGCCGACCGGTTTCATAGAGGTCGCCTGGCCCCGTGATGAAGACCAGCGAATGCGCGTGAGGCACGTTGAGGCCAAGGTCGATGCCAAGATCAATGCGAAGATCGAGACCAGGGCCGCGTACGAAAGGCGCCATAGGACCGTCTGAATGTTTTACTGGCTGATCGAGCTCTCCAACACATTTCCGGGTTACGGTGCAGTTCGCACCGTTCTGAACGTCTTCCGCTACATCACCTTCCGCACCGGCGGCGCCGTCGTCACCGGCGCGCTCTTCGTGTTCCTGTTCGGACCCTGGATCATCGACCATCTGCGCATCCGCCAGGGCAAGGGCCAGCCGATCCGCGCCGATGGCCCGCAATCGCATCTTGCCAAGAAGGGCACGCCCACCATGGGCGGGCTGATGATCCTGTCGGGCCTCACGGTCGGCACGGTGCTGTGGGCCAATCCGCTCAACCCCTACGTCTGGATCGTGCTCGCGGTGACGCTCGGCTTCGGCTTCGTCGGCTTCTATGACGACTATCTCAAGGTGACCAAGCAGACCACGAGCGGGTTCGGCGGCAAGCTTCGCCTGCTGATCGAGGCGGCCATCGCGCTCGTCGCCTGCTATGCGCTGGTGCGGCTGAATCGCGATCCCGCGTCGACTGCGCTGACGATTCCCTTCCTCAAGGACACCGTGCTGCATTTCGGCTGGTTCTTCGTCGTCTTCGGTGCCTTCGTCATCGTCGGGGCCGGCAATGCGGTGAATCTTACCGATGGCCTCGACGGTCTTGCCATCGTGCCGGTGATGATCGCGACCGCGAGCTTTGCGATGATCGCCTATCTCGCCGGCAACGCGGTGTTCGCCGACTACCTCCAGATCAAATATGTCGCCGGCACCGGCGAGCTCGCGGTGCTTTGCGGCGCGCTGCTGGGCGCAGGCCTCGGCTTCCTCTGGTTCAACGCGCCGCCGGCCTCGATCTTCATGGGCGACACCGGTTCGCTCGCGCTCGGCGGCATGCTTGGCGCGATCGCGGTCGCGGTAAAGCACGAGATCGTGCTTGCGGTGATCGGCGGCCTGTTCGTGCTGGAGGCTGTTTCCGTCATCGTGCAGGTGGTGTCGTTCAAGCTCACGGGCAAGCGCATCTTCCGGATGGCGCCGATCCACCACCATTTCGAGCAGCTCGGCTGGACCGAGCCGCAGATCGTGATCCGCTTCTGGATCATCTCGGTGATGCTGGCGCTCGCCGGCCTGTCGACGCTCAAGCTGCGGTAACGGTTACCCCATGATTCCCGTCACTTCCTTCGCCGGCAAAACGGTCGCGGTGTTCGGCCTTGGCGGCTCGGGGCTCGCCTCCTGTCACGCTTTGAAGGCCGGCGGCGCCGAGGTGATCGCCGCCGACGACAATGCAGAGAATGTCGCCAAGGCGGCGCAGGCGGGCTTCATCACCGCGGATCTGCGCAACGTCTCCTGGACGAATTTTGCTGCCCTCGTGCTCGCGCCCGGCGTACCGCTGACCCATCCGGTGCAGCACTGGAGCGTGCTGAAAGCGCGCGAGGCCGGTGTCGAGGTGATCGGCGACATCGAGCTGTTCTGCCGCGAGCGGCGGCGGCATGCGCCGAACGCGCCGTTCGTTGCGATCACCGGCACCAACGGCAAGTCGACCACGACGGCGCTGATCGCGCATCTGACCAAAGTTGCCGGCTACGACACCCAGATGGGCGGCAATATCGGCACTGCGATCCTGTCGCTGGAGCCGCCGCGCATGGGCCGTGTCCACGTCATCGAGATGTCATCCTACCAGATCGACCTCACGCCGTCGCTCGATCCCTCTGTCGGCATCCTGCTCAATGTCGGCGAGGACCACATCGACCGTCATGGCACGATCGAGCACTACGCCGCGGTGAAGGAGCGCCTCGTCGCCGGTGTCCAGGCAGGTGGTACTGCGATCGTCGGCGTCGACGACGGCTGGTGCCGTAACATCGCCGACCGTCTCGACCGCGCCGGCAAGAAGGTCGAGCGCATCTCGGTCCGGAATCCGCTGGCGAGCGGCATCTATGTCGAGCATGGCACCATCGTGCGCGCCTCGGGCGGCGCCCGCAGCGAAGTCGCCATGCTCGGCGGCATCGGCTCGCTGCGCGGCCAGCACAATGCGCAGAACGCGGCCTGCGCCGCCGCCGCCGCGCTTGCAATGGGTATCAGCCTTGATGTGCTGCAGAACGGCCTGCGCAGCTTTCCGGGCCTCGCGCACCGCATGGAGCAGGTCGGCCGCCGCGGCAACGTGCTGTTCGTCAACGACTCCAAGGGCACCAACGCGGACGCCACCGCGCATGCGCTGTCCTCCTTCGCCGACATCTTCTGGATCGCCGGCGGCAAGCCGAAGGCGGGCGGCATCACGGGCCTCACCGGCTTCTTCCCGCGCATCCGCAAGGCTTATCTGATCGGCGAGGCCGCGCAGGAGTTTTCCGGCACGCTCGGCACGCAGGTGGCGCACGAGATCAGCCAGACGCTCGATGTTGCGGTCGAGCACGCCGCATGCGATGCGGAAGCTTCAGGCTTGACCGACACGGTCGTGCTGCTGTCGCCGGCCTGCGCCTCCTTCGACCAATACCGCAATTTCGAAATCCGCGGCGCTGCGTTTCGCGATCTGGTGCAGGCGCTGCCGGGTGTGAAGCCGGTGGTGTGAAACTCTCGTGCCCCGGACGTAGCGCAGCGCCGGGGCCCATTGCGGTTCGTGGGCCCCGGCTCTGCAGAGCGTCACTTCGTGCCGCACCGCGTCCGGGACACGAGACTCTTCAAAACTTGAACGATTCATTAACCTCCCGGTAACCAACCTCGGCGACCAATGGTCGGACCTCTGTCCGAAAGCGGCCGCCCATGCTCTCCCGTGAAGAACGCACCCCCTTTTCCGAGTGGTGGTGGACCGTCGACAAGCCGCTGATGGGCGCCATCCTGGCGCTGATGCTGACCGGCGTGATCCTGTCGCTGGCGGCGAGCCCGCCGGTTGCGACCCGCATCGGACTCGATCCCTTCCACTTCTTCAGCCGTCACGTGATGTTCCTGGCGCCGTCCTGCATGGTGCTGCTCGGGGTGTCCTTCCTGTCGCCGCGATCGATCCGCCGAAGCGCGCTGATCATCTTCGCGGTCAGCATCATCCTGATCGTGGTGACGCTTGCGATCGGCCCCGAGGTGAAGGGCTCGCGGCGCTGGATCACGCTGCTCGGCGTCAACATCCAGGCCTCCGAAATCGCAAAGCCATCATTCGTCGTCATCGCCGCCTGGCTGTTCGCGGAATCGACCAAGCGGCCGGAGATGCCGGCGACCTCGATGGCGCTGGTGCTGCTGCTGATGCTGGTATCGCTGCTGGTGATGGAGCCCGATTTCGGCCAGACCATGCTGATCCTGATGGTGTGGGGCTCGCTGTTCTTCATCGCGGGCATGCGGATGATCTGGGTGTTCGGGCTTGCGGGCGCCGCGGCGGCCGGCTTGTTCAGCGCCTATCTGTTCGTTCCGCACGTTGCCGGCCGCATCAAGCGCTTCATGAATCCGGCCTCCGGCGATACCTTCCAGGTCGATACAGCGATGGAAGCCTTCTACAACGGTGGCTGGTTCGGGCTCGGGCCGGGCGAGGGCATCGCCAAGCGCAGCCTGCCGGACAGCCACACCGACTTCGTGTTCGCGGTCGCCGCCGAAGAGTTCGGCATCATCCTGTGCCTTGCGATGTTGGCGCTGTTCGCCTTCGTCGTGATCCGCACGCTGTCGCGCGCCTATGCCAATGAGGACATGTTCTCGCGCTTCGCGGCCTCCGGCCTTGCGATCCTGTTCGGCGTGCAGGCGGCGATCAACATGTCGGTCAACCTCCAGCTCATTCCCGCCAAGGGCATGACGCTGCCTTTCATCTCCTATGGTGGCTCCTCGATCGTGTCACTCGCCTATGGCGTCGGCATGATGCTGGCCCTGACGCGGCTGCGCCCGCGCACCGAGGTCGAGGCGAGTGGCCACGCCGATGCGATGCGCAGCTACGCGTGATCCTCACCCTGAGGAGCCGCGCTCGCGCGGCGTCTCGAAGGGCGAGGCCAAGTGGAAGTTTTGGGCCGGGCCTTCATCCTTCGAGACGCGCGTTCCGCGCTCCTCAGGATGAGGAGCTGACGGGCCGCTCGCGTGGCTCGCAATGACCGCGGAGGCCCTGTACAAGAGAGCCATGGACACGTCCCCCCCTGATTCTTCTCGCCGCGGGTGGCACCGGTGGCCACCTGTTTCCGGCCGAGGCGCTTGCCGTCGAACTGATCCGGCGCGGCTTTCGAGTCCGGCTCGTCACGGACGACCGGGCGCTGCGCTATAGCGGGCTGTTCAGCAAGGAGATGATCGACGTCGTCTCGAGCGAGACCGCGCGCGGCCGCAATCCGTTCCAGCTCGCCTATGCCGGTCTCACGCTCGCCGCCGGCACGCTTTCTGCGTATCGCCTGATCAAGCGGTTAAAGCCTGTCGCCGTCGTCGGCTTCGGCGGCTATCCGACGCTGCCGCCACTGGTCGCGGCGAAATTCGCCGGCGTGCCCAGCATCATTCACGAGGCCAATGCGGTGCTCGGCCGCGCCAACCGGTTCCTGTCGAGCCGCGTCCGCGCCATTGCGACGTCGTTGCCCGGCGTGCTCGACCGCGATCCGGCGCTGGCCGGCAAGACCACGACGGTCGGCACTCCGATGCGCCCGGCAATCCTCGCCGCGGCTGCCGTGAAATATGCCGCGCCTGAAGTGAACGGCCCGCTGCGCCTGCTCGTCGTCGGTGGCAGCCAGGGCGCGCGCATCATGGCCGACATCGTCCCGGGCGCCATCGAGCGCCTCGAGCCTGCACTGTGGGGCCGGCTCATCCTCACCCAGCAGGTGCGCGATGAGGACATGACGCGCGTGCGCGCGGTCTACGACAAGCTCAAGATCAATGCGGAACTCGCGCCGTTCTTCACGGATCTTCCGGCACGGCTCGCCTCCAACCATCTGGTGGTGTCGCGTTCCGGCGCCGGTACCGTGGCTGAGCTCGCCGCAATCGGACGGCCCTCGATCCTGGTGCCGCTGCCGGGCTCGATCGACCAGGACCAGTTCGCCAATGCCGGCGTGCTGGCCAAGGTCGACGGTGCGATCCGTATCCCGCAGACCGAGTTCACCTCGGATCGTCTGGCTGCCGAGATCTCTGACTTTGCCGCCGAGTCTGCGCGCCTCGCGACCATGGCGCAGGCTGCCCGCGGCGCCGGCCGGCTCGACGCGGCGGAACGGCTGGCCGATTTGGTGGTCAAAGTCGCGGGAATCTGACGCGAAAAAAGCCCTTGTCTTCGCCTTCTAAAGCGGGGCATCCAGTACGAAAGGCGCGGCTGATTTGGCCGTGATCTTCGCCAGACGCCGTCCTTCGGGCGGCGATGTCAGGGAACAGAGCATGAGACTGCCGCGCGAGATCGGACCCATCCACTTCGTCGGGATCGGCGGGATCGGCATGAGCGGCATTGCCGAGGTGCTGGTCAATCTCGGCTATGCCGTGCAGGGCTCGGACGCCTCCGACAATTACAATCTCGATCGGCTGCGCAAGAAGGGCGCAAAGGTCTCGGTCGGCCACAAGGCGGAGAATGTCGACGGTGCCGAGGTCGTCGTGGTGTCCTCCGCGATCAAGCGGGACAATCCGGAATTGATGGCGGCGCGCGAGCAGCGCATTCCCGTGGTGCGCCGCGCCGAGATGCTGGCCGAGCTGATGCGGCTGAAGAGCTGCGTCGCCATCGCCGGCACGCATGGCAAGACCACGACGACGACGATGGTTGCAACGCTGCTCGATGCCGGCGGCCTCGATCCCACCGTGATCAACGGCGGCATCATCAACGCCTACGGCTCCAACGCGCGGCTCGGCGCCGGCGAATGGATGGTGGTGGAGGCCGACGAGAGCGACGGCACGTTTCTGAAGCTGCCGACGGATGTTGCGATCGTCACCAATGTCGATCCCGAACATCTCGATCACTTCAAGACCTTCGACGCCGTGCAGGACGCATTCCGCCATTTCGTCGAGAACCTGCCGTTCTACGGCTTCGCCGTGATGTGCATCGATCATCCCGTGGTGCAGAGCCTCGTCGGCAAGATCGAGGATCGCCGCATCATCACCTATGGCGAAAATCCGCAGGCCGATGCGCGGCTGGTCGATCTGACCCCGATGGGCGGCGGATCGAAGTTCAAGGTCGCGTTCCGCAATCGCAAGACTGGCGCGGTGCACGAGATCGCCGACCTCATGCTGCCGATGCCGGGCCGCCACAACGCCTCCAACGCGACGGCAGCGATTGCAGTGGCGCGCGAGCTCGGCGTCTCCGACGAGGCCATCCGCAAGGCGATCGCGGGCTTTGGCGGCGTCAAGCGCCGCTTCACCAAGACCGGCGAATGGAACGGCGTCACCGTGATCGATGATTATGGCCACCACCCCGTCGAGATCGCGGCAGTGCTGAAGGCGGCGCGGGAATCCACCAACGGCAAGATCATCGCCGTGGTGCAGCCGCATCGCTACACCCGCCTGCAATCGCTGTTCGAGGAATTTTGCACCTGCTTCAACGATGCTGATGCAGTGATCGTCGCCGACGTCTATGCCGCAGGCGAGGCCCCGATCGAAGGCGTCGACCGCGATCATTTCGTCGCGGGCCTGCGCGCGCACGGCCATCGCGAGGTGATCCCGCTGCCGTCGACCTCCGAGCTCGCGGGCATCGTCAAGGGACTTGCGAAGTCTGGCGATCTCGTCGTGTGCCTCGGTGCCGGCAACATCACGCAGTGGGCGTACGCGCTGCCGGGCGAATTGAAGGCTCTGGGGTGAAGTGGTGACTTTGATCGCATCGATTGCCACACGGCACATCGCGCTCCCTCCCCCCTTGTGGGGGAGGGTGGGGGGAGGGGGGTAGCCCCGAGCGAAGTCTGAGTTTGTGGCTACCCCCCTCCCTGACCCTCCCCCACAAGGGGGGAGGGAACGGAGAGATTGTGCCTTCCTCACTTGAGGATGCCGCATGAGCTTCCCCGACATCACGCCCGATCTCAAAGCCGCGATGCCGGAGCTGCGCGGCCGCCTGCTCGCCAACCAGTCGCTCGCCGAGCTCACCTGGTTTCGCGTCGGCGGTCCCGCGCAGGTGCTGTTCACGCCGGCGGACGAGGACGATCTCGCTTATTTCCTCGCGCATCTCGCCAGCGACATCCCCGTCTATGTCGTTGGCGTCGGCTCCAATCTGATCGTGCGCGACGGCGGCATCGCGGGCGTCGTGGTTCGTCTCGCGCCGCGCGCCTTTGGCGAGGCGAGTGCAAGCGGCGATATCGTCACTGCAGGCGCTGCCGCGCTCGACAAGCGCGTGGCGGAAGTGGCGGCTTCGGCCAATATCGGCGGGCTCGAATTCTATTTCGGCATTCCCGGCACGATCGGCGGCGCGCTGCGCATGAATGCGGGCGCCAATGGCGGTGAGACCAAGGACGTGCTGATTGAGGCGCGAGGCGTCGGGCGCGACGGCACGAAGCACGTCTTCTCCAACGCCGACATGAAATTCGTCTACCGCAACAGCGGCGTCGATCCCTCGATCATCTTCACCTCCGCGCGCTTCCGCGGCGAGATCAGGGATCCGGAGGCGATCCGCGCGCGCATGGCCGAAGTGCAAAATCATCGCGAGACGGCGCAGCCGATCCGCGAAAAGACCGGCGGCTCGACCTTCAAGAATCCGCCCGGCCATTCCGCCTGGAAGCTGGTCGACGCCGCTGGCTGCCGGGGCCTGCGCGTCGGCGACGCTCAGGTGTCGGAGATGCACTGCAATTTCCTGATCAACACGGGCGAGGCCACCGCGCACGACATCGAGACGCTCGGCGAGACCGTGCGCGAACGCGTCAAGGCGAATTCCGGAATTGAGCTACACTGGGAAATCAAGCGGATCGGGGTTTCCGCGTGAGTGTCATTCCGGGGGCTCACGAAGCGAGAGCCCGGAATCCATACTCACGATCGTGGTTTTGGATTCCGGGCCTGCGCCTTACGCGCATCCCGGAATGGCGAAGCAGATAGGTAACTGAGAACATGGGCATCACCATCCTCTTCGGCGGCTCCAACCGCGAACGTCTGGTTTCGGTCGCGTCAGCCCAGGCGCTGCATCAGGCGCTGCCTGAGGCTGAGCTCTGGTGGTGGGACGTCGAAGACAAGGTGCATGTCGTTCAGTCCAGGCAGCTGCTCGAACACGCCCGTCCGTTCGAGGACGAGTTCAAGCCCGGCACATCAGGCATTCCGCTGGAGCAGGCGCTTGACCGGGCCAAGGCGGAAGACCGCGTGCTGGTGCTTGGCCTGCATGGTGGCCGTGCTGAGAACGGCGAATTGCAGGTGATGTGCGAGGCGCGCGGCGTGCCCTTCACCGGCTCGGGCTCGGCCTCCTCGCATCTCGCCTTCGACAAGATCGCCGCGAAGCGGTTCGCCGCGCTCGGCGGCGTGACGCCACCGGCAAACGTTGCTCTGGACAAGATCGACGAGGCCTTCGCCGAATACGGGCGGCTGATCGCAAAGCCGGCGCGCGACGGGTCGAGCTATGGCCTGATCTTCGTCAATGCGAAGCAGGATCTCGTCGCCGTCCGCAATGCGGCCAAGCACGAAGAGTATGTGATCGAGCCCTACATCGCCGGCGTCGAGGCGACCTGCGGCGTGCTGGAGCGGCCTGATGGATCGATCGTCTCGCTGCCGCCGATCGAGATCATTCCGGGCGAGGGCAATTTCGATTACGCGGCGAAATATCTTTTGAAGTCCACCCAGGAGATCTGCCCCGGCCGTTTCGCGCCCGAGATCACCGCCGCGCTGAAGGAGCACGCGATGCTGGCGCATCGCGCGATGTCCTGCATCGGCTACTCCCGCTCGGACTTCATCGTCTCGGACAAGGGCCTGGTCTATCTCGAAACCAACACGCTGCCCGGGCTGACCAAGTCCTCGCTCTACCCCAAGGCGCTGAAAGCCGAGGGCATCGAGTTCGTCGACTTCCTGCGCGGCCTGGTCGAACTCGCGGAACAGCGGGTGCGGAAATAATTAGGACTGGTTAACGGCCAAACGGGGGAAAGGGCCCGCTTTGGGGCCCAAAACCGGGAAAATGCCGGTCATCGCGGCATAAAGGCCTCAAATTGCGGGGCAAAAAGCGCCGGACGTTAACGAAGTTTACCTTTTGTTTACCAGGACGTCCGAAGGTTAACGCTGGCGGCGCATATGGCGTTTTGGCTGCCGGCGCGTGAGCTGTCGTGGGTGATGTCACCTCCAGCGCACGCTTTGAAGGGGAGTGGCTTCTTCTGCTGAAGACCAGCACCCGGCCCGGCAAGTTCGACACGTCATGTTCGCCAGGTCCCGCGCGATGTCGCGGGCAAACTCTTGACGAGCTCGTGCAATGGATCGTGCAGGAAGCCTCCCCCGGTCGCTTTTCAGATCGCTGAGGCCCCAAGCTGACCTGAAGGCGGCCGCTATTGGAGCGGTCGTGCTTCTGCGCGAGTGGGTGCAGGACAAGCGCATTGAGGCGCGCGCTGCCGCCCAGGCCAGGACCAAGGCCAGGGCCAAAGCCGTCATCGAACGCGAGCCGCCGCCGCGCGTCGTCGCGCTGGTCGAACGCTATCTGCCGCGCCGGGTCGGAATCAGCATGACCGTGCTGCTGCTGATCGGAAGCTGCGGCTTCGGCATCGTCAAGGGCGGCCATCTCCAGGACTTCATCACCGCGGTCAGCGACGCCCGGAACGCGATGGCCAATTCCGCCGGCTTCCGCATCACCTCGGTCGTGATCAACGGCCGCAAGCAGCTCACTCAGGACGAGATCCTCGCGATTGGCGGCGTCAGCGGCCGCTCCTCGCTGCTTTTCCTCGATGCTGACGCCGTGCGCGACAAGCTCAAGGCCAATCCATGGATCGTGGATGCGACCGTGCTGAAGCTTTATCCGGGCCAGCTCATGATCGAACTCACCGAGCGCAAGGCGTTCGCGCTGTGGCAGGAGGCCGGCCGGCTCTCCGTCATCGCCGACGACGGCGCCGTGCTCGAACCCTATGTCTCCCGCCGGTTCCTGTCGTTGCCGCTCGTGGTCGGCAAGGGCGCCGAAACCCAGGCCCGCGACTTCCTCGCCCTGCTGGCCCGCTATCCGCAGGTCAATTCGGTGACCAAGGCTGCAATCTTCGTCGGCGAGCGGCGCTGGAACCTGAGGCTCAAGGATGGCCTCGACATCCGCCTGCCCGAGCAGGACGTCGGCAACGCGCTCGCGATGCTCTCCAAGCTCGACAAGGACGACAAGCTGTTCTCCCGCGACATCGTCGCCGTCGACATGCGCCTGCCCGATCGGCTGGTGGTGCAGCTGTCCGACGACGCCGCCAAGGCGCGCGAGGATCAGTTCAAGGACAAGAAAAAGAAGAAGGCCGGGGATTCCGCATGACCGGCATCGATCGCACCCAGACGCCGAAGACGCGCCCGATGCCGCACAAGCGCAGCGGCATCGTCGCCTGCCTCGATATCGGCACCAGCAAGATCGCCTGCATGATCGCACGGCTGAAGCCGTCGGCGCCGAGTGAGGCCCTGCGCGGCCGCACCCACGCGGTGGAACTGATCGGCTACAGCCAGATCCAGTCGCGCGGCATGAAGGCCGGCGCGGTGGTCGATCTCGCCGAATGCGAGCAGGCGGTGCGTCAGGCCGTCGGGCTTGCGGAGAAAATGGCCAAGGTGCGGGTCGAGTCCGTGCTGCTGTCGGTGTCCGGCGGCCGGATTACCGGCCAGTTGGTCGAAGCCGCAGCAGACATCCGCGGCGGGGCGGTGACCCCGGCCGATGTCAGCCGGGTCACCTCCACCGGCATGCGCCACGCCACCGGCGAGGGCCGCACCGTGCTGCACGCGCTGCCGGTCGGCTACACGCTCGACGGAGTCAAAGGCATCCGCGATCCTCGCGGCATGGTCGCGCATCAATTCGGTGTCGACATGAATGTCGTCACCTGTGACGCCACGGTGGCGCGGAACCTGATGCTGGCGGTGGAGCGCTGCCACATCAATGTCGAAGCCATGGCGGCGAGCCCCTATGTGGCGGGCCTGTCGGTGCTGACCGACGACGAAGCCGATCTCGGCGCCGCTGTCGTCGAGATGGGCGCTGGCACCACCACGATCGCGGTCTATTCCGGCGGTCGCTTCGTGCATGCGGCGGGTTTTGCGGTCGGCGGGCAACACATCACGATGGATCTCGCGCGCGGACTCTCCGCGACCATTGCCGATGCCGAGCGAATCAAGACGTTATACGGTACCGTCATCACCGGCGGATCGGACTCGCGTGAGCTGATGTCTGTACCGACAGCCGGTGACGAGCAGGATCTGCCGCAGATCGTCTCCCGCGCTACCATCGCCAATATCGTCAAGCACCGTGCCGAGGAAGTCTTCGAAATGATTCGGGACAAGCTGAAGGATTCGCCCTTCGCCTCAGAGCCCAACGGCCGCGTCGTGCTCTCGGGCGGCGCCTCGCAGCTCACCGGCCTCATCGAACTCGGTACGCAAATTCTCGGCCGGCCCGTGCGGGTCGGACGCCCGCTCGGTTTCGGCCGGTTGCCCAATGAGGCGAAGAACGCCGCCTTCGCGGTGCCGGCCGGACTCCTCGTCTACCCGCAATATGTTCACCTCGAACATGTCGAACCGCGGCATACGCGGCAGCAGGTCAGGACAGGGACCGGCGGTTATTTCGGAAAGGTCGGACGATGGCTACGCGAGGGCTTCTGATGACTCCTTTCCGCAATTCCCGATTTTCACCAACTCCCGCGGCCGCCGGCCGGGGCGAACCCACGCGCGCGTGATCGAGAGGCAACCATGACCATCAGCATCAATGTTCCTGATATTCACGAACTGAAGCCCCGGATCACCGTGTTCGGCGTCGGCGGCGCCGGTGGCAACGCCGTCAACAACATGATCACGGCGGGCCTCCAGGGTGTCGATTTCGTGGTCGCCAACACCGACGCGCAGGCGCTGACGATGTCGAAGGCGCAGCGCATCGTGCAGATGGGAACGGCGGTCACGCAGGGCCTCGGCGCCGGCTCGCAGCCGAACGTCGGCGCGGCGGCGGCGGAAGAGGTGATCGACGAGCTGCGCGACCATCTCTCCGGCGCCAACATGGTGTTCGTCACCGCCGGCATGGGCGGCGGCACCGGCACCGGTGCAGCTCCGGTGATCGCCAAGACCGCGCGCGAGATGGGCATCCTCACCGTCGGCGTCGTCACCAAGCCCTTCCACTTCGAAGGCGGCCGTCGCATGCGCACCGCTGAAGCCGGCATCAACGAGCTTCACAAGGTGGTCGACACGCTCCTGATCATCCCGAACCAGAACCTGTTCCGGGTCGCGAACGAAAAGACTACCTTCGCCGACGCCTTCGCGATGGCCGACCAGGTGCTCTACTCGGGCGTCGCCTGCATCACCGACCTGATGGTCAAGGAAGGCCTGATCAACCTGGACTTCGCCGACGTCCGCGCCGTCATGCGCGAGATGGGCAAGGCGATGATGGGCACGGGCGAAGCCTCCGGCGACAAGCGCGCGCTGACCGCCGCTGAAGCTGCGATCGCCAACCCGCTGATAGACGACAGCTCGATGAAGGGCGCCAAGGGCCTTCTCATCTCCATCACCGGCGGCAAGGACCTCACCCTGTTCGAGGTCGACGAAGCCGCGACCCGCATCCGCGAGGAGGTCGACCAGGACGCCAACATCATCGTCGGCGCCACCTTCGACGAAGCGCTCGACGGCCTGATCCGCGTGTCGGTCGTCGCCACCGGCATCGAGCAGGCCGCGATCGCCCGCAACAGCCAGGCCTCCAGCGCCCCGGTTGCGAACGCCGCGCCGCAGGTGCAACAGGCTCCCGCTGCTCCGGCCGCTGCCGCCGAGAGCCGTCTCGCCGACCTGACTGCGCGGCTTCGTGCCGACAACCAGCGTTTGGCCGAACGTGCCCAGAAGCTGGAAGCGCAGATCCCGGCCGGCGCTCCTGCCGCCGCGCCGCGCCCCAACGTTGAGCGCGCCGCGCTCGCCGCCATCGCCGCGGCCGTCTCGGACGCCCCGCAGGCGCCTGCGCCGATGCAGACCTACGGCGACGTCACCGTGCGCCCGATCGCACAGAAGCCGACCCTGTTCCCGGAGCCGGAGCAGGCCTCGGTCGCGATGCAAGAGCCGATGACGCCCGAAAACTTCATCCCGCCGCAGGCCGAGCGTCCGCCGGTTCGTGCGCCGCGGATGCCGCGTCTCGAGGAACTGCCGATGCCGGCCCAGGCCGAGCTTCGCCAGGCCCGCGGCGAGGTCGAGGAGGAGACCCCCCAGAAGACTCGCCTGTCGCTACTGCAACGCCTCGCCAATGTCGGCCTCGGCCGTCGCGAAGAGGAGAGCGAGCCGCCGGTCGCAACCCGCGCCGCCGGTCCCGCGATGCCGCCACTGCCTGATCGCCGCCCGCAGAAGACCGTGGCGCAGCAGATCGCGGCCAGCGAACCGGTATCGGAGTATGCCCGCCGTCCCGCGCCGCAGGGTCTGGACATGCATGGCCGCCCGGCACCTGTTGCGCCGGCGCCACAGGGCGACGACCATCTTGATATCCCGGCCTTCCTGCGGCGTCAGGCGACCTGAGGATTGTTACAATAAGGCAGACGCAAAAAGGTCCCGGCGGGAAGCTTGCCGGGACCTTTCCTTTTGGCCCGGGAATGCCCGAACGGTGCGGTCAAGCAACTGATTTTAAATCATTAATTATATATTCGGTGGTTCAGTAAAGCTGCCGACAGGGTCCCTGAACTTCGGCGCAATTTGGTTAAGCCTTGGCGCGAATACGGCAGGTTTGGGGTAACAATCGGTAAAAAAGCGTGAGTTGGCGCTGTTTGAGGCAGTGACTATGGTCTGCCGTGACTTGGGGATACGGAGATTCGCAACCGTCGGCAGTGGCCGGCCAAGCGGGTTCAGTATAAGTCGCGATGGTCGTAGTGGGGCGGTTCCTGATGAAGTTTAGCCGGCAAACAACGCTTCGTGCGCAAGCCTCTGTGGCAGGCGTAGGCGTTCACTCCGGTCTTCCCGTTACACTCACGCTTGGGCCTGCGCCTGTCGACGCGGGTTTTATTTTTGTCCGCACCGGCCTTGAGGGAAGCGACCGCGAAGTTCAGGCGACCGCCGAGCAGGTGGTCGCGACCGACTTTGCCACCGTCCTCGGCGATCGCGACGGGCCGCTGGTCTCCACCGCCGAGCATGTGCTTGCTGCGCTGCGCGGCATGGGCGTCGACAACGCCACAATCGAAATCGACGGGCCGGAAGTGCCGATCATGGACGGCAGCGCCGCAGCCTTCGTTGCAGCGATCGATCAGGCCGGCATCGTCAGCCAGCCGGCGCAGCGCCGCTTCATTCAGGTTTTGAAGCCGGTTTCGGCCAAGGTCGGCGACTCCTTCGGTGAGATCCGGCCCTATGCCACCGGGTTCCGCGCTGAGGTCGAGATTGACTTCACCAATCCCGTCATCGGCCAGCAGAGCTACACTTTCGACCTCAATCCGGAGCGTTTCCGCCGCGAGGTTGGCCGCGCCCGGACCTTCGGCCTGATGTGCGATGTCGCCCGGCTCTGGAGCGCGGGCTACGCACTCGGCGCCTCCTTCGACAACACGGTCGTTTTCGACGACGAGCGGCTGCTCAACACCGAAGGGCTGCGCTACGCCGACGAATGTGCCCGCCACAAGGTGCTCGACGTGATCGGCGACCTCGCGTTGGCCGGCCTGCCGCTGCTTGGCGCCTATCGCTCGGTGCGCGGCGGCCACAAGCTCAACCACGCTGTCCTGACCGCGCTGCTGGCCGACCGTACAGCCTGGCGGGTGGTCGAGGGCGAGGCGGCCCGCCGTAGCGCGCGTCCCGTGGGCGAAGTCGGTCGCGGCATCGTCGGCGGCCGGATCGCCGCGGCTTATGGACCGGACGTATCCTGACAGACTGTTGTCGCAGGCGTCGGTCGCGACTTACCCCCCGGGGAAACTCCTGGTAACCATGATCCGCTAGCATTGCGGCAATTTCGCCTTAATCCGGGCGGAATGCCTGCCTATCCGGTGGGTTGACGATCGTTTTTCGGTTACACCTGCGTGGTCGCTTGGCAGGCACCACGGTTACATTTCGCGTTCATGACTCACGCCATGGCTCATGGGCTGGCGGGCACCGCATCACAGGGCGTCAGGTCTTAAATTCATGTCGGCACAGCGTATGACGCGCGGATATCTTTCGGTTTCGCCAAGGGCTTCGATCGGTGCCCGTAGGCTTCTTCAGGCCGCCACCTTCATCGTGCTGGCGCTGCCGCTGGCCGGCTGCGGTACCGGCTCGCTCTGGGACAAGTTCACCGCCAAGGACGACACCTTCGTCGAGGAGCCCGCCGACAAGATCTACAATGAGGGCCTGTACCTCATGAACGAGAAGAAGGACATGAAGGCGGCGAACAAGAAGTTCGAGGAGGTCGACCGCCAGCATCCCTATTCCGAGTGGGCCCGCAAATCATTGCTGATGTCGGCCTATGCGTCCTACCAGAGCGGCGACTATGACGGCTGCATCGGCGCCGCCACGCGCTACGTCACGCTGCATCCCGGCAGCCCGGACGCAGCCTATGCTCAGTATCTGATCGCGGCATCCCACTACGACCAGATCCCGGACATCAGCCGGGACCAGAGCCGCACCGAGAAGGCGATCGCCGCGCTCGAAGAGGTGGTGCGCAAATATCCGAACTCGGAATATGCGACCTCCGCCAAGGCCAAGATCGAGGGTGCGCGCGACCAGCTCGCGGGCAAGGAAATGAACATCGGCCGCTATTACGCGCAGAAGCGCGACTACACGGCGGCGATCAACCGCTACAAGGCTGTGGTCACGCAGTACCAGACCACGCGCCATGTCGAGGAGGCGTTGTTCCGGCTCACCGAGGCCTATATGGCGATCGGCATCGTCGGCGAGGCGCAGACGGCGGCGGCCGTGCTCGGGCACAATTTTCCTGACAGCCGCTGGTACAAGGACGCATATAATCTTGTAAAATCCGGCGGTCTCGAACCGAGCGAGAATCAGGGGTCATGGATCAGCCGGACCTTCAAGAAGATGGGCCTCGGCTAGGAAATCTGATTCCATGCTGGCGCGTCTGTCGATCCGCGACATCGTCCTGATCGAACGGCTTGATATCGAATTCGCCACCGGTCTTGCGGTTTTGACGGGCGAGACCGGTGCGGGCAAATCCATCCTGCTCGATGCCTTTGCGCTGGCGCTCGGCGGCCGCGGCGACGCCGGGCTCGTGCGCCACGGCGCGGAGCAGGGGCAGGTGACCGCCGTCTTCGATATCCCCAAGAATCACCCCGCAGCAAACATCCTCGCCGAGAACGGCCTCGACGATACCGGCGAGATGATTCTTCGCCGGGTCCAGCTCGCCGACGGCCGCACCCGGGCCTTCGTCAACGACCAGTCGATCAGCGTGCAGACGCTGAAGGCGGTCGGCGCCGCCCTGGTCGAGATCCACGGCCAGCACGACGAGCGCGCGCTGGTCGATGCTGCCACCCACCGCCGCCTGCTCGACGCCTTTGCCGGCCTCGAAAAGGACGTAGCTAGCGTCGAATCGCTCTGGGATGCGCGCCGCACTGCCAACACCGCGCTGGAGGAGCATCGCGCCGGCATGGAGCGTGCCGCGCGCGAAGCGGATTACCTGCGCCACGCCTCGGACGAGCTGAAGCAGCTCGCGCCCAAGGACGGCGAAGAGACCTCGCTGGCCTCCCGCCGCACCACGATGATGCAGGGCGAGAAGATCGCCTCCGACCTGCGCGAGGCGCAGGAGGCGGTCGGCGGCAACCATTCGCCGGTCGCGGCGCTGTCGGCCGCGGTGCGCCGGCTGGAGCGCCGCGGCGTTAATTCGCCAGCGCTGGTCGAGCCTGCGGTGAAGGCGATCGACACCGCAATCAACGCGCTTGAGGAAGCCGACCAGCACCTCCAGGCCGCCCTGGCCGCAACCGATTTCGACCCGGCCGAGCTCGAACGCATCGAGGAGCGCCTGTTCAGCTTGCGCGCAGCCTCGCGCAAATATTCGACGCCGGTCGACGGGCTCGCTGCGCTCGCCGCCAGATATGCCGCCGATGTCGTACTGATCGATGCCGGCGCGACCCGGTTGAAGAAGCTGGAGCAGGCCGCCATCGAGGCCGACGCGCGCTACGCCACTGCGGCCAAGAAACTGTCGCTGGCGCGGCAGAAATCGGCGGAGAAGCTCAACAAGGCCGTCAACGCCGAGCTCGCGCCGCTCAAGCTCGAGCGCGCCAAGTTCATGACCCAGGTCGAGACCGACGAGGCCGCGCCGGGTCAGCAAGGCTTCGATCGCGTCGAGTTCTGGGTGCAGACCAATCCCGGCACCAAGCCGGGCCCGCTGATGAAGGTCGCCTCCGGCGGCGAGCTCTCGCGCTTCCTGCTGGCGTTGAAGGTCGTGCTGTCAGACCGTGGCTCAGCGCCAACCCTGGTGTTCGACGAAATCGACACCGGCGTCGGCGGCGCGGTCGCGGACGCCATCGGTGGGCGCCTGGCGCGCCTTGCCGGCAAGGTCCAGGTGATGGCCGTGACCCACGCCCCGCAGGTCGCCGCGCGGGCCGACCAGCACCTGCTGATCTCCAAGGACGCCCTCGACAAGGGCAAGCGTGTCGCCACCCGCGTCAACGCACTCGCCGCCGATCACCGCCGCGAGGAGATCGCGCGGATGCTCGCCGGCGCCGAGATCACGGCCGAGGCGAGGGCGGCAGCGGAACGGCTGCTCAAGGCGGCGACGGCTTAGGTCTCGTGTCCCGGACGCGCGTAGCGCGCGCCGGGACCCAGAGTGCCGCCGCATAGGCCCCGGCTCTGCAGCGCACCGCTGAAGAAGCGCTGCGCTGCGTCCGGGGCACGAAACTGTAACCGCCTTTACCGTCCCACCCGCTCCGTCGTATTCAACTGCCATGGCAAGAGCAGCAAAATCCAACGCAAGACCGCTTCGCGACGTCGCCGATCTCACCAAGGCGCAGGCCAAGGTCGAGCACATGCGGCTGGCCCTCGAACTCGAAGGCCACGACAAGCGCTACTATCAGGACGACGCGCCCAGCGTCACCGACGCCGAATATGATGCGCTGCGCCAGCGCTTCAACGCGATCGAAAAACGTTTCCCTGAATTCGTCAGCGCGGAATCGCCCTCGCAGAAGGTCGGCGCAGCGCCGTCGGGGCGCTTCAAGAAGGTGCGGCACTCCGTTCCCATGCTGTCGCTCGACAACGCCTTTGCCGAAGAGGACGTACGCGACTTCGTCGGTCGCATCATACGTTTCCTGAAGCTCGACGATGACAAGGTTGATTTCTCCGCCGAGCCGAAGATCGACGGCCTCTCGATGTCGCTCCGCTACGAAGGAGGCGAGCTCGTCACCGCGGCGACGCGCGGCGATGGCGCGGAAGGCGAGGACGTCACCGCCAACATCCGCACGCTCGAAGACGTGCCGCAGAAGCTGAAGGGCCGCAACGTCCCCGACATTTGCGAGGTGCGCGGCGAGGTCTACATGACCAAGAAGGCGTTCCTCGCGCTGAACGAGCGGCAGAAGGCGGCGGGCGACACCATCTTTGCCAATCCGCGCAATTCGGCGGCCGGCTCGCTCCGGCAGAAGGATCCGACCATCACCGCCTCGCGCCCCCTCGGCTTCTTCGCCTATGCCTGGGGCGAGATGAGTGCGATGCCCGAGGGCACGCAGAGCGGCATGATCCACTGGTTCGAGCGCTGCGGCTTCAAGACCAATCCGCTGACCAAGCTCTGCAATTCCGTCGAGGAGCTGCTCGCCTTCCATCATTCCATCGAGGAGCAGCGCGCCAAACTCGACTACGACATCGACGGCGTCGTCTACAAGGTCGACCGCATCGACTGGCAGGAGCGGCTCGGCTTCGTCTCGCGCACGCCGCGCTGGGGCATCGCGCACAAATTCCCCGCCGAGCGTGCCATGACGGTGCTGCGCGACATCGAGATTCAGGTCGGCCGCACCGGCTCGTTCACGCCCGTAGGCAAGCTCGAGCCCGTCGGTGTCGGTGGTGTGATCGTGCAGAACGTGACGCTGCATAATGAGGACTACATCAAGGGCATCGGCAACAAGGGCGAGGTATTGCGCGAGGGCCGCGACATCAGGATCGGCGACACCGTCGTGATCCAGCGCGCCGGCGACGTCATCCCGCAGGTGGTCGACGTCGTCCTCGACAAGCGGCCGAAGGACGCGAAGGAATTCCACTTCCCGAAGAAGTGCCCGTGCCCGCTGCACACCGACGTCACGCGCGAGGAGACGGCGGCAGGCGAAGAGGGCTCGCGCGCCCGCTGCACCGGCGAGTTCGCCTGTCCCTACCAGAAGATCGAGCACCTCAAGTTGTTCGTGTCGCGGCGTGCCTTCGACATCGACGGGTTAGGCGAGAAGCAACTCCAGTATTTCTTCGATGAGGGGTGGGTGAAGGAGCCCGCCGACATCTTCACGCTGGAGAAGCGCAATTCGAAGCTCAAGCTCGAGGAGATCGAGGGCTACGGCGCGACCTCGGTGCGCAACCTGTTCGGCGCCATCGAGAGCCGGCGCAAAATCGCGCTGGAACGCTTTGTTTATGCGCTCGGCATGCGTCATGTCGGCGAGACCACGGCGCTGGCGCTGGCGCGCGGCTACGGCTCCTGGGATGGCTTCCATGATGCCTGTCTCAAGGTTGCCAAGGGCGACGAAGAGGCGATGGCCGAGATGGACGCGCTCGACCAGATCGGCGACACCGTGATCAAGAGCATCGCCGATTATTTCGGCGAGAGTCACAATCGCGGCATCGTCGAGCGCCTGACGAAGGAGGTCGAGATCATCGACGCCGAGAAGCCGAAGAGTAACTCGGCCGTCGCCGGCAAGACTGTCGTGTTCACGGGCTCGCTCGAAAAGATGACGCGCGACGAGGCCAAGGCAACAGCGGAGCGGCTGGGCGCGAAGGTGTCGGGCTCGGTATCGAAGAAGACCGATCTCGTGGTCGCCGGCCCTGGCGCCGGCTCAAAGCTCGCGGAAGCCAACAAGCATGGTGTCAAGGTGCTGACCGAAGACGAGTGGCTGAAGCTGATCGGGGAGTGAGGTGCGGCGGCAAGACGTTGGTCACGATCGGCATGTGCATCAACGATGGCGCCGCCGCGGACCGAAGCGCCTCGCTCCGCGGCAGTGACGGCTCGTGCAACACTATCCTTACTCGTCGTAATCTTCGGATTCCATACGATGTTCAATCGCATCTCGTATCCCGGCCATGGCTGCGTAGCTCGCGAAGGCCATCCTCTTCTTCTGATCCGGGTTTAGCGTTTTATAGAGCGGCTCCCAGGCATCGGCGATCTTCTTGAGGTCGGCCGCGCGTTGACTCAGTCTCTCCGCTCGACGTTGCATGAGTTCGATCGGATTGTGTTGGATGGCCTCCATTGGGTCGCCATCGCGCAGTTCCGCCACCCGTTCCATCCGGGCTTGCCGGTTCTTTGCTCTCGCGCGGATGGCGTCCTCGACGGGCGGCCAGAGTTTTTCCTGCTCGGGCGTCATCTGCAAGGCCGCCTTGATGATGCCGACACGCGCATCCGTCAGGGCTTTCAGGTCGGCGGCGCTGGGATGCTTCATTCCTACGGTGGTGGAAGACTTGTCTTCTGCGTAGGCGAGGGGTGACGCAAGTATGAGAACTGCAGTCGCTGCAACGGCTGTTTTCTTGAGGATCATCGCGACCTCCTAGTCTCGAGTCATTCGCCCCCAGGTAGAAGGGAGCATTGGATCCTGGGATGACTTGACCTACGTCAAGAAGACGCTCACGCGTCGGTGAGTCAGGTCGGCTGACGCACAGGCCGAAAGCGCCTGCGCGTTCGCGTCGGGCGCGCGCATGCGGTATGGCTGGAACGAGATGTCATGCAGATGTCACGCTAGTGAAAGCCAAATGGGAACAATTGGGGACGCACTAGCGCCGCGCCAAACACTTTCGGGGCGCGTCACATCATCCCGCTCTCTTCTTCCTCAGCCTGCTCGATCAGCGTCTCGCTCACCACGACCTCGCGGCGGGGGACGACGAAGATCATCATGCAGGCGCAGAGCAGCGAGATGGCGAGGACCGCGGAGGTGAGCGGTAGCGTCGTGGCGGAGTGACCGCCGAGATAAGCGCCGAATTGCGACATCAGCGCGCCGATGCCTTGCTGGAGGAATCCCATTGCGCCTGACGCGGTGCCGGCGGCCTCGGGGCGGATGCTGATCGCGCCGGCCGCGGAATTCGCCATCACGAAGGCATTGCCGGCCATCACGATCATCTGCGTAACGAACAGCCAGGCGGGCGCCTCGTTCCAGCCGATAAAGCTCCACGTCAGGTTCAACAGGCTGCCGCAGAGCTGCAGGCCGAGCCCGAGCCAGATCAGCCGTTCCAGCGAGTGCCGCGGCGCAAAGCGCACGCAGAGCAGGTTGCCGACGAGGTATGCAAAGCCCGTTGTCGCGAACCACGCGCCGTATTCGGCGCTGGTCCGTCCCATCTGCGTCACCACGATGTAGGGGCCGCCGCCGGCGAAAGTGAAGATGATCTGGGAAGCCAGCACCTGACACATCACATAACCGACGAAAGCGCGGCTTTGGATGAGGACGCTGACGTCGCCGCGAAAGCCGCCGCTGCCGGCGGCGCGGGTGCGGCGCGTCTCGGGCAGCGCCAGCGCGATGCCGGCCGCCACCGCGATCGCGCCGATCGTGATGGCGTAGAAGATCGCGCGCCAGCCGAACGCGGTTTCGATCAGGCCGCCGGTGAGCGGGGAGACCATCTGTCCGATCATCAGGGCCGCGACCACGAGGCTGATCATGGAGGCGACGCGCTCGCGCTCATAGATGTCGCGGATGATGGCGCGGCTCACCACCATGCCGGCGGCGCCGCCCAGCGCCTGGAAGAAACGCGCGGCGATCAGTTGCGGCAGGGTTTGCGCGAAGATACAGGCGACGCTGGCCGCCACCATCAGGGCGAGGCCCGCAAGCAGCACCGGGCGCCGCCCGAACCTGTCCGACAGCGGTCCCATGATGAGCTGCGACAGCGCGATGCCGACCATATAGAGCGACACCGTCATCTGTGCGAGCGAGATGTCGCTGCCGAAATTCGTCGCCAGCACCGGCAGCGCCGGAACCAGCATGTAGAGCGAGATCGGCGCGATCCCGGTCATGGCGACCAGCAACAACAGCACCACGCGCGAGGTCGCGAGGTTCTTGGCGACTGCCGTTTCCGGCGGCTTGCTGATCATGCCGTGCATGCGTGTCCGTCTCTCGAGGAGTCGAATTTGACTGTAGCGTTCGCACGCAAGACGGATATCGGCGTTTCGGAATGCGGCTATACGGATTCCGGGATGGTTGTGATGAGGCGCGCGAAGGGCCGGGGATCTACGGAAGTGTGCGCGTTGCTCGCGCCGCATCACAGCTGTCATTCCCCGCGAAGGCGGGAATCCGGTATTCCAGAGGCGGAAATCGTCCATGGAGAAGCCGCGGCGTACAGGATGCCCCGCCTTCGCGGGGCATGACAGCGACGGTGGAGAAGCAGCGTTGCGCAAATCGCGTAGCGCCATGCGCGCGCTACGGCGTCAGCTCCGCCGTCGCCTGGTCGAGCCAGGCCTTTGTCGCCTCGTCCAGCGCCGGCCGCACTTCGGCGCGCACGCGGGCGTGATAGGCATTGAGCCAGTCGAGCTCGTCCTTGCTCAGCATTGTCACGTCGATCAGCCGTCGGTCGATCGGCGCCAGCGTCAGCGTCTCGAACGCGTTCATCGGCTTCTCTGCGCCCTTGATGTCTGCGGCGACCACCAGCTCGAGATTCTCGATCCGGATGCCGAAACCGTCGGTCTTGTAGTAGCCGGGTTCGTTGGAGAGGATCATGCCGCGCTTCAGCGGTGTGATGCCGAGTTTTGAAATGCGCGCCGGCCCTTCGTGCACCGAAAGATAGCTGCCGACGCCGTGGCCGGTGCCGTGCTCGAAATCGACACCGGCGGCCCAGAGATATTGCCGCGCCAGCGTGTCGAGTTGCGCGCCCGTGGTGCCGTCGGGGAAGACCGCCTGTGCGATCGCGATGTGGCCGCGCAGCACGCGTGTGAAGCGGTCGCGCATCTCGTCGGTGGGCTCGCCGACCGCCATGGTGCGGGTGACGTCGGTGGTGCCGTCTTCATATTGCGCGCCGGAATCGATCAGCAGGAGATCGCCGGGCGCGATGCGCCGGTTGCTCTTGCGGGTGACGCGGTAGTGCACGATGGCGCCGTTCGGGCCGGTGCCGGAGATGGTCGGGAAAGACACATCCTTCAGCGCGCCGGTGTCGCGGCGGAACGTCTCCAGTGCCTCGACCGCGTCGATCTCGGTGAGCTTGCCGCTTGGCGCCTCGCGATCGACCCAGGCGAGGAAACGCGCCAGCGCCACGGCATCGCGCCGGTGCGCCGTCTGTGTGCCCTTGATCTCGGTCGCGTTCTTGACCGCCTTGAGCAGCGCAATCGGATCGCTGCCCCGAACCGGCTTGCCGCCGGCGCCCGCGATCAGCCGGCTGAGCGCGTCGGCCGCGGTGGCATTGTCGAGCGCGATCGATCCGCCGCTCTTCGCCAGCGCCATCAGCGTCGGCGCCATTGCGTCGGGCTCGCGCACGTCGGCGGACCGCTCGAGATGGTCGCGCGTCAGGTTGGAGAGTTTGCGGTGGTCGATGAAGACGGTCGGCCGGCCGTCCTTGGGTACCAGCGCATAGGACAGCGGCAGCGGCGTGTGCGCGACATCGGCGCCGCGGATGTTGAAGGTCCAGGCCACCGCATGACTGTCCGACAGCACCAGCGCGTCGACGCCGAGCTTGCCGATCTCGCTCCTGATCTGCGTCAACTTCTCGGCTTCAGTGACGCCGGCATGTTGCAGGCCGTGCACGGCGACGGGGGCGAGCGGGGGCTGCGGTCGGTCCTGCCAGATCGCGTCGACCGGATTGCTGTCGACGGCAACCAGTTCGGCGCCGGCCTTGGCGCAGGCTGCGGACAGACGCTCGGCTGCCGCAAAAGTGTGCAGCCATGGATCAAAACCTAGGCGGTCACCTGCCTTCAGGTGCGCCGACACCCAGTTTTCCGGCGGTGGATCAATCAGCGATTCCACGGCCCAGGCCTTTGCGTCGACCTGCTTGGCTGCCTGGATCGTGTAGCGGCCGTCGACAAAGACCGCGGCCTCATGGGCGAGCACCACCGCCAGTCCCGCCGAACCCGTGAAGCCGGTCAGCCAGGCGAGTCGCTCTTCTGACGGCGCAACATATTCATTCTGCTGCTGATCGGCGCGCGGAATGACGAAGCCGGTCAGCTTGCGGCGGACGAGTTCTTCACGGAGTGCGGCCAGCCGCGCCGTCAACGCGACGCCCGCCTGAGGCTCCTCGAAAGTCTGGAAGTGCGCTTCGAACATGATGGGCTCAGTCTAGGATCATGGGGATCAGTCCGCAATGTAGACGCATTTGCATCGCATCTGGCACGGACCGTGCTTGAAAATATTCCATTCGAATTGAGTGGAGTAAAGGATACGGCAGTTGCGCTTCGTCCGGATCGCAGAGAAATTCGAGCAAGTGGTTCATCTCAACGGTGAGGGGAAACACGATGCCTGCGTTCTCGTTTGAGAAGATTTCGCCGCCGGTGCGTCGCGCCCCGGCCGCATCGACACCGAAGAAGCCCCGCGGCCTCATCAGCCAGATGATCGACCGTCTCGCCGAGCGGCGCGCCCGGCGCGCCTTGCAGGGCGAGCGCGCGATGCGCCGGGACGGGAAGGCGGCGGAGTAGCGCGGCGTCGACGATTCTGTCGATATCGTAGGGTGGGATAGCCGAAGGCGTAACCCACCAACTTCTATCCGCACGGAAAGCAAAGTGGTGGGTTACGCTACGCTAACCCACCCTACGACAGTTTCCGCAGCAGCAAACTGCTCCACCCCTCGATCCGCAGGTGCCGCAATGGCACGAGGCCGCGGGCGCGGTAGGCGGCAATAACGGCGGGGGCCTGGTGGGTCAACAGGCCGGACAGGATGACATGGGCGCCGGGCGCAAGATGCCGCGCCATCGGGCCCGCCAATTGCCGTAACGGATTGGCAAGGATGTTGGCCAGCACCAGGTCGAACGGGCCGGCCCTTGCAAAATCCGGCGCGGCGAAGCCGGTGGCGCGGATTACCCGCACATAATCGCCCACATCATTCAGCGTCGCGTTCTCTGCCGCGACCCGCACCGAGGGCGGGTCGATGTCGGAGGCGAGCACCCTGCGATGCAGCGCCTTCGCCGCCGCGATCGCCAGCACGCCGGTTCCGGTGCCGAGGTCGAGCACGCTTCTTGGGCGGGAACTCTTCAGGACATGGTCAAGCAACAGTAAACAGCCGCGGGTGGTGCCGTGATGGCCGGTGCCGAAGGCAAGCGCCGCCTCGATCTCGATGGCGAGCTTGTTCGGCGCCACGCGGTCGCGGTCATGGCTGCCGTGCACGACGAAACGCCCGGCCGGGACTGGGACCAGATCTTCAAGGCTGGCCTTGACCCAGTCCTTGGCCTCGATTGTGTCGAAGACGAGCGTGGTGGCGATCTCATTTCCAGCCGAATTTGCAACGAGTTCGTGCAGCAAGGCCTGGTCCGGCGCCTCGGCAAAATGGAGCGTGACGTCCCATTGTCCGTCCGGCCGCTCGAACGCGGCGACCGCGGCGTCGCCCTCGAAAAACACCTCGGTGAGCACATCGACAACGCGCCTGGCGGCGGCCTCATTGCCGATCGAAAAGCTGGCGCGGTGGGTGGGGGGAAGGCTGCATCCTGAGGGTCCGTTGAGTTCAATTTTGGAGACTTTTGTTGTCAATTTTCCGCATAACTTGCAATCCGGGGATTAACCTGACCGAAGGTTGCAGCCCGTAGATTTTCGGCTGTTGGGGCTGACCACACAGCTCGAAATTCAAAACGGAGGCGAGTCATGAAGCACATGGTTCAGAAGTTCTGGTCGGATGAGTCTGGTGCAACCGCGATCGAATACGGCCTGATTGCAGCCGGTATCGCGCTGGCCATCATTACCGTGGTGAACAGCCTGGGCACCACCCTGAACACCAAGTTCCAGTCAGTTAACGACAACATCGGAAAGTAATTTAGATCTTATTCCCCTCCCAGGGGGGCGCCGTTATCTCTTCATAGATGGCTGCTTAGGCTGTCGCCCGCGGGGAGCAATCCCTCGCGGGCGAAGTCGTATCCAAGGGCGGCACGGGGAAGTCAGAAGCCCACAGCTTTTCAGGCCCTCATGCAGTGACTGTCCACCGGCTTTTCCCGAGAATATCCTGCGACCCTCCACTGCCTTTCCCCAAGTCTGTCCCGGGGGGCATGCGCAGATATCCCCGCCCTGTCCACACACTTGCCAACAGCCTGTCCACAACTCATCCACAGACCTATCCACGGCTTCCGAACAACGCGCGGTGATCCCGCAGGATCACGCGCGCGGCGTTGTGACCGGGGGCGCCGGTGACGCCGCCGCCGGGGTGGGCCCCAGAGCCGCAGTGATAGAGGCCCTTCAGCGGCCCGCGATAATCGGCGTGGCCGAGCATCGGCCGCGCCGAGAACAGCTGGTTCAGCGTCAGCGCGCCGTGAAAGATGTCGCCGCCCAAGAGGCCGAACTGCCGTTCGAGGTCGAGCGGTGACAGGATCTGGCGGCCGAGCACGCTCGCTCCAAAGCCGGGCGCGTATTTGTCCACCGTCGCGATCATGAGGTCGGCCACTTCATCGCGATGGTCGTCCCACGACTTTCCATCGGGAAGCTCCGGCGCGACGTGCTGGCAGAACAGGCTCGCGACGTGTTTTCCTTCGGGCGCCAGCGTGTCGTCGAGCGTGGAGGGGATCAGCATCTCGACGATGGGCTCCCGGCTCCACCCCTGAGCCCGCGCATCGAGGTAAGCGCGATCCATATAGCCGAGGCTCGGGGCCAGGATGATGCCCGAGGTGAGGTGATCGCCCTCGCCTGGCAGCGCGGTGAAGGAGGGCAGGCGGTCCAGCGCCACGTTCATGCGGAATGTGCCGGAGCCATTCTTCCAGTGACGGATGCGGGCGAGGAAGTCCGCGGGCAGCGCGTCGGCCGCGATCAGCCGCGTATAGAGCAGCTTTGGATTGACGTTGGCCGCGACATATTTCGCGCGAATGGTCGTGCCGTTCTCCAGCACGACGCCGACGGCGCGGTCGCGCTCGACGATGATCTCGCGCACGCCGGCATCCGTGTCGATCGCGACGCCCCGGTCGCGCGCGGTGCGCGCCATCGCCTGTGTGATCGCGCCCATGCCGCCGATAGCGTGGCCCCAGACGCCTTTCTTGCCGTTCACCTCGCCGAAGGCGTGATGCAGCATCACATAGGCTGAGCCCGCCGCGTAGGGGCTGGCGTAATTGCCGACGATGGCATCGAAGCCGAACAGCGCCTTGACCAGATCATGCTCGAAACGCTCGTCGAGCATCTCGCCGGCCGAGCGGGTGAAGAGATCGAGCAGGCTGCGGCTCTGCTCCAGCGTGAGGCCGCGCAGGATGTTGGCGCTCTGGAAAGCGTTGACGACCTCGCGGATTGCGCTCGTGCCAAGGCCTTCGAGCAGGTTCGGCGGCGCACGGAGCACGAATTGCCGCAGCACGTCCGCGATGTCCTCGAGCTCGCGTGAGAAGCCATCGAGCGTATCAGCGTCGCGCGCGCTGAGCCGCGCGACCGACGCCTTCGTCCGTCCCTCGCCGGTGAGGAGATAGCTGCCGTCGGGCGCCGGCAGAAAGTTCTGGGCGCGCCGTTCGACGACGCGCAGGCCCTGCTCGGCGAGCCCCAGATCGCGGATCACCTGCGGATTGAGCAGGCTCACGGTGTAGGCCGCGACCGAATTGCGGAATCCGGGGTGAAACTCCTCTGTGACCGCCGCGCCGCCGACCACCTTGCGCCGCTCGACCACGCGCACGCGCAGGCCCGCCATCGCGAGATAGGCCGCGCAGGTGAGGCCATTATGGCCAGCGCCGATGATGACGACGTCGGTTTCGGTCATGAAGGGTTCAAGTTGTTCCGCTGTCATTCCGGGCTCGTCTCTCCGGGCCGCGCTTCGCGCGGTCCCGTCGAGGCGTCCCGGGATCACGCTCTAATATCAAGCAATCCTCGCTGCAACATCACGAGACCCTTTATTGCCCGTTCAGGCGCCTTGTGCTCCATTGCGCCCGTCCGGCGCCCGCCGGCGGGAATCGTCCGGTGCGTTGTCTCGCGCGAACCGGTGCCCACTTCGCTGGAAACGCCTTTGCCGGAGCATCCATGGATTCGATCGTGCAACCCGCCGCCACGGAGCAGCCGTCCTCGTCGCGCAACCGGCTGCTGCTGACGGTCTACACCGCTGCGATCTTCGTCAGCGCGCTGCTGCTGTTCTCGGTGCAGCCGCTGTTCACGAAGATGGTGCTGCCGCGGCTCGGCGGCTCGCCGGCGGTGTGGTCGGTCGCCATGGTGTTCTTCCAGTCGCTGCTGCTCGGGGGCTACGCCTATGCGCATCTGCTGATGCAGGTGAGGAACCGCATCGTTCCGGTGGCGGTGCATCTCGTGCTGCTGGTGCTGGCCTTTGCCACGCTGCCGCTCGGCATTGCCTCCGCCTATGGCGAGCCGCCGGCTTCGGGCTATGCATTCTGGCTGCTCGGCCTGTTCGTGATCTCGATCGGGCTGCCGTTCTTCGCGCTCGCCGCCAACAATCCGTTGCTGCAAGCCTGGTTCGTCCGCACCGGCCATCCCGCCGGGCACGATCCCTATTTCCTCTATGCCTCCTCCAACATCGGCAGCTTCCTCGCCCTGTTGTCCTATCCGTTCCTGCTGGAGCCGGTGTTCACGCTGCACACGCAGAACCGGCTCTGGACCGGCGGCTATGGCCTCCTGATCCTTCTGATCGCCGCCTGCGGCGTTCTGCTCTTGCGCTCGCCGAAGCTGGCAGTCGTCGACGCGCGAACCGAGGATGCGCATGCGCCGGCGCCTGGTCTCGTGACGCGGCTGCGCTGGATCTTCCTTGCGGCGGTGCCGTCGGGCCTGCTCATCGCGGTGACCGCGCACATCTCGACCGACGTTGCGGCGGCGCCGCTGCTGTGGGTGTTGCCGCTGTCGCTGTACCTGCTGACCTGGGTTGTGGTGTTCCAGTCGCGACCGCTGCTGCCGCATAAATGGATGCTGGCGCTGCAGCCGGTCGCAATCGCGGGCGTGGTCGTCCTGCTCGCTTTCGGCGGGGAGCAGAACCTGTTGCTGACGCTCGGCGGCCACCAATTGTGCTTCTTCATCATCGCCATGGCCTGCCATGGCGAATTGGCGCGGACCCGGCCCGCCGCGAAATATCTCACCGGCTTCTATGTCGCGCTATCGTTCGGCGGCATGGTCGGCGGCCTGTTCGCAGGGCTCGTCGCGCCCTTCACTTTCTCATGGATCGCCGAATATCCGATCCTGATTGCGCTTGCCGCGCTGTGCCGGCCGCCGGCGAACGAGCGTCTCGCCGACATCGTCAAATGGTACTGGCTGGCACTCGCCGCGCTCGCGGTGGCGCTGGTTGCGCCGTCCTACACGACGGGCGAGCTCTCGACCTGGTTCGAGGATCACCGCGTCTGGGTCGCCGGCGCCGTCGGCGTGCTCGCCGCGCTGCTGGCCCTGGCGCTCAACGCCGGCCGCTGGAAGATCTTCGCCACTGTCGCGCTCGCGCTGGCGTTGATCCGGATCTATCCGGCGGACGAAGGCCGCGTCACCACCGTGCGCAGCTTCTTCGGCGTGCACAAGATCGTGGAGACGCCAGGCGGCTATTTCCACGTGCTGATGCACGGCACGACCATCCACGGCGCCGAGCGCTTCCGTAACAATGACGGCACCCCGGTCACCGGCCGGCCCGAGCCGATCACCTATTATCACAAGGACGGCGGCATCGGTCAGGCCATCACTGCGATCCGCGAGCGCAAGGGCGCGCCGCTGAAGGTCGCCGCGATCGGCGTCGGATCGGGCACGCTCGCCTGCGCCGCCGAGCCGGGCGAGAGCTGGACATTCTTCGAGATCGACCAATCGATGGTCGACGCGGCGAGTGATCCGAAGAACTTCCGCTACATCTCGGGCTGCCTGCCGGGCCTGAAGCCGGTGATCGGCGATGCGCGCCTCACTTTCGCGAAGGAGCCGGACGGCGCCTACGATCTCATTATCGTCGATGCCTATTCGTCGGATGCAATCCCGATCCATCTTGCGACCGAAGAGGCGATGAAGATCTACAAGGACAAGCTCGCTCCGCACGGCGCCGTGGTGATGCATGTCTCCAACCGGCATCTCGATCTCGAAACCGTCGTGGTCGGTATAGCCGACGCCAATGATCTGAAGAGCTGGGTCTATAACGAGGATTCCGGCCGCGACGCCGACTACATCTTCTCGACCGACGTCGTCATTTCCGCGCGCGAGGACGCCGATGTCGGCAAGCTCGCCTCCTCCAAATCATGGGAGCAGACCGAAGCCGACGACAGGGTGCGGGTCTGGACCGACGACTATTCCAACATCCTCGGCGCGCTGTATCGGCGCTTGAGGGATGGGGAGTAGGGGCGCTTCGCAGCCCGGATGAGGCATCTGGTGCCCCGGACGCAGCGCAGCGCCTAGAGCGCGTTTACGCGCGTCGCCGACGCGCTATGGCGGTGTGAACGAGACCGAGGCCTACGGCACCACCGGCGTCCCCACCGGCAATGCAATTCCCTTCTCGCCGGCGACTTGCCGCAACAGGTCCGGGCGATCCGAGATGATGCCGTCGACGCCGATCTCGATCATGCGCGCCATGTCGTCGGGCTTGTTGACCGTCCACACCACGACGCGCAGTCCGAGCGTATGGGCCTCGGCGATCAATGCCGCGGTCACATCGCCGAAATAGGGCGACCAGATTGCGCCGCCCGCAGCCTTGATCGTTCGCGGCAGCGAGCCGCCGTGATCGGCCGGACTGAAGCCGGCCGTCCAGCTGGTCGCCTTGTCGTGCGCGACCGTCTGCCCCAAGCCGCGCTGGAGCGTCAGGTACACCGTCGGCATCTTCGGCGCCTGTTGCTGGACGAGCTGCAAGGTCCTCCAGTCGAACGACTGAATCATGACGCGGTCGGAAAATCCTTCGGTCTCGATCACTCGCAGCAGCTTCGCGACAAAAGCTTGCGGGTCGAGGGACTCGTCTGGATGGTTCGGATCGATCTTGGTTTCGATGTTGAAGCGTACGCGTGTGTTGCCGGACTTGCGCACCAGCGCGAACAGCTCGCTCAAGGCGGGAATGCGTGTCTGCGCTACGGCACGCTGGTCGGGGAATTGTTTCGCGTACGCGCTGTCCGGCCGGATCTGGCCGACATCATAGGTCCTGACGTCGGCGAACTGCAATTTCACGAAGGGCGTGCCGGGCGGAGCGATGTAAGTGCCGTCGGCGCCGCGTGCGAGATCCGGATTAAGGCGGCGTTCATGCGAGATGACGACCTCGCCATCCGCGGTCACGCCGACGTCGAGCTCCAGCGTGTCCACGCCCATCGTTAGCGCGTTGGCGAAGGCCGGCAGGGTGTTTTCCGGCAGCAGCGCCCGCCCGCCGCGATGCGCCTCGAGATCGAAGGCCATTGTCCGCCCCGCAGTGAGAAGTGACAGCACAGTCAAGATTGTCGCAGCACGTGAGGGCATGGCGGCTCGGAGGGCAAGCGGAAAAGGGGAGCGCCTGAACGCGTTTGGCGCGCATGGCTCACTCTACATGTTTTCGCGCCTGTTGAAACTTGGGCGGCAGATTGGGTTGCGCACGGCCGGCCGGCGCGACCTGACCCGAGATCCTCGGGCCGGTCGACCGTGCCTTCGTCGATGCTGTGCAGAAGATCGTCGACCGCTCAACACCGCATTCAGATAGCGTCAGTTCTGATAATAGCCGCGCGGCTGATAGTACTGCCGGGGCTGCGGCTGATAGTAGTAGCCCTGCTGGCCAGAGCCCTGGTCGTAATAGGGCCGCGGCTGCTGTTGCTGCTGCTGATAGACCTGCGCGTCATAGAGCGGGCGGCTGCCGCGCGGCGCCGGATAGCGCGCGCCGGTGTCGCTGCCGTCGGCCGGATAGATGTAATTGTCGTCCTGCGGCATGTAGCGACGCGCGGGCTGCGCCGGCGGCGTCAAGTTCACCGGATCGCCGGCGGCGCTGTACTGCTCTTCGGCGGGTTGCGCGGCGCGAGCGACAGCATTACGACCGCGCGGATTGCGAGCCAGAGCCACCTGCGCCGAACCGGTCAGCGTCACCGTGGTGTTGAGCACGCCCTGCTCCTGCACCAGCGCGTAGAGCGTCGACGCATTCTGGCGCGACAGCCGCACGCAGCCGTGCGAGGCGGGCGAGCCGAGGCGGCCGACCGAGTCGGTGCCGTGGATGGCGTGCCCGATCTTGGTGAAGAAGATCGAGTGCGGCATCGGCGCGTCGTCGAATTCCTTGGAGAAGTGATCCTCTTCCATGCGGAAGGCGCGGAATGCGCCGTTCGGCGTCTCGCGCGAGGGGATGCCTGTCGACACCGGCCAGTGGTAGCGCGTGACGCCGTCGACCACGACAATCATCTGCTGATTGTCCTTGTCGATGGTAATGGCGACCTTGGCCTGCGCGGTGCCTGCGCTCAGAAGCATCAGGGATGTGAAAGCGATGAAAAAGAAACGCATCTGACGTCTGGCCTCCGGCCTGTTCACGCAAGCGCCGCGGCTCTCCGTCCCCCGGCGTGCATTATGGCTGCAATCCGGCTTTGGTTCCAGCGGCCTGCCCACGCATCGTTAACGCGATGCCGGGCGTAAGCAAGGCCGCTTTGTGCCACGCATGTCCCGGCGGTGCTGACATTTTCGCGAGCGATGCGCGCTGACAACGCCGACAATTCGTCACAAAGGCGCAACCATTTGGCCGCCACAGGCGTTGATCATGGCCACCCTCGACAGGCGGCGTTCGCCGCCGTTTACGCCGTGTACCTCCCGTATAATTCCCTTGGGATTGAAGATGAACAACGCCCGTATCGCCGCCGCGCAGTTGCCGGCTGGCTTGCCCGTCCGCCTGCTGTTTGCAGCCGCCGCCATCCTTCTCGCTCTGTTGTCGCTGCCACCAGCCAGCCATGCCCAGGGCATCGTGCGCGGCGCCCAGGAGGGCTCCTACGAAGGCAACCGTATCGCCGGCCCGGTGGGCGGCGCGGTCGGAGGTGTCGTCGGTGCCGGTGTCGGCGGGGCCGTCGGTGCGGTCGAGGGCGTGTTCGGCATTCCCCACCATCGTTACCGTCATTGCCGTGGGTACTATGACGGTTATCATCGCTTCCACTGCTACAGGTAAACTACCGTCGTCATTCCGGGGCGCGCGTTAGCGCGAGCTATGATGCGCAAATGCGCATCTGAGAATCCATCGGACGGCAGAATCGGTGGGTGAATGGATTCCGGGCTCGCCCTTCGGGCGCCCCGGAATGACGGCAAGGGTCAATTCTTCAGCCGATAACCCGTGCGGAAGATCCACCAAATGATGGCCAGGCAGATCACCAGAAATGCCAGCGTCATGCCGATGCTGATGCTCGGGCTGACATCGGCGATCTCGTAGAAGCTCCAGCGGAAGCCCGAGATCAGGTAGACGACCGGATTGAGCAGCGCCACCGTGTGCCAGGCCGGGGGCAGCATGTTGATGGAATAGAAGCTGCCGCCGAGGAAGGTCAGCGGCGTCACCACCAGCATCGGGATCATCTGCAGCTTTTCGAAGCCGTCGGCCCAGATGCCGATGATGAAACCGAACAGGCTGAAGGTCACCGCCGTCAGTACCAGAAAGGTCAGCATCCAGACTGGATGGAGGATATGCAGCGGCACGAACAGGCCTGCCGTGGCGAGGATGATCAGGCCGAGGATGATCGACTTGGTCGCGGCCGCGCCGACATAGCCGAGCACGATCTCGAAATAGGAGATTGGCGCCGACAGGATCTCGTAGATCGTGCCGGCAAATTTCGGGAAGTAGATACCGAAAGAGGCGTTGGCGATGCTCTGCGTCAGCACCGAGAGCATGATGAGGCCCGGCACGATGAAGGTGCCGTAGCTTACGCCCTCGACTTCACTGATGCGCGAGCCGATCGCGGCACCGAACACCACGAAATAGAGCGAGGTCGAGACCACCGGCGAGACGATGCTTTGAAGCAGCGTACGCCAGGTGCGCGCCATTTCGAACAGATAGATGGCGCGGATGGCGCGGTAGTTCATGACGTCCTCACGAGGTCGACGAAGATGTCCTCGAGCGACGATTGCGTCGTGTCGAGATCGTTGAAGCGGATGCCGGCGTTGCGGAGGTCGCTGAGCAGGCTGGTGATGCCGGTGCGCTCGCCTTTGGTGTCGTAGTCGTAGACCAGCGTCGCGCCACTGTCGCAGAGGTCGAGCTTGTAATGGGCGAGGCTGTCCGGCAGCACGTCGAGCTTGCCCTGCAAGTGAAGCGTCAGCCGCTTCTTGCCGAGCTTCTGCATCAACGTCGCCTTGTCCTCGACCAGCACGATCTCGCCCTTGTTGATGACGCCGATGCGGTCGGCCATCTCCTCGGCTTCCTCGATGTAGTGCGTGGTGAGGATGATGGTGACGCCGGACTGCTGGAGGGTGCGCACCACTTCCCACATGCCCTTGCGCAGCTCGACGTCGACGCCGGCGGTGGGCTCGTCCAGGAACAGGACCTGCGGCTCGTGCGACAGCGCCTTCGCGATCATCACGCGCCGCTTCATGCCGCCGGAGAGCGTGATGATCTTGTTGTCCTTCTTGTCCCAGAGCGAGAGGTCCTTGAGCACCTTCTCGATGTGGGCGGGGTTCGTCGGTTTGCCGAACAGGCCGCGGGAGAAGCTCACGGTCGCCCACACGGTCTCGAAGGCGTCGGTGTGCAATTCCTGGGGCACGAGGCCGATCAGCGAGCGCGCCTTGCGGTACGAGGTCTGGATGTTCTCACCGCCGACGGTGACCTTGCCCTCGCTCGGATTGGCGATGCCGCAGATGATCGAGATCAGCGTGGTCTTGCCCGCGCCATTCGGCCCGAGCAGCGCAAAAATCTCGCCGCGTTTGATGTCGAGATTGACGTTCTTGAGCGCCTTGAAGCCGGACCCATAGGTCTTCGACAAATTGGCGACGGAGATGATGGAGGACATAATGGCCGGTAGGCTGGGGGAGGGGAGGCTGGAACCCGGCCCGGGAGGGCGGCCAGCGGAGCCCTGAGATAGGAACGCACTTATCCGGCCGCAATCGGCTGGAGAAAAATGGTCTCAAAACAGGCCCTTCGGTGGCAGGTTTCAGCCAACTGTTGCGCAACAGTCACGCACTGCGGCTAAGATCGTCGCTCACGCGGCTCTTTGTTGCGTCCGGGAGCCGGCCATGGCTACGATTCCGGCCAATCGCGAAGCGTATTGTCCCCAGGGAAAACATCGATGAGACCGAACGGCCGTAACACCGCCGGCGCCAGCCAGTTGTCCGCCCTCCGCGTGTGGGCGATGTGCCTGCTCCTGCTGTCAGCTATTGCCATCAACCCGACCCCCGCCAAGGCCGCGCCGAGCCAGGCCGCGACCGCAACCACACACGTCTACCTGCTCCGTGGCGTGCTCAACATCTTCTCGCTCGGCCTCGACACGATCGGCGCCCGGCTGCAGGCGCAGGGCATCCCGGTGACCGTTGCCAATTTCGTCTCATGGTCCTCGCTTGCCGATGAAGCTGCGGCCAACTATCGGGCGGGCCGGCTCAAAACCATCATCCTGGTCGGCCATTCCTCGGGCGCGACCGCGCTGCCTGACATGATCGCCAGGCTCAATCAGCTCGGCGTTCCCGTGAAGCTCGCGATCGGCCTCGACTCGGTGTTCAAGACCAAGCTGTCGACCGGCGCCGAACGCTACATCAACATCTATATCGGCGACGGTCCTGGTGAGCCGGTGCGGGCCGCGGCTGGCCTCCGCGGCAAGCTCGACAATGTCGACGTCCGCGGCAGCGGCGTCGGCCACATCACGATCGACAAGAACGAGGCGATCCAGCGCCGCGTGATCGCCGAGATCGACGCCGCGATCATGCGCTCGCGCGCCCCGGCAGCCCCGGTCGCCGAACCCGGCGCACCACGTCGGGCCCGGTCGGCAGCCGCGACGGCGCCGGCGCGCAACTAAGCCATTGATTCCGGATATTGATCGACCGCCGTCGGCAGCCATGCCGACGGCGGTGTTGTTTGTGCCCCAAAAATCACCCAATCGGTGGTCACTAAGCCCCCCGGGGAGGCGATCGCCTCCCGTGGCGGGACTGCTGGACCGATGATCGATTTAAGGCGAATTGTCGTGCTGGCAGCGATTGCGCTGCTTGCCCTGGGCACGGGCGCGGCCGCGGCCCCACCCGCCAAGCCGAAGCGCGCAGCAGTCGCGGCCATCGCGCCGTCACCGCCTCCCGCTCTTCCTGTCGAGCCGCTGCCGCCGCCGAAGATCTACCTGTTTCGTGGCGCCATGGGACCGATCTTCTCGACCGGCATGGACCGGCTCAGCGAGAAACTGACCCAGGCCGGATTCTCGGCGGATGTCTATGAATTCACCCTCTGCCGCCTGATCGGCAACCGCGCCATCGCGAGTTACAAGGAGACGCCGGCGCCGATCGTGCTGATCGGCCACTCCATGGGCGGGCTGTGCTCGATCGTCATTTCCGAGATGGCGGCCAAGGAGAACATCCCGATCAGCCTCGTCGTCATTATCGACCCCGCGCATGCGACCGGCGACGTGCCGCTCAATGTCGAGCGCTTCATCAACATCTTCCTCTCCGACAGCGTGCTCGGCGGCGGCGACGTCGTGGCCGTGCCCGGCTATCGCGGCCATTATGCGAGCTATGACCTGAAGGAGAACAGCCGCGTCACCCACATCAACATCGAGAAGTCGGACGACATCCATCGCCAGATCGTGGAGATGGTGACGCAGCTGCCGCGCATCCCCGCGCAGACCCAGGCCGACGCGGTGCCGCTGCGCTATCTCGTGCCCACAGATACGCTGGTGGAATTGTGGGACTCCGGCGTTCGGGTGCCCGTACGCGCCGGCGACACCTTGGAGAGCATCGCAGCCGCCCGTCGTGTGCCTTTGTGGGCGCTCGCGCAGAGCAACTCGCTGCCGGAGAATGCACCGCTCACGCCCGGCCAGTCCATCATCGTCCCGCGCCATCTGACGCCGCCCGAGCCTGCCACCGCGATGGTAACGCCTCCGCCGAAGCGGAGGTAGGAGAAGTCGCTTCATCTCGCCCCGCTTGCGGTCGAGGCGCGCCTGTGCAGCTATGCGCAGAAGGCGTGACAGGCTATGACATTGGCTTGGCGGGAAAGTGGGGGGGCGATGACTGAACATAGAGCTTCGAATGAATTGCGGGTTGCCATCGCGGGGCTGGGCTCGATCGGCACCAAGATCGCGACCGCACTCGATCAGGGCATCGAGGGATTGACGCTTTCGGCCGTGGCCGTGCGCGATCCCGCAAAACATCAGGCGTTCCTCAGCGGCCTGCGCCGCCCGCCGCAGGTGTTGCCGATCGATCAGCTCGGCGACACCGCCGACATCGTGGTCGAGTGTGCGCCGAGCCGGCATCTGCGCGAGATCGTCGAGCCTGCGGTGAAGCGCGGCAAGGCCGCGGTCGTCGTCAGCGTCGGCGCGCTGCTCAACAATTCCGATCTGATCGATCTCGCCCGTGCCAACGGCGGCCGCATCATCGTGCCGACGGGGGCGCTGATTGGCCTCGACGCCGTCAATGCCGCCGCGATCGGCACCATCAATTCCGTGAAGATGATCACGCGCAAGCCGGTCGACGGGCTGAAGGGCGCGCCGTTCATCGTCGAGAACAACATCGACATCGACAATCTGCGTGAGCCGCTCAAGCTGTTCGAGGGTACGGCGCGCGAGGCTGCAAAAGGCTTTCCAGCTAATCTCAATGTCGCGGTGGCGCTGTCGCTCGCGGGCGTCGGTCCCGATCGCACGCAGGTGCAGATCTGGGCCGACCCCACCGTGACGCGCAACGTTCACCGCATCGAGGTCGAGGCGGATTCGGCGCGCTTCTCGATGTCGATCGAGAACATCCCGTCCGAGAATCCCAAGACTGGGATCATCACGGCGCTGTCCGTGATCGCGCTGCTGCGCAAGCAGCGCGCCACGCTCTGCGTCGGGACGTAGACCGACCTTCGCGACCATCCTCCGGGGCCGGCCAGGCGCTTATATTGGAAGACCCCGACGAAAGCCTTCGCGCCATGTCGGATTTTGTAGCTGGAGGCCGAGTTCACCCTTGGCTTTCGCGTTCGAAGCTCCGCGGCCCTGGGTCATCCACCGCACAGCGACTTCCCCGGCGACAAGCCGGCCGAGCCAGGCGGGCAGGCGCAGCGGCGGCTTGGCGCCGACTGCCGCCGCGAAATACGGCAGCCAGTCCGCGACCTTCGCCGGCTCGTCGTCGACGATGTTGTAGATGCCGCGAGAACCGCGCTCAAGCGCAGCCACGGTTGCCGCGGCGGCGTCATCGACATGGATCCACGACCACACGCCGGCTCCACTTCCGAGGATCGGGAACATTCGCTTGCGGACCAGCTCGACCATGTCTTCCGATGCGCCCGGCCCGTAGAACGCGCCGAAGCGGAGCACGATGCCCCTCAACGGCGCCTCAAGCACCGCTTGCTCAAGGTAGCGGATCGCGGCGAGAGACTCGGTCTGCGCCTTGGCCGGGTGCGGATCGAGCGCATCGTCTTCCGTCTTCACCGGCCCACCTTCGCGAATGTTGTTCCAGCCGGTGAAGCTCTGGGCGACGAAGCACTCCACGCCCGCTGCGCGCGCCGCGGCAAGCAGATTGTCGGTTCCTTGAGTTCTCAGGGCGTTCGTTGCGGCAAACCAGCGGTCGAAGCGCTTGAGATCCGATCTGCCATTGAGCGCTGTCATCTGATGGACGATTGCGTCGGGCTGCGCCTCCGCGACGACGCGGGCGACAGCGGCGCCGTCGAGACCATCGACGACGGCCGGCGCGGCTCCGATCCGGCGCAGCTCGTCCGCCTTCGCAGCGCTTCGTGTGGTCGCGGTAACTTTATGTCCGCGGTGGACCAATTGCCGCAACAGCGGCCTGCCGATCGCTCCAGTTGCTCCAGCGAGAAAGATGCGCATGATTAAGCCTGAGGTGAGAGAGTATTCACTTTCCTATAGGTTAGGGTAT
>NZ_LGHL01000212.1 GCF_001908205.1 Bradyrhizobium sp. NAS80.1
CGCCAGCTCCCGTCGCTCCCACCGCCCAACCGGGCAAATCCAACCACCGGAGCGAACTCAGAACTGGATAAAACTTGGGGGCAAGGTCACAGCACCTCCGTAAGGATAGGCTCGAGCTTTTCGTCAATTTGAACCACGATCTCGCATTCTCCAATCTTGAACGATCGGGAGCGGTCCTAGCCCAACTTTTGTGCAATCGTCTAGAATTTAGCCGCAGCCGGGCTGACGGCCCCGCGGATCAGCTTGAGCGCGTCCTCGCTCGCCCATTCCGCCGGCCCCGCGATCGTCGCGATCTCGCAGCCCTGCGGATCGACCAGCACCGAGGTCGGCATGCCCAGCGCCCGGCCTATGGCCTTAAGATCCTGAAAAACCTTGGCTTTCGGGTCACTGAAATAGCCGAGCCGGGTCAAATTGGCCTCTTTCAGGAAAGCCCTGGCTTCTCGGAATCGCGGGTGTCGATGTTGATCGCCAGCACCTCGAAATTCGGGCCCGAAAGCTTGCCCTGGAGCTCGTCCAGCGCCGGCATTTCCTTGCGGCAGGGCACGCACCAGGTGGCCCAGAGGTTCACCAGCAGCGTCTTGCCGCGGAAATCGGACAGCTTCCTCGGCTTGCCGTCGGCGTCCTCGAAGGCGAGGTCGGGCAGCTTCAAAGGGGCGCTCGCCATGGTCAGCGCCGCCAGCTCGCCATGGGCGAGCGGGGCGATCTTCTGCGCCGTCGCCACCGCGGCCTTGCAGGCCGGATCGCCCGATGGGGCCCGGCTCAGGCCCAGGCCATACAGCGCGGCGAAGCCGGCCAGCCCTCCGACCGCCACGGTGGCGATGACGATGGGGATCCGGCGCGTGGCGGAGGGCTTCTTGTCGAGCATATCGTTTGTCATCCGGTCGCAGATATGGCTATCAGGGGCCTCTTAATACGGCTGGCGGCGGCCAGCAAACGTGCGGCAGGGCCGCGCAGCGACGAAAACGGCCGCTAGCAGCGCGACAGGCAAGACGTGAGCAGGGGATCATGAGCAACAAGATGTGGGGCGGCCGGTTCTCGGAACGTCCCGATGAGATCATGGAAGAGATCAACGTCTCCATCGACGTCGATCGTCACCTCTTTGCCCAGGACATTGCCGCGTCCAAGGCCCACGCCGCGATGCTCGCCAGCCAGGGCATCATCACGGCCTCTGATGCGAAAAATATCGGCAAGGGTCTAGACACGATTTTGTCAGAGATCGGCAAGGGCGGCTTCACGTTCAAGCGTGCGCTCGAGGACATTCACATGAATGTCGAGAGCCGTCTCTCCGAGCTGATCGGGCCGGCCGCCGGCCGCCTGCACACCGCGCGCTCGCGCAACGACCAGGTCGCGACCGATTTTCGTCTCTTCGTCCGCGACGTCATCGACGAGACCGATGCGGCGCTCGCGGCGTTCCAGCAGGCGCTGGTCGAGCGCGCGCTGGAGCATGCCGGAACCGTGATGCCGGGCTTCACGCATCTGCAGACCGCGCAGCCCGTCACCTTCGGCCATCACCTGCTCGCCTATGTCGAGATGGCCGCGCGCGATCGCGGCCGTTTCCAGGACGCTCGCAAGCGGCTCAATGAATCTCCCCTCGGCGCGGCCGCGCTCGCCGGCACCTCGTTCCCGATCGACCGCCATGCCACCGCGAAGGCGCTTGGCTTCGACCGCCCGATGGCGAATTCGCTCGATGCGGTCTCTGACCGCGACTTCGTGCTGGAGACCTTGTCGGCGGCCTCGATCTGCGCGGTGCACATGTCGCGCTTTGCCGAAGAGATCGTGATCTGGACCTCGCCGCTGGTCGGCCTCATCCGCCTCAGCGACAAGTTCACGACCGGCTCGTCGATCATGCCGCAGAAGCGCAATCCGGACGCCGCCGAGCTCGTGCGTGCCAAGACCGGCCGCGTCATCGGCGCGCTCAACGGCCTGCTGATCGTCATGAAGGGCCTGCCGCTCGCCTATCAAAAGGACATGCAGGAGGACAAGCAGGGTGCGATGGAGGGCTTTGCCGCGCTGTCGCTGGCGATCCGCGCCATGACCGGCATGGTTCGCGACCTCGCGCCCGACGAGGCCAGGATGAAGGCGGCCGCCGGCGAGGGCTACGCCACCGCGACCGATCTCGCCGATTGGCTGGTGCGGACGCTGAAGATGCCGTTCCGCGAGGCACACCACGTCACCGGCCGGATCGTGGCCAAGGCCGCGCAGGGCGGCGTGGCGCTGCACGAGCTGCCGCTCAAGGACATGCAGGCGATCGAGCCAAAGATCACCAAGGATGTGCTCGGCGTGCTCTCGGTCGAATCGTCCGTGAAGAGCCGCACCAGCTTTGGCGGCACCGCGCCGAAGAATGTGGCGTCCCAGGCAAAGGCCTGGGCGAAGCGGCTGGAAAAAGAGCGAAAATCGGGCTGAAGGCAAAATTTCGCTTATGTTTCATGGTCATCCGGCTCTCGCCAGAGCGCGCCAATCTCTGTATGGTGCGCGCCGCGTATTGGGGATTTCGTCGTGACGTCAAAGTTTCGCCCGGCCGGCTCGGGATGGGCCATCATTGTCCTTAGCCTGACGGCGCTTGCGCTTGCCGGCTGCGGCCGCAAGGGCCCGCTGGATTTGCCGCCGACCGCCTCCAGTGCCTCGACGGCCAATATCGCCGCGCCGACCGACACCGAGACCGAAGCCCAGAAGACGCCCAGCGTGTTCAATCCCACCTACGGTGCAGACGCCGCGCCCGCGGCGTCCACCGGCAAGAAAAGATCGTTTATTCTCGACCCGCTCCTGGACGAAAAGCCCGGCCGATAGGCTGGGGCAACTGAGCCAACGCCATGAACCATTTCGACTATCGCAACGGCGTGCTGCACGCCGAGGCGGTGAACCTGTCCGAGTTGGCCGCAACTGTCGGCACGCCGTTCTATTGCTATTCGACCGCGACTCTCGAGCGCCACTACCGCGTCTTCGCTGATGCCTTCGCGGGCGAGAAGGTCCTGGTCTGCTACGCCATGAAGGCGAACTCCAACCAGTCGGTGCTGCGCACGCTGGCCAAGCTCGGGGCCGGCGCCGACGTGGTCTCGGGCGGCGAATTGAAGCGCGCGTTGGCCGCGGGCATTCCCAGCAGCAAGATCGTGTTCTCCGGCGTCGGCAAGACCGAGGCCGAACTGCGTGCCGCGCTCGCCGCCGACATCCTCTGTCTCAATATCGAATCCGAGCCCGAGCTGGAGTTGTTGTCGCGCCTTGCGACCGAGATGGGCAAGACCGCGCGCATCTCCGTGCGCGTCAATCCGGATGTCGATGCCGGTACGCATGCAAAGATCTCCACCGGCAAGTCCGAGAACAAGTTTGGCATCCCGATCGCGCATGCGCGCGAGGTCTATGCGCGCGCCGCGAAACTCCCGGGGATCAAGGTGACCGGTACCGATGTGCATATCGGCAGCCAGATCACCGACCTCTCCAAAATGGAGACCGCGTTCCGCATCCTCTCCGAATTCGTGCAGACGCTGCGCTCCGACGGCCACGACATCTCGCACGTCGATTTCGGCGGTGGCCTCGGTATTCCCTATTACATGGACCGCGAGGCGCCGCCTGCGCCCGACGCCTATGCCGCCATGGTCAAACGCGTCAGCCACAATCTCGGCTGCACGCTCATGTTCGAGCCGGGCCGCATGATCGTCGGCAATGCCGGCATTCTCGTCGCCAAGGTCATCTATGTGAAGCACGGCGACGGCAAGAACTTCGTGATCATCGACGCCGCGATGAACGATTTGATCCGCCCGACGCTGTATGAGGCCCATCACGACATCCTGCCGGTGACGCAGCCTGCCAAGGATGCGGCGACCATCATGGCCGACGTCGTCGGTCCCGTCTGCGAGACCGGCGACTATCTCGCCCTCGATCGCACGCTGCCGACGCCGAAGCCCGGCGATCTTCTCGCCATCATGACATCAGGCGCCTACGGCGCGGTGCAGGCCGGCACGTACAATACGAGGCCGCTGGTGCCCGAGGTGCTGGTGAAGGGCGACCAGTACGCCGTGGTGCGCCCGCGCATCGAGATCGAGCAGCTCATCGCGATGGACACGCCGGCGCCGTGGCTGTGAGCGTGCGAGGGGCGGTATAAGCGCGCCTCACACTCGGTGTCGTCCCCGCGAAGGCGGGGACCCAGGGAGCGGTTGTTGTGCGAAGCTGGTAACTCCGAGTCCCCGTAACCACGTCCGCCTGTGGTTATCGGTCCCGGGCTCGCGCTTTGCGCGCCCCGGGACGACGAGGAGAGTGTGGGACGGGGACGGCTACTTCCCCGCCAGTCCACCTGGCTTGCCACCCACTACGACGCCCGCCTTCTTCTCGATCGGCTTGATCGCCGCGGTGAAATCGGAATCGGCGCCTTCAACGCTGATCACGGTCTCCCACAACCGTCCGACCGCATCCGCGACCTCCATCGATAGGCCGAGCTGCTTCATCTCCTCCAGCGCCAGCCGCACGTCCTTGACCATCAATCCGGTGGCGAAACCGAAATCGAAGCTGCGCGGCAGCACCGAGCGCGGAAACTTGTCGCGGCTTGCGGTGTTCATGCCGGAGCCGGCGTTGATGACGTCGATCATCACGGCGGGATCGAGCCCGGCTTTCACGCCCATCACGACGGCTTCCGACGTCGCTACGATCGCGGTGGCCGAGAGGAAATTGTTGGCGAGCTTCATGGTCTGCGCCGCGCCGGGTTTCTCGCCGATGAAGAACACCTTTCCGATCACGTCGAGCGCGGGCTTGAGAAGCTCGAACTCCGCCTTCGGCCCGGAGACCATGACCGCCAGCGTGCCCTTCTCGGCGCCGCCGACGCCGCCGGACACAGGGCAGTCGATCTGCACAATATTGCGCTTGGCGAGCAGGCCGTGAATTTTTGAGGCCATCGTCGATCCGACGGTGGAGAGATCGATGAAGCGCTTGGCGCGCTTGCCCTCGATCACGCCGCTCGCGCCCGTGGCGACTTCCAGCGAGGCCTGGAGCGAGGGTAGGCTCGCCATCACCGTCTCGACCTGGTCCGCGACGTCCTTCGGCGAGGTCGCAGCAGTAGCGCCGCGCGCAACCAGTCTGTCGACGACCTCCTTGCGCGTGTCGAACACGACGAGCTTATGCCCGGCCTCGATCAAGCGCCGCGCCATCGGGAAACCCATGTTTCCGAGGCCGATGAATCCGATATTCATGGTGTTTCCTTGTGCTTGTTGTTGTGCGTGAGAGCAGAGTCACATTCTCCGCTCGTCGTCCCGGGGCATCGCGAAGCGACGAGCCCGGGACCCATATCCCCAGGGAGAAGTTGTTCGCGCGACAGCGATCACTCCGAGTCCCGCTAACCACATCGGCCTGTGATTATGGTTCCCGGGCTCGCGCTCCGCGCGCCCCGGGACGACATTGACGAGAGAGCTAACTCCTCACGCCTTGGCGTCGATCTCCGCGAACACCTCGCGCGCGATCCTGAAACTGTCGACTGCGGCCGGCATGCCGCCATAGATCGCGACCTGCATCAGGATCTCGCGGATCTCGTCGCGGGTGACGCCGTTGGTGAGCGCCCCCTTCAGATGCGCGCGAAATTCGTGCTGGCGGTTGAGGATCGCGATCATCGCGATGTTGAGCATGCTGCGGGTCTTGCGCGGCAGCTCCTCGCGGCCCCACACGGTGCCCCAGCAATATTCGTTGAGCATCTCCTGGAACGGACGGTTGAAGTCGTCGACGTTCTTCAGGGCGTTGTTGACATAGGCCTCGCCCAGCACCGCTTTGCGGACTTCCAGGCCCTTGTCGTGCATCTTCTTGTCCATGACGTTTCCTTCATTTCCCTTGGGAATGGCGGCGCGGAAATTACGGGGTTGCGCACGGTCAGTCACGTCCTCGTGTTATGCGGGAAAAGGGGTGTCTCCCGTACAGGAACGGATGCCTCAGTACCGCCGTTGTGATACGCTTCGTTCGACCGGGCAACTTCGGGTAACTTGGAGAATTGATTGAACGGCGTCACCCCCGACCCGTCAGACCCGATCCGCGATGGCGACGCTCTGTCGCGGCTGAAGCTGGCGCAGGCCCTCAAGCGGGCCACTTATGCCATCGCGTGGGAGCGTGCCTGGCCGCATTTGGCGCGGCTATTGACCGTTGTCGGCCTGTTCCTGGTGGTGTCCTGGGCTGGCCTGTGGCTGGCCGTGCCGTTCGTCGCTCGTGCTATCGGCCTCGTCGTTTTCGCCGGCATCGCGATTGCCGCCCTGTTCCCGTTGCTTCGCTTCCGCTGGCCGAGCCGCGAGGAGGCTCTGAGCCGCCTCGACCATGGCTCCGGTATCCGTCACCGCCCGGCCACCACGCTCACGGACACGCTGACCTCGCAGGATCCGGTCGCGCAGGCGTTGTGGCAGGCGCAGCGCGAGCGCACGCTGGCCTCGATCAAGCGCATCCGTGCCGGTCTGCCGCACCCGCGGATCGCTCTGCACGATCCCTGGGCGCTGCGTGCGCTGGTCATGGTGATGCTGGTTGCGACCTTCTTTGCTGCCGGCGACGAGCGTGCGATGCGGCTCGGGGCCGCCTTCGACTGGAACGGCGTGCTGGCGCCGGCGAACGTTCGCGTCGACGCCTGGGTCACCCCGCCGCTCTACACCGGCAGGCCGCCGGTCATTCTGTCGGCCGCCAACAAGGAGGCCGCAGCGCTGCCCGCCAGCGGCCCGCTTGCCGTTCCCGCCGGCTCGACCCTGATCGTGCGCTCCTCCGGCGGCAACCTGGATGTCGTGACCTCCGGCGGCCTCAAGGAGGTTGCCCCCGCAGAGGCCACGCCCAAGGGCACCAACGAGAAGCATTTTGCCATTACCGGCGACGGCACCGCGCATGTCCGCGCGCCCTCCGGCCAGCCGCAATGGGCCTTCACGGCAACGCCGGACCGCGCGCCGACGATTGCGCTCGTCAAGGATCCCGAGCGCCAGGCACGCGGCGCGCTCCAGCTCTCCTACAAGATCGAGGACGATTACGGCGTCACCAGCGCCGATGCGCAGATCGGCCTGCGCCCGGCCAACGCCAAGGATGGCAATAAGGATAGCAGCAAGGACGCCGCGCGGCCGTTGTTCCAGCCGCCGCAGTTTCCGCTCGTGCTGCCGAACGCGCGCACCCGCAACGGCGTTGGCCAGACGGTGAAGGACCTCAGCGAGGACCCCTATGCCGGCGCCGACGTCACGCTCACGCTCACCGCCAAGGACGAGGCCGGCAACGAGGCCAGGAGCGAGCCCTTCAACATGCGCCTGCCCGAGCGGCTCTTCACGAACTCGCTTGCGCGCGCGCTGATCGAGCAGCGCCGCATCCTCGCGCTCGACGCCAACAAGAATTCCGACGTCTACGCCGCGCTCGACGCGCTGATGATCGCGCCCGAATTGTTCACGCCGGATGCCGGCTGCTATCTCGGCCTGCGCAGTCTTGCGCTCCAGCTCGAGGCTGCCCGCACCGACGACGCGCTGCGCGATGTGGTGGCGAGCATGTGGGCGTTCGCGGTCACCATCGAGGACGACGGTGTAGCCGGCAGTGTCAACGCCGCGCTGCGCTCGGCCCAGGATGCGCTCAAGCGGGCGCTGGAACGCGGCGCCAGCGAGGACGAGATCAGGGTGCTGACGCAAAAGCTGCGCGAGGCGATGGCTGGCAAGGTGCGCGATCTCGCCCGGCGCGCCGAGCAAAATCCGCTTGGACCTCGGCAGCCGTTCCCCGCGGAGGTTCAGCTCATCCTCGACAAGGCCGTCGAGCTGCGACAGAAGACCCAGAATGCTACGCCGGAGCAGCTCGAAGAGCTGGCGCAGCAGCAGGACGCATTGCGCCTGCAGCTGCAGGCCTATCGGAAATCGGCCAACAGCCGGGCAAAGGGGGGCGACGAGGGGGCCAACCAGTTTACGCGAGACCGGAAATGCGGAAGCTAGGACGCGTGCCAGTCTTGAAGGCGATGTCGATCGCCTGTCTCGCCTTCCTGTTGGGAGGCGTCCCGGTCGCTCATGCCCAGCAAGATCAGGATCCTGATGCGCTGCTTGATAGCGCGGAAAAGGCGATGCAGGACTCCGGTGACAGCCTCAGGCAGAAGGAGTCCGGGCGAAGCCTGAACAATCAATCCGATGCGATTCAGAAGCTCGAGGAATACAAGCGCGCCACGGAAAGAAGCCAATCCTCCAATCGCGATCGTTCCGTCATCACGCAACGGGATCTGGACGATCTCCTGAAGCAGATCGAGAAGGCGGCGCGCGAAGGCAATCGCGAGGCGGCCCAGCGCATGCTCGAGCAGCTCGCGCAGATCATGGAAAATCTGCAGATGGCGCAGCCGGGGCAATCCGGCGAAAGCGAGATGGAGCAGGCACTCAACGAGCTCAGCGACATGATCCGCAAGCAGCAGCAATTGCGCGACAGGACTTTCAAGCAGGGCCAGGACTCCCGGCGTGACCGCTCGCGGGGCAAGCAGCAGGGCGACCAGTCGATGTCGGACCTCCAGCAGGATCAGCAGGCGCTGCGCGACCGGCTGAAGAAGCTGCAGGACGAACTCGCCAAGCGCGGCCTCACGCAGAAGGGACAAAAGGGCCAGAAGCAGCAGGGGCAGAAAGGTCAGCAGGCCGAGCAGGGACAGCCCGGCCAGGATGGCGACGATCAGGACGGCGACCAGGGCGACGACGATAGCAGCCTGGACACCGCCGATGGTGCGATGGGCGATGCCGGTTCGAAGCTCGGCGAGGGCAATGCGGACGGTGCCGTGGACTCGCAGGGGAAAGCTCTCGAGGCCTTGCGCAAGGGCGCACAGAAGATGGCCGAGGCGATGCAGCAGGGCGATGGCGACGGGCAGGATGGTCCCGGCAATCGGGCCGGCCGCCAGCAGAGCGGCGGCAATCAGACCGATCCGCTCGGTCGGCCTCTTCACGGCCGCGAGTTCGGCGACGACTACACGGTCAAGATCCCCGGAGAGATCGACGCCCAGCGCGTCCGCCGCATCCTCGAAGAGCTGCGCCGCCGCCTCGGCGATACCTCGCGCCCGCAGATCGAGCTCGACTATATCGAGCGACTGCTGAAGGATTTTATGAGGCGATCGCCTCTTCTTGTAGCCCGGATGAGCGAAGCGACATCCGGGGCCAGCGTTCCCGGATGTCGCTTCGCTCATCCGGGCTACGGGCGGGCTACAACACCGGGCCGCTACCCCTTCTTCGCCGCCAGCGCATCCGCCACCGCGGTGCGGATGTCGGCGACCGAGAACGGCTTGGTCACGACGTCATGCACCAGCGCATTCAGGTTCGAGGCGCGCTCGCGCTGGTCGGCAAATCCAGTCATCAGCAAAATGGTCAGGTCGGGGAAATCGCGCGCGGCAGACAGCGCCAGCGCGATGCCGTCCATCACCGGCATCTGGATGTCGGTGAGGAGCAGATCGAACGCGCCGTCCTCGCGGGTCAGGATCTCCAGCGCCTCGGCGCCATCCTGCGCGGTGATGGTTTCGTGGCCGTCCATGGCGATGGCGCGCGCCACGAGCTGGCGCATCGAATCCTCGTCGTCGGCGATCAAGATTTTTGGCATGGGACCAACCTCCCGCGCGGGACCCTGCGAGGCTGATTACACGCTGCCGCCGGCAATGTCGCGCCGGTTGAAGAAGCGCACGTCGATATTGCGGCCCTCCGGCGGCGGCGAAGCCAGGCGCGACCGGAAGAAGGCGCGCTCACCGGGCTGCAGCACGGTCTGCTCCAGCACCGTATTCCAGGCGTAGATCTCGGCGCCCTGCGCGTCGCGCACCGCAAAGCGCAGGCGCGGTATATCGAGCGGCTTCTTGCCCTGACCCACGATCACGCCCTCGATCACGAGCACCTGCTTACCGTCCACCGTCTCGCTGGAGAGCTTGACGTCCTTGAAGGCCAGCCCGCGCAAATTAACTTCAAGTCCGACCGCCTTGTAGAAGGCGGCCGTCTGCGGCAGCAGCCGCACCATGTCGCCGCGCCAGATGATCAGGGCCAGCACGAGCGCGCCCATGGCGGCGCAGGCAGTCGGCAGGCCGAAATAGGATTTTTGCGGAGCCGTGGTGGCGGCCGGGCGGCTCACCCGTGCGCCGCGGCGGTGGGACAGGCCGCGGAACCAGGACTGATGCTGCGCACCGGCTTCGTCGTCTTCAGCGGACCGGGCCGCGGCCGACCATTCGTCCGCGATCCGACTGACTTCCTCGTCCGGCCAATCGCTGGCGATCGAGGGGCTGTCGACCACTGGTGTGTCGGCGGCGGCATCGTCCTTGGCATAGGAATTCCACTGCTCGGCGCGGTCGGACTGGTCCTCGGCCTGGCTGGCTGCGGCCATGGCCGGAACGGACGCCTCCTCGATGGCATCCTCGGCATAGGCGACCCAGGTCTCCTTGCAGCGGGAGCAGCGGACCGTTCGCCCGTTCGCCCCCAGGCTCGCAAGCTTGATGGCGTAGGATGTCGTACAATGGGGGCAGACAATATGCATGGACGAGCCTTGATGCATGGACGAGTCTTGACGCGGCCCCGGTCGTCGGGAACCGGGCACCCTGGATGCTACAGGGCGACCGTTAACGAACCGGAAACCATAACGGCCGCACAACCCCTTGATCGCGCGTGGTGGAGCGCCACAGCGCGGCCATCGTCCCCTCTCGAACGGAGCTGAACTTGGTTCGGTTCGAAAATGTCGGATTGCGTTACGGCCTGGGGCCGGAGATCCTGCGCGACCTCAGCTTCCAGATCCCGGCCCATTCCTTCCAGTTCCTCACCGGCCCGTCCGGCGCCGGCAAGACCTCGCTCTTGCGACTGCTGTTCCTGTCGCACCGGCCGACGCGCGGTCTGGTCAATCTGTTCGGCCACGATGTTTCGCAACTCGGCAAGGACGAGATCGCGGACTTGCGCAAGCGCATCGGCATCGTGCTCCAGGATTTCCGCCTGCTCGACCACATGACGACGTATGAGAACGTCGCGTTGCCGTTCCGTGTCATGGGCCGCAGCGAGTCGAGCTACCGCAAGGAGGTGATCGATCTGCTGCGCTGGGTGGGCCTCGGCGAGCGGATGGATGCGCTGCCGCCGATCCTGTCCGGCGGCGAGAAACAGCGTGCGGCGATCGCGCGCGCGGTGATCTCGCGGCCGCAGCTCCTGCTCGCGGACGAGCCGACCGGCAGCGTCGATCCGACGCTCGGCCGCCGTCTGCTGCGGCTCTTCATCGAGCTCAACAAATCCGGCACCGCTGTGATCATCGCGACCCACGACATCGGCCTGATGGACCAGTATGAGGCGCGGCGGCTGGTGCTGCATCAGGGACGGCTGCACGTCTATGAGTAGGACCGACGAACGCGGCGTGCTGGTCGATCTCGGACAGGAGCGTCCGCAGCTTCCGGCCAAGGCGCGCAATATGTCGCCGATCGTGCCGCGTGCCTCGATCCACGGCCGCGCGCTGGTCGCCGTCGTCGCCATCATGACCTTCCTCGCTTCGATGGCGACGGGCACGGTGCTCCTGGTCAGCGCCTCCGCTGCCGAATGGCAGTCGGATGTCGCGAGCGAAATCACCATCCAGGTCCGCCCGCAGACCGGCCGCGATCTCGAGCGCGACACCGCGGCAGTGACGGAGGTGATGCGCGCGCAGGCGGGCATCGTCGAGGTCAAGCCGTTCACCAAGGAAGAGAGCGGAAAGCTGCTCGAGCCCTGGCTCGGCACCGGCTTGTCGATGGATGATCTGCCGGTGCCGCGCATGATCATCGCGCGCGTGCAACCGGGCACGCCGCTCGATCTCGGCGCGTTGCGCGCCCGCGTGGCGCAGGCGGCGCCAAGCGCAACCGTCGACGACCACCGCGCCTGGATCGAACGCATGCGCTCGATGACAAATGCCATCGTGATCGCCGGCCTCGGCATCCTCTCGCTCGTCATCATCGCCACCATCATTTCGGTCTCGTTCGCAACCCGCGGCGCCATGGCGGCGAACCGCCCGATCGTCGAGGTCCTGCATTTCGTCGGCGCAGGCGACCGCTATATCGCCAACCGCTTCCTGCGCCACTTCCTCAGGCTGGGCCTGGAAGGCGGCGTGATCGGCGGCGGTGTCGCCATGCTGGTGTTCGGCTTCTCCGAGTCGATCGCCGGCTGGTTCTCGGGTACCCCGGTCGGCGACCAGTTCGCAGCCCTGCTCGGCACCTTCTCGCTGCGGCCGTCCGGCTACATCGTGCTCGCGGTGCAGGCGGTACTGATCGGCGCGATCACCGCCGTCGCTTCGCGCCAGACGCTGTTTGCGACCTTGAACGACGTCGATTAGGTCCGATAAACCGGACTCCACTTCGCCTCAAAACGTCTTAAAATCATCCGGGGAAGGGATCACCGACATCATATGACCTCGCCGACCGACGATCGATCGCCAAACTTGCCGCGCGGATGGCTGCGCGCGGCCGTGGCATCGACAATCGCGCTCGTCTTCGTCGGTGCGGCGGCGGGCTTCGTTGCGTTCCTGTCCCAGTTGCGCGGCGCCGAGATCGCGCCGGGCCGGAAGGCGGACGGCATCGTGGTGCTGACCGGCGGCTCTTCGCGGGTGTCGGACGCGATGGAGCTGCTGGCAGCCGGCTACGGCAAGCGACTCCTGATCTCCGGCGTGCATCCGACCTCGACGGCGAACGACATCTCCCGGACGTTGCCGGAGAACCAGTCCTTCATGAGATGTTGCGTCGACCTCGACCGCACCGCGCTCACGACCCACGGTAATGCGGCGGAGACGCGCCGCTGGGCGCAGGAGCGCCAATTCAAATCGCTGATCGTGGTCACCTCGAACTATCATATGCCGCGCGCGCTGGTGGAATTTTCGCATGCGATGCCGGAGACGACGCTGATTCCGTTCGTGGTGGTCGGCGACAAGTGGCGCGAGGAGCCGTGGTGGACATCGGGGTCCACCTTGCGGCTCCTGCTCTCGGAATATGTCAAGTACATCGCGGCAGTGATCAGGGTGCGGCTGGAGGATTTCGGGATTGACCTTTCGCCCGAAGTGTCGGAGCAGCCTGCGGGTATGCAACCGAAGCGGCCCGCCACCGCACAGGCCAATTGATCGGCAATTGATCGGATCGTCGATGTTCCTGATTTTCCTGCGCTCGCTCGTGTTCAACGTGCTGTTCTACACCGTGCTGGTGTGTCTCGCGATCGTGGCGCTGCCGACCTTCGCGATGCCGCCGCGCGCCATGCTGACGGTCGCGGAATGGTGGGCGAAGGCCACGCTGTTCCTGATGCGTGTGGTCTGCAACATCAAGGTGGAATTCCGTGGGCATGAGAAGATCCCGCAGGGACCGCTGCTGATCGTGGCGAAGCACCAGTCATTCTGGGAGACCTTTGTGCTGCCGGGGTTTTTCGATCGACCGATCTTCATCCTCAAGCGTCAGCTCATGCAGATCCCGGTCTTCGGTCAGTTCCTGGTCAAGACCGGGATGATCGCGATCGACCGCAATGCCGGCGTGAAGGCGCTGCTGGACATGACGCGGCGCGCGCGCGACGCGGTGCGCGGCGGCCGCCAGCTCGTCATCTTTCCGGAAGGAACGCGCCGTGCGCCGGGCGCGCCGCCCGACTACAAGACCGGCTTTGCGCAAATCTATTCGTCCTGCGGCGTGCAGTGCCTGCCGATCGCGCTCAATTCCGGTCTGTTCTGGCCGCGCCGCACCTTCATGCGCTATCCGGGCACGCTCGTGGTGGAGTTCCTCGATCCGTTGCCGCCGGGCTTGCCGAAGGACGAGTTTCTCTCCCGTGTGCAAACCGCCATCGAAGACGCGACCACTCGCATCGTCGAAGCGGGCCGGAAGGAGCAGGAGCAGTTGATCGGCTCCTCGCCGAGCTATGCGCCGTCGGAGAGCTAGAGCATGATCCGGAAAAGTGTGAAGCGGTTTTCCGAAAAGATCATGCTCAAACAATAATCTAAAGCGCGATGACGATTTATCGCAATCTCATCGCGCTTTAGCGGTTCTCTCGATCTTCTGCCGGGGCCGGCGCGTGCAGGGAATGCGCATCACCGTGCAGCATCGTCGCGAGCTGATGCAGCTGCGCATCGCGAAAGCCTTCGGCCTCGATTGCCCTCACTGTCGCCGTCACGTAATCGCGGTTGGCGCCGGACTGGCCGTGGCCCTGGATGACGTGGCGGTGCTGATCGGTGAGCGACAGCCGGCCGGCATATTGCGCATGGCCGCGGTCGACGACGTAGGCGAGCGCGGAGACGCGCTGCCGGGCGTCGTTCTCCAACCACACCGAGCGCATCACCTCGCGATAGACCGACGTTACCTGCTCGCGCTCCCGCAAATAGGTGACCACGTCAGCGCGGCTTTTCTCGGCGACGCGGAAGGCAATGCCACGGCAGGCGCCGCCGCGGTCGAGCCCGAGCACCAGGCCCGGCTTCTCCGGCGTGCCGCGATGCACGAAGGAATAGACGCAGAGCGCGCGATGTTCGCCGACCAGCCGCGCCGGAACGCGTTCCTCGAATTCGAAGCCCGGCCGCCACATCAGCGAGCCGTAGCCGAACACCCAGAGGTCGCCTTTGGCAGTGGTGACGGAGGGGAGGTTGATTTCCGACATGTCGGGCACGGCTACCAGAACCGTGCCCCCAAGCGAAGCAAATTCTCTGCCTTTCGTCGCAGGCCGGCCTCGCTTACATTTGCCAAAATCTGGGATCAAAGGGTCGCCGCATGTCTGATATGACCGTTAACGCAGGCCGGCGCTCCCGTTGGGGCCTTTTCATTGCACCCGTTCTCCTCCTGATCCTCGCAGCGGCGTGGAGCGGCTTCTGGTTCTATGCGGCCTCGCAGGCCGAGGTCGCCGCCGACGCCTGGCGCGCGCAGGAGGCCAAATCCGGCCGCATCTATGATTGCGCCAAGCGCTCGATCGCCGGATTCCCGTTCCGCTTCGAGGTCCAGTGTACCGGCGCCAGCGTCGCCTTGGTGTCGCAGAACGCGAGCAAGACGCCGTTCACCGCCAAGCTGGACAACATCCTGGTCGTCGCCCAGGTTTATGATCCCAAGCTCGTCATCGCCGAATTCTCCGCGCCCGCAACGCTGACCGACGGCGTCACGCAAAACACCTTCGTGGTGAACTGGAGCAAGGGCCGCAGCAGCGTGGTCGGCCTGCCGGCGGTGCCGGAACGCGCCTCCATCGTATTCGATGATCCCGTCATCAATCGTCTCGACGGCAGCGTGCAAGTGCCGCTCGCGCGCGCCAAGCAGGTCGAGCTGCACGGGCGCTTTGCAGATGGATCATCGTCCGACCATCCGATCATCGAGACCGTGCTCCACGTCGCGCAGGGCAGCATCCAGGGCGTTCATCCGCTGCTGGCCGAGCCGTTCGAGGCGGACACGCGCGCGAAGATCACCGGCCTCTCCGACCTCACGCCAAAGCCCTGGCCGCAGCGCTTCCGCGAGCTCCAGGCCGCCGGCGGTCATATCGAGATCGTGCAGTCGCGGATTCAGCAGGGCGAGATGATCGCGGTCGCCGCCGGCACGCTCGGACTCTCGGCCAATGGCCGATTAGACGGCGAATTGCAGATGACGGTGACAGGTCTCGAGCGGGTGATCCCGGCGCTCGGCATCGAGAAGATGCTGGAGGAGGGCGTGCCGCAGGCGACGCTCGATCGCGTCGCGCCCGGCGTGAAGTCGCAGGATCTCAACAATCTGTTCGGCGCGCTCGACCGCGCCGTTCCCGGCCTCGGCAAGGTCATCAAGCAGAACGCCAATGCCGGCGTTGCCGCCGGCATCAACTCGATCGGCACCGAGAGCACGCTCGAGGGCAAGAAGGCGCGCAGCTTTCCGCTGAAGTTCGCCGACGGCGCCGTGATGCTCGGTCCGATCAAGGTCGGCCAGATCCCGCCGCTGTATTAACCGTCCGCAGTACCAATCTCTACGGCTTCTTCAGTGCCTCATGCGGCCGGCCGAAATCCGCTGCCGCCGAGTCCTGGCCGATCTCAACGATGCCGCGGCGGATCGCGCGGGTGCGGGTGAAATGGTCGAACAACGCCTCGCCGTCGCCGCGGCGGATCGCGCGGGTCAGCTTTGCGAGATCCTCGGTGAAGGTGCCGAGCATCTCCAGCACCGCTTCCTTGTTGGCAAGGAACACGTCGCGCCACATCGTCGGGTCGGACGCGGCGATGCGGGTGAAGTCGCGGAAGCCACCGGCGGAGAACTTGATGACCTCGGATTCCGTCACCTGCGCCAGCTCGTCGGCGGTGCCGACGATGGTGTAGGCGATCAGATGCGGCAGGTGGCTGGTGATCGCGAGCACGAGATCATGATGATCCGGCGTCATGACCTCGACCTTTGCGCCCATCGCCGCCCAGAAGGCGCGTAAGTGCGCGACGGCGGATGCGTCGGTGCCTTCCGGCGGGGTGAGGATGCACCAGCGGTTGATGAAGAGCTCGGCGAAGCCGGAATCCGGGCCCGAATGCTCGGTGCCCGCTACGGGGTGCGCCGGCACGAAGTGAATGTTCTTCGGCAGATGCGGCGCCATGTCCCTGACGATCGCGCCCTTGACCGAGCCGACGTCGGAGACGATCGCGCCCGGCTTCAGATGCGCAGCGATCTCCTGCGCCACCGGTCCGCAGGCGCCGACGGGAATGCAGAGGATGACGAGATCGGCGTCCTTCACAGCCTCCGCATTGGTCGCCACGACCTGGTCGACGATGCCGAGCTCGATCACCCGCGCGCGCGTCTTCTCCGAGCGTGCGGTGGTGACGATCTCGCCGGCCAGGCCCTGGAGCTTCGCAGCGCGAGCGATCGAACCGCCGATCAGGCCGAAGCCGATCAGCGCGACGCGCTGGAAGTGCGGATCAACGCTCATTTGCCGGCCATGAAGTCGCGCAGGCCGTCGACGACGAGGCGGTTGGCCTCCTCGGTGCCGATGGTCATGCGCAGCGAATGCGGCAGGCCGTAGTTCTTCAGCGCGCGCAGCACGAGGCCACGCTTGGTGAGGTAGGCATCGGCCTCGTCAGAGGTCTTGCCCTTCTCGGTCGGGAAATGGATCAGCACGAAATTGGCGACGCTCGGCGTCACCTTCAGTCCGAGCTTGCCGATCTGCTCGGTCAGCCAGTTGCGCCAGGTCTCGGTGAACTGCTTCGACATCGCCTGGTGCGCGGTGTCCTCGATCGCAGCGACGGCGGCGTACATCGCCGGCGTCGACACGTTGAAGGGACCGCGGATGCGGTTGACCGCATCGATGATGTGCTCGGGGCCGAACATCCAGCCAACGCGCAGGGCCGCGAGGCCGTGGATCTTGGAGAAGGTGTGCGTCACCACGGTGTTCTCGGTGGTGGCGACCAGCTCGATCCCCATCTCGTAATCGTTGCGCGAGACGTAGTCGGAATAGGCCGCGTCCAGCACCAGCAGCACGTGCGACGGCAAGCCGGCGCGCAGGCGCTTGATCTCGTCGAACGGCACATAGGTGCCGGTCGGATTGTTCGGGTTGGCGAGCCAGACCAGCTTCGTCCGCGGCGTCACCGCCTTGAGGATGGCGTCGACATTACAGGTGAGGTTGGTCTCCTGTGCGACGACGTTCTTGGCGCCGACCGCCATGGTCGCGATCGGGTAGACCAGGAAGCCGTGCGTGGTCGAGATCGCCTCGTCGCCTTGGCTGAGATAGGTGTGGGCGAGCAGATTGAGGATCTCGTCCGAGCCGGCGCCGCAGATGATGCGGTTGGGGTCGAGCCCGAAAGAACGGCCAATCGCTTCGCGCAGCACGCGCGAGGTGCCTTCCGGATAATCTTCCAGATGCGTCGCCACGTTCTTGAAGGCCTCGATCGCCTTGGGCGAGGGCCCGAACGGCGTCTCGTTGGCCGAGAGCTTGAACACCTTGCGGCCCGGCTCCGGCACCGGGCTCTTGCCGGGCGTGTAGGGCGCAATATCGAGAATGCCGGGATTCGGCACGGGGCGGGACATCTTCAACTCCGGATAGGCTGGGCTGCTCGTGACTTACGATTTCGACCCGGCCGGGGGGACCGTATAGCGCGTTGCGTGGCTGCCGACGAGGGCCGTGGACCGCACCGAGGCCCCCGCTTCGATCAGGGCAGCCTTGATTTTGTCGATGCTGGTCGCGCTCGTGACCGAGACCAGCAGCGCCGCGCCGTCGAAAGCGGTATCGGGCACCGCCACGATTTCGGCGAGCGGCGACAGGGCGCGAGCGACCTCGGCGTTCCACCCCGACACGCGGACGCTGAAGGTCTCGACCTCCGTCACCAGGGCGCTGTCGGCGACGCGCGAGACCGCGAACACGGGCATCGCCGCCGGATGATCGGCGCGCTCGACGAAGGGCATCCGCGCGATGATCTTCGGTGCACCGGTCGCTTCCAGCGACAGCCACCACGGCGTACGGCTCGAGGTTGCCGAGACCAGCGCCAGATCGCCCTTGGATTTCGCTACCGCCTCGACCGCTGCCTGCGCGCTGAAATGCGCGACGTAAGGCACGGTGAAGCCGAAATGGAAACGCGCGGAATCGCGCATGGCCGGCTCGCTCACCGAGATGTCGGCATGCACGGAGAATGGGGCCTGCACGTAGGTGAAGGTCGAGATGATGACGCGCCAGATGCTCTCGACCGTGTCGAGCGGCAGGATGCCGCGATGGCGCTGGACGAGGTCACGCATCATGGCGGCCTCGCGCGCCGGGCGGAACGCCGAGCCGACCTCCTGGGTCTGCTTCACCTGGATCAGGCGGTCGATGATGTCGCCGCGCTGCATCAGCAGGCGGTGCATGCCCTCGTCGATCGCGTCGATCTCCTTGCGCAATTCCTGGAGCGATGGTGGCGCGGGCGGACGTTGGGTCATATCTGACAAGGGCTGTTGAGAGGCGTTCCAATGCAGGTCGTCCGGGGACAGATCCGCTGCGGTTGACGTCTTGATTAGGCAGTCGGAGCCGCGAAAGCAAAGAGAAATGACAGTCTTTTCTGCTGATGTGACAGGGACGAATTTGGTTAATCCGGACCGCGACTTGACGAAAATCGCCCAAGCCAGTAGGTTTTGCCTGTTCCGTGGTCATTTGAGCCGGCCGGCTTGCAGCCACGTTAAAAAACTCGCTAAACAGGCCGGGGACGTTTCCGATCCCGGCCGAACCTATCGTTCAGGCCGGGTTTTTCATGGCCTGATGTCAATGCGGTCGAGAGTGTGATCGCAAACGAGGTCGATGATCAGAGATGGTTGGCGTCAAAGCGATTCCCAGTCCCGCGATCAGTGCCGACGATCGGTCGCATGAGGTCGATCATCCGAGCTCCGAGGTCGCGCATTTCGGCGCCGACCAGCCGCTGCGGCTCGATTGCGGCGTCGATCTCACCCCGTTCCAGATCGCCTACCAGACCTATGGCGAGCTCAACGCCGCGCGCTCCAACGCCGTTCTGATCTGCCATGCGCTGACCGGCGACCAGCACGTCGCCAACGTGCATCCGGTCACCGGCAAGTCCGGCTGGTGGGAGACCCTCGTCGGTCCCGGCCGGCCGCTTGATCCTCAACACTACTTCATCATCTGCGCCAACGTCATCGGCGGCTGCATGGGCTCGACCGGGCCGGCCTCGATCAATCCTGCAACCGGCAAGGTATGGGGCCTGGATTTCCCGGTCATCACCATCCCGGACATGGTGCGCGCGCAGGCGATGCTGATCGATCGGCTCGGCATCGATACGCTGTTCGCCGTGGTCGGAGGCTCGATGGGCGGCATGCAGGTGCTGCAATGGACCGCCGCCTATCCCAAGCGCGTATTCTCCGCGCTGGCGATCGCCTGCGCGACGCGGCACTCGGCGCAGAACATCGCCTTCCACGAGCTCGGCCGTCAGGCGGTGATGGCCGATCCCGACTGGCACAATGGCGGCTATGCCGATCAGGGCATCCATCCGCATCGCGGCCTCGCGGTGGCGCGGATGGCGGCGCACATCACCTATCTCTCTGACGCCGCGCTGCATCGAAAATTCGGCCGGCGCATGCAGGATCGCGAGCTGCCGACGTTCTCGTTCGACGCCGACTTCCAGGTCGAGAGCTATCTGCGCTACCAGGGCTCGTCCTTCGTCGAGCGGTTCGATGCCAACTCCTATCTCTATCTGACCCGTGCGATGGACTACTTCGACATCGCTGCCGACCATGGCGGCGTGCTGGCCAAGGCGTTCGCTGGAATCCAGACCCGCTTCTGCGTCGTCTCCTTCACCAGCGACTGGCTGTTCCCGACCTCGGAATCGCGCGCGCTGGTGCATGCGCTGAATGCGTCGAGCGCGCGGGTGTCGTTCGCCGAGATCGAGACCGATCGCGGCCATGACGCCTTCCTGCTCGACGTGCCCGAATTCTTCGACATCTCGCGCGCCTTCCTGCATTCGGCAGGCAAGGCGCGTGGGCTTACCGGCAAGGACGGCTAGCGATGTCTGTACAGGAAGTGCTGCCGCTGGGCGGCCTTGCAACGGAGCAGACCGGCCATTTTCGCGCCGACCATTTGCTGGTCGCCGAGATGGTCAAGCCGGGCTCGAGAGTGCTCGACGTCGGTTGCGGCGACGGCGATCTGCTCCAGCTTCTGGAGACCCGCGGCATCGACGGCCGCGGCATCGAGCTGTCGCGCGAAGGCGTCAATCGCTGCGTCGCCAAGGGCCTCGCGGTGGTGCAGGGCGACGCCGACACCGACCTCGTCAATTATCCGGACGATGCCTTCGACTACGTGATCCTGTCGCAGACGCTGCAGGCGACGCGGCAGCCGAAGGTGGTGCTGGAGAACCTGCTGCGCATCGGCCACCGCGCCATCGTCTCGTTCCCGAATTTCGGCTTCTGGAAGATGCGGCTCCAGCTCCTGATCGGCGGGCACATGCCGCGCACGGAGAATTTGCCGGCGACCTGGTACGACACCGCCAACATCCATTTCTGCACCATCAAGGATTTCGTCGAGCTCTGCGACGCCATCCACGTCAAGATGGAGCGCGCCGAGGCGCTGGACCTCTATGGTCGTCCGCTGCGCCTGCGGCTGCCGTGGTGGGTCTGGAACATGTTCGGCGAGCAGGGCGTGTTTCTGCTGAGCCGGGGCGGGGGGAAATAATAGCCACCGTCATTGCGAGCGCAGCATCCGTTAGACCCTCACCCTGTTAGGATGAGGTCTTGTTTCGCGATGAAATCTTGGACTCTCATTGTGAGGAGCGCCGCCTTCGGCGCGCCTCGAACCATAGAGGCCGAGAACGCTGTTGCCTGAACGCAACAAGCTGCTGAACAGGATCACGCAGTTCCGCACTGTCCAATGCTTGTGCCGCTCAGGCCGAGCGTCTGTGCCGCAAATCCGATAACGAGATTGACCGACGAATTGCGCACGCACGAGCGGCGCCTTTGCAGTCGGCTCAATCGGGTATCGGGGGCGGACAATGCGGACGAACGGAATTGTAGTTGGGGCGATGGCGGCTGTTCTTGGCGTGTGCTCAGCTGATGCGGCTGATCTTGCCTACCAGCCGGCAGTCAAGGCGCCGATCGCGACAGCGGCCGAGAGCTGGACCGGCTGGTACGGCGGCGTGAACCTGGGCGGCACCTGGAATGGACATCAAACGGTCGACACCGTGTCGACGGCGTTCCCGACAGCAGCCGGCGCCTTGCCGGTGAATCTTGCCGACGCGGCCGCGGCAGCCGCGACCACCAGCATCCCGGTCAAGAGTGATCGCTTCATCGGCGGCGGCCAGCTCGGCTGGAATTTTCAGTTCGACCGCGGATGGGTCGCAGGTCTTGAAGCCGACATCCAGGGCGTTGCGGGCGGCGGCACCGGCAGCGCCGTGACAGTCGTGCCTCTCGCCCTGGCGCCGGTCTTCAACTACCAGATGACCACCACGGTCACCAAGCGCCTCGACTATCTCGGCACCGTCCGCGGCCGTCTCGGCTTTCTCGCGACGCCCGCCCTGCTCGTGTACGGCACGGGCGGCCTCGCCTATGGTCGCGTCTCGACCAGCACCGATCTCTTCAGCCTCACTCCGGCCGTCACGAACGGGCCGATCGGCGCGAGCTCGAGTTTCGCGGGCACGCTGGCGGGCTGGACGGCTGGCGGCGGCTTCGAGTGGATGTTCCTGCGATCCTGGAGCGCCAAGGCCGAATATCTCTATTACGACCTCGGTTCGCATTCCTCCAACTTCACGCTGGTCCAGCCTCACGGAGGCCTGGTCGCCTTCGTCAACCCGGTCCAATCCTCGACGCGCTTCGATGGGCACATCGTGCGTCTCGGCGTGAACTGGCACTTCAACTAGTTGACCGGCACTGACCTCGGATCGCGCACCGGCCATCGCCCCGCTTCCACCAGCGTCGCGAACCGCTCCACCGTTTCGTTGAACAGCGCGGGCTCTTCGAGATTGAGCACGTGGCCTGACTTCGGAAACATCGCGAGCCCCGCCGCGGGCAGATGCTTCTTCAGGAACAGGCTCGGTCCGACGCACGGATCATCTTCGTCGCCGCAGATGATCAGCGCCGGCGTTGTGACGCCCCTGATTGCATCCGACATCGTGTAGATCGAGGGGCGGCCGCCCTGGAAGCCGCGCATCGTATTCGCAGAACCCTTGGCATCGTGCCGCGCCAGCGCGGCGTAGAAATCGGCGTGTCCGCGCGGGTCCTTCACCAGGAAGGGAATCCGGCTCGGTGCCTCGCGCGTGGCTTTTGCGACCTCGGTCGAGCCGAGCGTCTCGAATTGCTCGGCATTGGCGCGGCACTGCTTGCGCCAGTTGTCAAGATTCTCGATCTCCGAGCCGGAGCCGACGCCGGCCAGCGTCATCGACAGCGCGCGCTGCGGCGCGTTCAATCCGATCTGGAGCGACGAGTAGGCACCCATCGACAAGCCGACGAGATGCGCGCGCTCGATCTTGAGGTGATCGAGCACGGCAAGCGCGTCGGTGTAGAAGTGCTCATGGGTGTAGACCTCGCCATCGGGCACGTCCGATGGTGTGTAGCCGCGCGCGGAATAGGTGATACAGCGATGGCCGCGCGAGAAATAGCGCATCTGCGGCTCCCAATTGGTGTAGTCGGCCGCGAACTCGTGCAGAAAAATAATCGGCGTTCCCTGACCCGCTTCTTCGAAATAGATGCGGACGTCGTCCCTGGTCGTGGCGTGGGGCATTAACTATTTCCCTCTCTTCGAGCCGTAGTGAGAGAATTGCAGTTAACGCTGTTGTCCGCAATGCGGCAGCATCAGACCAGCACCGACACAAATTCATCGCAGCAATTCCCGGGGCGCGGCGTCTTTTTCTCGCCACATCGGGCGGCTTAACGGCCCGGCGGATGTCGGCCAGTGCACGGGCCGATCGGAAGTGGGGGTGTCAACGAAGGATGAAGTATGTTTGAGTTGTTTGCGTATCGCCTGTCGCGTTGTGTTGTCGCGCTGGCGCTCTTCTTCGCGGCGGTTGCCGCATTCGTTTCTCCGGCCTCAGCGCGGCCACATCGTCATAGCGCAGAGCGGCACGCTGACGTGCACCACGTCAGCAGACATCATCATTACCGGCACCATGCGCGCAGTTCGCGCTTCGAGCGCAGCGCGGCGCAGTTGCAGGCAAGCGAATTCGCCAGCACCCAGGCCAGCTACAATCCGAACGCCAACAGCGGCGATATGGCCAATAACGGAATGGCAACGAGCGGCGGCGGATCGAGCCTCGTGTCCGAGGCGCGACGTCATCTCGGCGGCAATCCGACCGGACGCGGCAGTCTGTGGTGCGCGCGCTTCATGAACATGGTGCTGCAGCACACCGGCCATCGGGGCACGGGATCCGACATGGCGAACTCATTCGCGCGTTACGGCACGCGCGTCTCCGGCCCGCAGGTCGGCGCCATCGCGGTCATGTCGCGCGGCCGCCGCGGCGGCCATGTCGGCATCATCACGGGCGTGGACGCGCAGGGCAATCCGATCATGATCTCCGGCAACAACGGCAATCGTGTTCGCGAGGCGCCGGTGTCGCGCGGCCGGATCTATGCGTATGTGATGCCGAACTGAAGTTCGTCATTGCGAGCGAAGCGAAGCAATCCAGAATCCTCCCGCGGAAATAGTCTGGATTGCTTCGTCGCTTCGCTCCTCGCAATGACGGAGTGCGTTGCGCCGGTGTGCCGTCACACAAATTTCGGCTCTTCCACCGCAATCGCGTCACCCACGCCGATCTCGCCGTCGGCGATGACCTCGGCATAGATGCCGCAATCCATGTGGCCGAGATTGCGCGAGAGCGTCGGCGGGATTTCGAGATCGCGCGCTGCGGTCAGGGGATCGACGTTGGTGGCTGCACAGCGGACGATGCGCTTGACGACTTTCAGCCGGGCCTCTCCGATCGCGAGCGTCTGGCCGACGAGATCGAGCTCGGACCAGGCCGGCCAGCCCTGGACGTAGAGATTGGCGCGGAAGCGCAGGGGATTCACGGAGGCGCCGCCGAGCATGGTCTCGATCGCGCGGACGCTGCCGAGATTGATGATGGAGACGACCTTGCGGGCGACGTCGGAAAAGCTGTGGTCACGGCCGGACAGCAGCTTTGGCGCGCCCTTCAGCTCGGGCTGAAAGTTTTCGGTGAAGTAGCTCTCGATGGCCGCGCGCCCGGCGGCGGTTTCGAGATCGCCGCTGGCGACGACCTGGCCGTCCTTGCGGATCGTCAGGCGATTGGTCGCATCCTCGAACCGGCTGTCGAGGGCTGCGAGCCGCTCATTGCGCATCAGCATCAAAAATTGGGTCTTGGGCATCCACGCCGGCGCCTCGGGATCGAACCCGCTCGGGCCGTTCTCGATGGCATAGCGGCGGTCGGCGGGCAGGGTCTGGCCGGTCCGCAGGGGGACGCGGGGCAGGGGCTCGGGCGTCAGGCCCTTGATCGGGTAGCGGTAGAGGCCGGTGATCTCGGCGGTCTGGCTGGCTGTCATGCCGCTACTTTAGGGATTCGACCGTGACCCGCCAAGCAGGCGGATCAGCGCACGAAATTGTGAACTCGCCTCTTCCGATCTAAGGGCACGCTTCCCACATCTGGATCAGGTCGGCGCCAGCGCCGGCTGATAATGACCGCTGCCTGTTGACGAACGTCAACGCGGCCAGCGGAAACCCAATGAAGATGCCGTTTGGAGTGCCTTAGAGGGCTCCAGGGGCAGGCCGAGGGAAAGAAAAGACATGAATATCGACAAATATACCGAACGCTCCAGGGGCTTCATCCAGTCCGCACAGTCGCTTGCGGTGCGTGAGGGGCATCAGCAGTTTTCGACCCTGCACGTCCTGAAGGTGCTGCTGGACGACAATGAGGGGCTGGCTGCCGGTCTGATCGACCGTGCGGGCGGCAATTCCCGTGCAATTCTGAAGGCGACCGAGGACGCCCTCAACAAGGTGCCGAAGGTCTCCGGCGGCGGCGCCGGACAGATCTATCTGGCGCCTGAGCTCGCCCGCACCTTCGACGCGGCCGAAAAGGCCGGCGAGAAGGCCGGCGACAGTTTTGTCACCGTCGAGCGGCTTCTGCTCGGCCTCACGCTGGAGAAGACCAGTGAGGCTGGCGCGATCCTGGCCAAGGGCGGCGTCACCCCGCAGAATCTCAACGCCGCGATCGAGGCGCTGCGCAAGGGCCGCACGGCTGACTCGGCGACCGCCGAGAACGCCTATGACGCGCTGAAGAAATATGCCCGCGACCTGACCCAGGCTGCGCGCGACGGCAAGCTCGATCCGGTCATCGGCCGCGACGAGGAAATCCGCCGCACCATCCAGGTGCTGTCGCGCCGAACCAAGAACAATCCCGTCCTGATCGGTGAGCCCGGCGTCGGCAAGACTGCCATCGCCGAGGGCCTCGCGCTGCGCATCGTCAATGGCGACGTGCCCGAGAGCCTCAAGGACAAGAAGCTGCTTTCGCTCGATCTCGGTGCGCTGATTGCAGGCGCAAAATACCGCGGTGAATTCGAGGAGCGGCTCAAGGCCGTGCTCCAGGAGGTCACCGCGAGCGACGGCAACTTCATCTTGTTCATCGACGAGATGCACACGCTGATCGGCGCCGGCAAGGGCGACGGCGCGATGGACGCCTCCAACCTGCTCAAGCCGGCGCTTGCCCGCGGCGAGCTGCACTGCATCGGCGCCACCACGCTCGACGAGTATCAGAAGCACGTCGAGAAGGATGCGGCGCTGGCGCGGCGCTTCCAGCCGATCTTCGTCAGCGAGCCCTCGGTCGAGGACACCATCTCGATCCTGCGCGGACTAAAGGACAAGTACGAGCAGCATCACGGCGTGCGGATCACCGATTCCGCGCTCGTGGCGGCCACGACGCTGTCCAACCGCTACATCACCGACCGTTTCCTGCCGGACAAGGCGATCGACCTCATGGACGAGGCCGCGGCCCGGCTGAAGATGCAGGTCGATTCCAAGCCGGAAGAGCTGGATTCGCTCGACCGCGAGATCATCCGGCTCAAGATCGAGCAGGAAGCTCTCAAGAAGGAGAGCGATGTCGGCTCCAAGACCCGTCTCGAACTGCTCGAGAAGGAGCTCGCCGAGCTCGAGGAGAAGTCTGCAGCGCTGACGTCGCGCTGGAGCGCGGAGAAGAACAAGCTCTCCAACGCCCAGAAGCTGAAGTCCGAGCTCGACGCCTTGCGTGTCGATCTCGCCAACGCGCAACGTCGCGGCGAATTTCAGAAGGCGGGCGAGCTGGCTTATGGCCGGATCCCGGAGCTCGAGAAGAAGCTCGCGGACATCGAGGCGCGTGAAGGCTCCGGCCAGATGATGGAAGAGGCGGTCACCGCCAACCACATCGCGCAGGTGGTCTCGCGCTGGACCGGCGTGCCCGTCGACAAGATGCTGGAAGGCGAGAAAGAGAAGCTTCTCAAGATGGAGGAGCAGCTCGGACAGCGCGTCGTCGGCCAAGCTGAGGCGGTGCGTGCGGTTGCGACCGCCGTGCGCCGCTCGCGCGCAGGGCTGCAGGACCCGAACCGGCCGACCGGCTCGTTCATGTTCTTAGGACCGACCGGCGTCGGCAAGACCGAGCTGACGAAGGCGCTCGCGGAGTACCTCTTCAACGACGAGACCGCGATGGTCCGCCTCGACATGTCGGAGTTCATGGAGAAGCATTCGGTCTCGCGGCTGATCGGCGCGCCTCCGGGTTATGTCGGTTATGACGAGGGTGGTGCGCTTACCGAAGCGGTGCGGCGCCGGCCTTACCAGGTGGTGCTGTTCGACGAGATCGAGAAGGCGCATCCGGACGTCTTCAACGTCCTGTTGCAGGTGCTCGACGACGGCCGGCTGACCGATGGCCAGGGCCGAACCGTCGATTTCCGCAACACGCTGATCATCATGACCTCGAACCTCGGCTCGGAGTTTCTGGTGAATCAACCGGAGGGCGAAGACACATCAGCCGTGCGTGAGCAGGTGATGGGAACGGTGCGGGCGCATTTCCGTCCTGAGTTTCTGAACCGCGTCGACGAGATCATCCTGTTCCATCGCTTGCAGAAGAGCGAGATGGGCCGGATCGTCGAGATCCAGTTCGCTCGGCTGCAGAAGCTTTTGACCGATCGCAAGATCGTGCTGACGCTCGATGCGGCGGGACGCGACTGGTTAGCTGCCAAGGGCTGGGATCCCGCGTACGGTGCGAGGCCGCTCAAGCGCGTGATCCAGCGTCACCTCCAGGATCCGCTCGCCGAGATGATCCTGGCCGGCGACGTCAGGGACGGGGATACCGTTGCGATCTCTGCCGCAGGCAACGTGCTGACGTTCAACGGCAAGGCGCCGCAGACTGCCGAAATCGCCACGTTCGAGGCGCCGGCGCCGAAGCGCAAGCTGAACTGATCGCCGGCGCTCGCCGCTCAACAAGATCGCCCCGGAGAGGTCGTCCTCTCCGGGGCGAATTGTTTTGGTCAGGTCTACTGGCTAGCTGACGGGGGAGACGGAGCCGGGGAGGCCGGTCCTTCGTCGTCCCCGTCCTGTTCGAGTTCCGACAGGATGTCCACGAGCTCGCGCACGCGGCCATGCGCGAGCGGACGGAGATCGTTGATCATGGGCTCGTCATTGGCGAGCCAGGCCTGGGCTTCGGCGAGTTCCTCGACGGTCGCGCCGGTTCCGATGATTTGTGCAATCGTGACATCGTCAGCTCCGCCGACGGCCTTGATGACGTCGTCGCGGGAGAGGTGCGGCATGGTCGTTCTCCTCTTGGCGGACTCGCACCAATCAATCGTGAAGATCGCCGAACAGTTCCACGGGTCCAACAGGGGCCGTCCGTGCCATCCGATTTAATGAAACTGTCGCCGCGAACCGGCATTGCCCCAATACACAGGTTCGCCGGCAAATCCTGCCAGCAGGTGCTGCGATCAAGCCCTGTGATCCCTCGCGATCGATCGGTGTCAGCAAAATCGTCGTCGGCGAAGCCTGCTTTTAGCCAGCGCAGAATATCGCCATGAAACAAGATCTCGTCGCCCCAAATCATCCTGTCTTCGATCAGCTTCATCCCAAGATCTACGCGGCCGCCGTCGGCCTTGTTGCCTGGTTCGCGCTGATGGCCTGGGTGCTGTTTGACCGCAGCAGCGATGTCAGCCTGTCCCTCGGCTTCGTCACGTTGCTGTTCATGGTCGCAACCCTGCTGCCGTGGATGCTGTCGCGGCTCTGGAGGAGGTATCGGATGCCGTATGAGCCGCACCTTAAATCGATGTCGCTGCGCGACTGGGAGGCCGGCGAATTCAAGGTTTGGGGTGCAGAACTTCACGGTTCGCACGCCGCGATCGACGTCCTGTTGCCGCTGATGGCCGTGTCGTTCGGCCTGACTGCGATCGGGATCGTCTTCGTGATCGTGCGGGCACAGGTTTTGTCCTAGCCGCAGGTCGACAGAGTCGGGGGATTACCAGCCTAGCGGTTGCTGACCTGCAACGGCCCGCCGGTGGCGTCCGACATGCGGGCGATGGCGCCGTTGCGGCCGCTCATCATGCCGTCGAGCCGGTCGCGTTCCTTCTCGAAGCCGGCAAGCATCGAACCTTCCAGCGAACGGCCGCGCGGCAGTTTCACGCGCATCGGGTCGACGAAGCGGCCGTTGACCAGGATTTCGTAGTGAACGTGGGGGGCCGGTCGACTGGCCGGTCGAACCGACGAAGCCGATGACCTGGCCCTGCCGCACCTTCTTGCCTGGCTCCATGCCCTTGGCGAAAGCCGACATGTGGCCGTAGGCGGTCTCGTAGCCGTTGTTGTGCTTGATGCGGATATATTTGCCGTAGCCGCCCTCGAGCTGGGCTTTCTCGATCACGCCGTTGCCGGCGGAGAAGATCGGCGTGCCGTAGGTGGTGGCCCAGTCGACGCCGGTGTGCATCTTCACATAGCCAAGGATCGGATGGCGGCGGCCGCCGAAGCCGGAGCGCATGATGGCGCTGTTGACGGGCTTGCGCACCAGGAACTTCTTCGCGCTCTTGCCGGTCTCGTCATAGTAGTCGACGACGCCGTCGTCGGCGCTCTGGAAGCGATAGTATTTCTTGGTCTCGCCGCCGACCGTCAGCGAGGCGAACAGCACCTCGTTCTTTTCGGCCGAGGTCACGCCCTCGTCCTCGCCGGCGTAGAAGACGTCGAAGGAATCGCCCGGCTGCACCTTGCGCTGGAAATCGACGTCGTAGGAGTAGATCTTGATCATGTCGTCGATGACCGGCATCGGCACTTTGTTGCGCATCGCGGTCTCGTAGATGCTCTGGTAGAGCCGCACGCCGGAGCCGTCGTCATCGTCATCGTCGTCGCTGTTGGCATTGGCCGCGCCGTCGGCGACGGTGTTCATGCTGGACACGTCGACCGCGACGTATTTGCCGAGATCGGACAGCGCCGCGATTGCCTCCACCATGGTGTCGTTGGCAACGACGACGCGGTAGGGCTGCAGCCGCGCGCCGGGGCTTGCGGGCGCCATCAGGATGCGAAGCTTCTCGCCTTCCTTCAGGCCGCCGTCGCGACCGCGCGGGCCGAGCGTTGCGGCGATCGCCTTGATCTCCTCCGGCGTGGCGCCGAGATCGCGCAGGACGGACGCGACGCTGTCGCCCTTCTTGACCATGTGGACGCGTTCGCCGTTCGGATTACCGCCGGTGATCTGCTCCTTGGTCTTCGGCAGCAGCGTGACGTTTTCCGGCACCACGCGCGTCTCGAAGCCGGCATAGGGATCGGACGGCGACACCTCAGTGGCGTAGGCCATCTTCATGTCGGACGAACCGGTCGCGCCGGAGACGTCGGCGGTCGCATTGGCGAGCGAGGCGTAGCGCACCCCGCCATTGCCGCGCCAGTTGGCGGCGTCGCGCACCCGCATCAGGATGTCGTCGAGCGCCACCACCGCGGAAATCTTGGCCTTCGGCAGCACCGGCGACAGGTCCTTGGTGACGAAGGAGACCTCGGCGTCGGGTTCGACGGCTTCAGGATTGTTGGGGTCATCCGATGCGGTCTTCGGGTCGGAGCCGACGTCGGTCAGCATGCGCTGGGCGTTGAACGGCGGAACCTTTGCCGACAGATCGCTTGTCGTCATCGACAGATTGCCGGCGATCCGGACGAAGGGACGCACCCGCATCACGTCGCGGTTGCCGACACGCGTCACGGTGGAGACGCGCATGATGTTGCGCGAGGCGGTGGATTCGTTCGGCGGCGGCAGGCGGTCGGCCTTGTGCAGCGTGACGGCGCGATCAGCTGCGCCGAACGCACCACGCAGCGCACCTTCGACGCGCTCCGGCACCTTGGCGAAGGTCATCTCGCCGTCGAGCGACGCGAAAACGGCGCCGCCGATCAGGGCCGCGCCGCAGAGTCCGGTCAGAATTGTCCCGCTGAACCATTGTACCGAGACGCGACGGCGATCGATGACGGCGGCCTCAGAACCATCGACGGAAAGCGGCGGCTCGTGGCCGAGATCGATGATCCCGGTCTCACGCCCGTAAGCGCCGCGTAACGTCCTGTGGTTCAACCCAAGTCCCCCAATCAACGACCCAAGATGCCCGTTTTCGAACCCTTCCTGGCCGCCCTCTTGAAGGGGTGATCGCCGGAAAAGGCAAGCCGCATAGGCGTCCGCGCTCAGAAAGCCCCAACGGGGGGCCGGCCGAAATTACGAACAGCTAGGCAGGTGAAGGTCTCTCGATGTCTCTCGAATGTCCGAAGAAGGCCGCGTCATCGTAAGCTCGCCTCCCTCTGACCCCATGAAAATCGCCGGCAGCCCCCACTGGCATCCCCGCGATTCAAGCTTGTCTCTTATCAGAACGCCGCGGGATTGTGGCTCTAGTACGGCGCCTAATCTGGAAAAATTTCCTGAACGGTTAGGGGCCCGGGCCCGCCCTGGAGGGGCGCGGTAGGCCGCCTCTGGAGCCCCTCAGGAGCTCCCTGGGGCGTGAACTTTTTTTGAGATTTTTACGGCGCGGCTTCGGTCTATTGGTTCCATGGGGCTTCTAACCAGCTGGAAACATGGGAATTTTTCCGGCGACCCGCCGTGCGACGATTTGTTGACAATGGGCGTTGACAATCCAGATCGGCGGGGACTATAACCCAACCACTGAGCGCGGCGCCGCCGGGTCACTGACCAGGGCGAGCGAACGCGCCGCTGATGCTCCTCACCTTGTTGAGTGAACACAACAAC
>NZ_LGHL01000213.1 GCF_001908205.1 Bradyrhizobium sp. NAS80.1
CGGCCGCGGCGCCGGCGAGCCGCTTGATCTTGGCAACACCGGCGGACGGTATCCGCAAGCGGCCGCGCCACAGGCGGCCCAGCCCGGCTATCCGCCGGCGCAATCAGGCTATCCGGCGCAGTCGGGTGGCGCTGGCGTGACGACCCTGCCGCCCTCGGCATCGCCGCGCGACGAGTTCGACCTCGGCATCGGCTACATGCAGCGCAAGGACTATGCGCTCGCCGAGCAGACCATGAAGAATTTTTCGCAGAAATATCCGAACGACCCTCTGCTCGGCGACGCGCAATACTGGCTCGGCGAGAGCTACTTCCAGCGCCAGCAATATCGCGACTCCGCGGAAGCCTTCCTCTCCGTCACCACCAAATACGACAAATCGGCCAAGGCGCCGGATGCGCTGCTGCGGCTCGGCCAGTCGCTCGCCGCGTTGAAGGAGAAAGAGGCCGCCTGCGCCGCCTTCGGCGAGATCGGCCGCAAGTATCCGCGCGCCTCCGCCGGCGTCAAAGCCGCGGTCGATCGCGAGCAGAAGCGGGTGAAGTGCTGACACGCAGCGTTGATCGCTGACAATGCGGATAATGCTGCGCTAGAACGTGCCTGCCATTGGGCTGGCGATTGCTGGGCAGCGTCATGTCAGACGACGACAATTCTCCGATCTCGGCGCGCGAGGCGAAGCAGCTCTTCGCCGAGCTCAAAAGCGCGCCGGCGCTGGTGCTCGCGGTCTCCGGCGGGCCCGACTCGGTCGCGCTGATGTGGCTTGCGGCGCGCTGGCAGCGCAGTCTCGCGCGCGGCCCGCTTCTGACCGTCGTTACTGTCGATCACGGCCTGCGCCCTGAGGCGGCGCGCGAGGCGCGCGAGGTCAAGCGGCTGGCCACTGAGCTCGGATTGACGCACCGGACGTTGCGTTGGCACGGCGCAAAGCCGAAGACGGGACTGCCTGCGGCCGCGCGCGAGGCCCGCTATCGCCTGCTCGCGCAGGCCGCGCGGGCCGCCGGTGCGAGCCATGTGCTGACGGCCCACACTCGCGACGACCAGGCCGAGACCCTGCTGATGCGCCTGCTCCGCGGCAGCGGGCTTGCCGGGCTTTCGGCGATGGCCCATGTCAGCGAGCGCGATGGCATCATCCTGGCGCGGCCGCTGCTCGATGTTCCGAAGTCGCAACTGATCGCGACGCTGAAGCGGGCGAAGATCGGTTTTGCCGACGACCCCACCAACCGCGACACTGCCTTCACCCGGCCGCGGCTGCGCGCGCTGCTGCCGCAACTCGCGGCCGAGGGCGGCGATGCCCGCAACCTGGCGCGGCTCGCAGCAAGGCTGGCGCGCGCCAATGCGGCGGTCGAGGTACTGGCCGACGGCGCCGAGCGCTTCCTCCTTTTGCGGGATCGCGGCGTTGCGCCGCAGCCGGGCGTTCGCAGTTTCGAAGCGTCCGCGTTTACGGCCTTGCCGGAGGAAGTCCGGCTGCGGCTGCTGCTGCGGGCCATCGACGCCGTGGGGCACGAGGGGCCGGCGGAACTTGGCAAGGTCGAAACACTGATGGCGGCGCTCGATCAGGCGATTGCCGCGGGTCCCCGCGCGGCCGCAAATGGCCGGACGGTCCTCAAGCAGACCCTTGCGGGAGCCTTGATCAGCCTTGCCCGGGGGCGTATCCACATCGCGCCGGCGCCGGTCCGACGGTCCAAAGGCGGATAGTCGCGGACGGGCGGATCATGACACCGGCAGTTTCCGCCGCACCTCGTCAGGGCACCTTAACCAGGCAGGGAAAACCCCGAATCGGCCGCCATTATTTCAGCGGGAATCGGCCTAAGATGGGATAAATAGTCCCATCTCGTTCCCTTGGCAGCGGGCGGGGCGGCACCTAAATTGTATGCATCCAACCGAGAGGATTCCTTGGGGATTTCCTCGTATTGCCCAAGTAGCTCCTGAAGGATCAGGGCCGCGATCCGCGCGACCACGAAGGAAGATCGATGAACGCCAATCTGCGCAATTTCGCCCTCTGGGTCATTATTGTTTTGCTGCTGTTGGCGCTGTTCACGCTCTTCCAGAATCCGGGTCAGCGCGCCTCCTCGCAGGACATCGCCTTCTCCCAGCTCCTGAGCGAGGTTGACCGCGGCAACGTGCGCGACGTCGTGATCCAGGGGCCGGACATTCACGGCACCTTCACCAACGGCTCGAGCTTCCAGACCTATGCGCCGAACGACCCGACGCTGGTGAAGCGCCTGTACGACAGCAAGGTCCAGATCACTGCGAAGCCGCCGGGCGACAACGTGCCGTGGTTCGTCTCGCTGCTGGTCTCCTGGCTCCCGTTCATTGCGCTGATCGGTGTGTGGATCTTCCTGTCGCGGCAGATGCAGGGCGGCGCCGGCAAGGCGATGGGTTTTGGCAAGTCGCGCGCGAAGATGCTGACCGAAGCGCATGGCCGCGTCACCTTCGAGGACGTCGCCGGCGTCGACGAGGCCAAGCAGGACCTCCAGGAGATCGTCGAATTCCTGCGCGACCCCGGCAAGTTCCAGCGCCTCGGTGGCCGTATTCCGCGCGGCGTGCTGCTGGTCGGCCCTCCCGGCACCGGTAAGACCCTGATCGCGCGCGCGGTCGCGGGCGAAGCCAACGTGCCGTTCTTCACCATTTCCGGTTCCGACTTCGTCGAGATGTTCGTCGGCGTTGGCGCCAGCCGCGTCCGCGACATGTTCGAGCAGGCCAAGAAGAATGCGCCCTGCATCATCTTCATCGACGAAATCGACGCGGTCGGTCGTCACCGTGGCGCCGGTCTCGGCGGCGGCAACGACGAGCGCGAGCAGACGCTGAACCAGCTGCTGGTCGAGATGGACGGCTTCGAGGCCAACGAAGGCGTGATCCTGATCGCCGCGACCAACCGTCCCGACGTGCTCGATCCCGCGCTGCTGCGTCCGGGCCGCTTCGACCGCCAGGTCGTGGTGCCCAATCCGGATGTCGTCGGCCGCGAGCAGATCCTCAAGGTTCACGTCCGCAAGGTGCCGCTGGCGCCGGATATCAACCTCAAGACCATCGCGCGCGGCACGCCGGGCTTCTCCGGCGCCGACCTGATGAACCTCGTCAACGAAGCCGCACTGACCGCCGCGCGCCGTAACAAGCGCATGGTCACTCAGGCTGAGTTCGAAGAGGCCAAGGACAAGGTGATGATGGGCGCCGAGCGCAAGTCGCTCGTCATGACCGAGGAAGAGAAGCTGCTGACGGCCTATCACGAGGGCGGCCACGCCATCGTCGGCCTCAACGTGCCCGCGACCGATCCGATCCACAAGGCAACCATCATCCCGCGCGGCCGTGCCCTCGGCATGGTCATGCAGCTGCCCGAGCGCGACAAGCTGTCGATGTCGCTGGAGCAGATGACCTCGCGCCTCGCCATCATGATGGGCGGCCGCGTCGCCGAAGAGCTGATCTTCGGCCGCGAGAAGGTGACTTCGGGCGCCGCCTCCGACATCGAGCAGGCCACCCGCCTTGCCCGCATGATGGTGACGCGCTGGGGCCTGTCGGAAGAGCTCGGCACCGTCTCCTACGGCGAGAACCAGGACGAGGTCTTCCTGGGCATGTCGGTCTCGCGGACGCAGAACGCCTCCGAGGCGACCGTCCAGAAGATCGACTCCGAGATCAGGCGCCTCGTCGAGGAAGGCTACAAGGAAGCGACCCGCATCCTCACCGAGAAGCATGCCGACCTCGAGGCGCTGGCCAAGGGCCTGCTCGAGTTCGAAACGCTGTCGGGCGATGAGATCGTCGATCTCCTCAAGGGCAAGAAGCCGAACCGTGAGTCCGTGCTGGAGCCGGCCACGCCGCGCGCTTCCGCCGTGCCCCCGGCCGGCAAGTCGCGTCCGCGCCCCGATCCGGATCCTGGCCTCGAGCCGCAGCCCCAGGCGTAAGGCCTGCGCGAAATGGCCGGCTATTCCGGCAAACCGCTAGTGCAAAAGCTCGGCATCAAGCCGGGCTTTTGTATTTTTGTGGACGGTCTCTCCGCTCCCTATGGCGACATCGTCGGCGAACTGCCCGACGGCGTGCGGATCGTGAAGCAGACAAAGGCTCCGCTCGATCTCGTGCATCTCTTCGCGACCGAGGCCACGAGCCTCGCCACCAAGCTGCGTGATTACCGCAAGGCGATCGCGCCGGACGGGATGATCTGGGCGTCATGGCCGAAGAAGGCGTCAGGCGTTGCGACTGATGTGACCGAAGCGCTGGTGCGTGAGACCGCACTCGCGAATGGCCTCGTCGATATCAAGATCTGCGCCGTCAATGACGTCTGGTCCGGCTTGAAGCTCGTGATCCCCGTCAAGGACCGCGCCAAGGTCGCGAAATAGCACCAGCCCTGTAGGGTGGGCCAAGGCGCACTTGCGCCGTGCCCACCATCCGCGCCGCGCTCGCGATGGTGGGCACGCTGGCGCTTTGCCCACCCTACGATCCCGCGCCATAATGATTGGCGTCCCGCCAGTCGTCATGGCATGCTCCTCTCAAACAAAGGTGCGGCTCGACCGCGCCGTACAAAGGGGAGGGGAGACCGATGCGCGTCACGGCGGCATTGGGCGCGGTTGGCGCCATTTCATTCCTGTCATTCCCCACCCCATCCATCGCCGCCGAGATGCGCGGCGTCACCGCGACCGAAATCAGGATCGGCCAGACCATGCCCTATAGCGGGCCGGTCTCGGCCTTCGGTGCGCTCGGCAAGGGCGAGGTCGGTTACTTCAAGATGCTGAACGAGAAGGGCGGCATCAATGGCCGCAAGGTCAATCTGATCTCGCTCGACGACAGCTACGCACCGCCGAAATCGGTCGAACAGACGCGCAAGCTGGTGGAAAGCAACGAGGTCGCGCTGATCTTCTCCTCGATCGGCACCGCCCACAACACGGCGATCGCCAAATATCTCCAGGCCAAGAACGTGCCGCAGCTCTTCATCGGCTCCGGCGCCTCGAAATTCGCCGACATCGCGCAATATCCGCAGGCGACGATGGGCGTGCAGGCGCCGTTCCGCTACGAGGCGCGGCTCTATGCGCGCTATGCGCTGGCGAAGAATCCGAATGCGAAGTTCGCTGTCATCTCGCAGAACGATGATTACGGCCGCGATTATCTCGCGGGCCTCAAGGACGTGCTCGGCGACAAATACGATTCCGTCGTCACCAGCGCGACCTACGAGATCCAGGATCCGACCATCGATTCCCAGATCGTGAAGCTGAAGGCCTCAGGCGCCGATGTGTTCGTGATCGCGGCGACGCCGAAATTCGCGGCGCAGGCGATCCGCAAATCCTTCGAGATCGGCTGGCGGCCGATGACGTTCCTCTCCAATGTCGCGGTGTGGGTCTCGACCGTGATGGAACCTGCGGGACTGGAAGCGGGCACCGGCATTCTCTCCACCGCCTACGTGAAGGACCCTGATGATCCCGCCTGGAAGGACGACCCGGGCGTCAAAGGCTGGCGCGAGTTCATGACGAAATATGTGCCGGAGGCCGACCAGCACGACACCAACTACGTCAATTCCTACAACAGTGCGATGGCGCTGGAGGCGGTGCTGAAAGCCTGCGGCGACGATCTGTCGACCGAGAACATTTTGAAGCAGGCGTTCGCGATCCACGATCTCGAATTGCCGATGCTGCTGCCTGGCATCAAGGTCGACACTGGCACAACCGACCATGTCCCGGTCGACCAGATGCAGTTCATGCGCTTCAACGGCAAGAGCTGGGAGCGCTTTGGCGAGCTGCAGACGGGGAACTGATAACTGAAAAGGGGGCAGTTTTCGATACCATGAGACGGTTATGGCAGCGTCCCTGCCTCTTCAGCTTTTATGCGCACTGTTGCAAGTCGATTACAGCATTCGTCTCCGTCAGGAGTATCCTCTCAAATTGCAATTTAAAGGAGATCGAAGCCTAACCAAGCCGGCCTTGGCCGAATGAGCAGCAGGAGGGAGGAATGTCGGCGAAATCCTGGTGGAGTGTCCTTTCAATTGGAATCGCCGCGCTGCTCGGCAGCATCATCGGAGGCAATACACGCGCAATCGCGGCCTCCGACAACAACCCAAGAACATACGCAGGAGACTACCAGGGCGGGTCGCTTCCGATCGGAACCTTCATTGCGTTCCAATACGCAAGCTTTGCGCATGCCGATGCCTTTGTCGATCCCGCCGGACACACGCTGCCCAACTCGCACGCCAATACCTGGATAGAGTTTACGCGCGTGACCTATTTTGCCGAGATCGCGGATCATCCCTTCGTGATCGAAGCAGACCTGCCATTTGCGACACTGACGGATGTGAATATCCCGGGCACGAACAACCGTGTTGCCGGGGGGCTCGCCGATCCCGTGTTTCACATGACCTATTTCTTCATCTCCGACGCAAAGGTCCAGCGCTGGGTCGGACTCACTAATTTTCTCTGGCTGCCGCTCGGGCGCAGCTTCGACAACACCGCCGCGGTGAATGTCTCGTCACCGGGGCAGCTCACCGACACCCCTCAGTTCGGCTACACCGAGGGACTTGGAAAGCTTTCACCAAGTCTCAATGGGCTGTTTTTCGATCTGATCGCCAATGCATCGTTCCACAGCAACGGCAGAAGTCCTCTCGAGGTGGTCAATCCGCCTGGGGCGCCGTTCCCCGGAGTCCTGCGATACGATAGCTTGACGCAGCAGCCGTCGTACGACGTCAAGGCATTCCTGCGCTATAATCCGAGCACGTTCCTGTTTGCCGCCGTCGGCATAGAGAAGTCCTGGGGAGGCGAGCAAATAGGCACAAACGGCAGATTTGTCGCCGCCGGACTGCCGATCTCGATACCTCAGCCCAATATGTCGCTTGGTCGAGATGATTTCTTGAGGGGCCATTTCCAATTTCAAGTCCCGCTCGCTCAGGATTTCACGATAGCCGGTGACGTGTTTCACGATTTCCAGGCGACGGCTGGGCTGCGGGAGAACATTGGGGTCGAAGTTCGTCTGGCCAAATTCTTCTTTCCGCCACCGCGCGCGAATTAAGCCCCCTTTGACCGGAGCGATGCAGCCGAAGGCAGCCACCATCGGTCGCCGATTGACTTCGATTTGGCTCTGACACGGCTGGGCAGAGGTGCCTGCGATTTGTCGTTGAACAATGCGGCTGCCTTGCCGGAGGGGCTCGTCCAAAAGCCGATATGCTGGTTCGAGTGCTAATGGGTGGCACTCACAGACCTTCTGCCATGACCTGAACCAGGTCCGGTCTACTCCCGGAAACCGACATGGGCAGCGGCGGTCTCGGTACGTGTTGGGAGCACCGCCGACGTTAACCCTGTCGGCAAATGATCCGTGCGTGTGTCACCAGCCGCCGACAAGTTGCCTCATTGGAGCGGAGAATTTTCAGCGGCACTAACTCAGGTTAGAGGCGCATCATGCTGAGAATGGCGTTGCTGGGCCTGCTTATCCCGCTGTGTGTTGGCGTGCTGTCCGCAATGGAGCTCAGAGCTCCACCGCGCCGCGCAGTCGCGATCGTCCAGCCCGTTGCCGAGCCAGACGCAGGCATTTCCGATTCACATGGCGCGTTGGCGAAGGCCGATCGCCTTGAAGTCGCCGCTGTGAGCAGTGAGAGGCCAGCACAGGCTGAATTGGTCGAGGAACCCATTGCTCCGCCGCGCATTGCGCCGCCGGAAGACACCAATATCGGTTCCTCGGAGCCTCCGGGGCCGATCGTCCGTCAGCGGGACAATCCGAAGAAGGTCACTACCGCTTCGCGTCCCAAGATGGTTGCCAAGTCGAAGCCAAAGGCAACCGTTATCAAGCGAACTGCCATTTCCCAGCGTCCAAAGGCCGCCAGCGATACCGAGCCCTGTCGGCTCAAGGAGTTTGGTGGCCTGCAAAAGGCCTTGAATTCAGCCAGCTGCGAAATCTGAGGCCCCTATGGGCATGGCAGATCGAGGTCGAATAATCTGTGTTCGTGGTCCGCTGTGGGGCCCAGAACCGGAAGTCTGGGGTTGCCAGATGCTTGGTCCGCTCTGTCTTTTTTTTTGATAGCGGACATGTCAGGGCTTTCGCTGCACGTCGGCTCAGGGCTCACTTTCGGACTCATGCACCGCAACAAAGGTGCCTGATCGTTGGCGCGCGTTGAAGCAGCGCCGACGCACGACCATCTGCTGATTCCTGTCAGCTGCGTCGGCCTTCTCCGAGATCGCGATGGTAAGTTGGCTCTCAAGTCCTTTCGCACGATGGTCTCGAAGCGTGAGGCCAGACTGCGCCGCTATCCAAAGTCTTATCGGAGTTGGATCACCAGCGACCTTTAGCCGGTCGCATCAGACACAATTCCATCCGACCGGTTAGGTCCGGCACGGACCGACGGGAAACGTGCTGGACCGCCCCAGTTGGGTTCCCACGTTCACGGACCGGTGAACGGCGGCTCCGACGAAATAAGCACGAAGCCATTTCCCTATTTCGGCGATGACGGGCTGAAACGATTTGGGATCAGCATGCAGTGCGTTGGGGGTTTTGTTCTAGTGAGGTTCCGATTTGCTTCTCACCAACTCATTGGGAGAATCGAAATGATTGACAAATTTCGCTCCGCTTTTCTCGCCTTCGCAATTTTCGCGATCACCAGCACTGCAATTGCCCCGGCCTCAGCGGCTGTTGCCAAACATACAATTCAGTCGAACACGCGAAATCATGGAATTCATTGGACGCCGACACTGCGAATGCCGGCGGCGCAACGCCCAGCCAGTGATCCCTTCGCATCCATGGTGTTGGGATGACGACGAAGGCCGAGTAGGGTCTTGGCTGTGTGAAAACGCCGAGGCGCTTGATGGCGATAGAAAAAGCTATTCGTCCACGACCCTCTTAACCCCCAAACTCGCAAGCCCGCCCAACTTAAAGCACGAAATGAAGAATGTAATTCTCGCCGCGTTTCGATCTTTCGTGTTTCTACACAGCCAGGGTCACTAACTGACATTGTAGATTTGCGGCGGTGGCCCGTTTCGGGTCAAAAGCGGCGGGCTGGGCAGAGCGGGGTGATGTCCGGTCTAACCCAGACGGCCGACACTGTGACGGTGCGACATCCGCAAGAGGCGACGGCAAGGGAGCGTGTCAGGCCCCTCCATATGCAAGAAGGCGCTCGGTCAACGCTTCCGGATTCGACAACGCAACGAGATGGCCCCCCGGGAATTTCCTCTATCTCCTTGCCGAGCCTTGCACGCGCGACACGCCGTTGGAATTCGAGCGGGAAGAAGCGGTCGTCTCTTGCCGCAAGTACATGAAGGGGGATGTCGGGCCAGCGCTCGAAGCGACAGGGCTCGCCGAAAACGGTGGGAGCTTCCTCGCGTGGTTGTTCCGGGCCGGTGCGCAGCACGTCCTGCGGCACGTCATGCAGAAAATAGGTTCCCACATCGAATTCCGTCGGATAGCCGCCGCGCCTCGCGGCTTCTTCCCGCGCTTCGACCGCTCCTGTGGCGCCCCACCATGCACCAGCGGTCTCCCCGGGCTCGGGGATCATCGCGTTGACGAATACAACTGTCCGCACGGGAGCACGCTCGCAGACGAGGGGCGCCGTGAAGCCCCCTAGCGACTGGGCGACGAGTATCACGTCCGTTCGTTGCGCCATCGCGCCGATGACGATGTCCGCATACGCCGCGAGACCGGAGTTCCTGTCGTCGCCAGGCAGATCGACGGCGATGGCTTCGTGCCCCGCCGCGCGAATAAGCGGGGCTACGCGGTGCCAATACCAAGCCATGCCGCCTGCCCCGGGGAGAAGGACGAATGTTGCCATATGAGTTCTCCTGTGTCGCTGCCAGAATTGCTGCTCAGCGAGCTTGCCCGCTTGATCAGGATTGATCTTACCTATGATGTGAGGCCGGGCTGGTTCTCGCCTTCGGGTCGAAGCGTCGTTCTAGTCGCCCGCTAGTCACTTCCGGCCTGTCCCGATAGGCGAACGATTTAAAGCGCGCCCATGGGCAATCGCGTGGGGTTGATCCTTGGGGCGGTCCAATCGCGTACCACCCTGTTTTCACGTGTGCTACCTAGTTGGGTAGCAAAATGGTAGCGGGAAAAGCAGATGACTGACGATCAGGTCGATCTCGTCGTTCGGCACCTTTGCGAGCAATTGCACTTGGCGCTCCGATTGAAGGGTAGCGAGGCACATCCGCCAAACGCCAAGGATATTGGATTCGACCCTGCCTCTGTAAGAACTGTACTGCTGACCAGCTTGCGGTCGGCGGGTGTCACGATCCACCACGGAGCAGCCGGGGCGAGCGAAGAGCCGCCGTGGTCCTAAACGCAAAACGCGGGACAGACGCCCCGAGCCAATGTCTCAGTTGGGTCGGAAGCGGAGGTCACAGCAAGAACGGGACGTTTGCGAGCGTTTAGTTTTGTGGACGCGTAAAGGGGACAAAGCGCACGAGGGCGACGGCGCGCGTCGTCGTCTTGTCGGGCGCAATTTTTTCGACGACCGTGAGCCACTGAGTGGTGTAACCGGGGCCCACCGGCATAACCAGCCGGCCACCTACTTTAAGCTGCTCAATCAGCGGCGGCGGTGGCTGCCCGAGGGCGGCAGTCACGATGATGGCGTCAAAAGGACCGCATTCGGGCCAGCCATCGTAGCCGTCGCCGAGCTTGACGCTCACGTTGTCATACGCGAGGTCTCTTAGCGTCTTCGCGGCGGTCTCGGCCAATTGCGCGATGATCTCGATGGTGCAGACCTTTCGTGCCAGGTGCGCAAGGATGGCGGCCTGATAGCCCGATCCCGTCCCGACTTCCAGCACAACGTGATCGGGCGCGACCTCGGCCAACTGGGTCATCAAGGCCACGATGTACGGCTGCGATATGGTCTGCCCGAGGCCGATCGGAATCGGTCTGTCCGCGTATGCGATGGAGCAAGATTGCTCGGGGATGAACAGATGGCGTTTCGTTTGCTCCATGGCCTCAAGGATTCTCTCCGACATGCCTTGCTGTCCCAAGGCACTGGCAGCGGATCGGGCGTATGTCCTGATGGTTTCGACCATGGCGGCGCGCTCGCGGACACATTCCGCGTCCTTTGGTGCATCCTGCGCGGTCGCTTCCGAGGCGATGACAACCATGGCAAACACGAGCAGCAGCAAGACCTTCATCGTGCGCTCTCCAAGAGGTCGTGGGTTCACATCTACCGCTTGAGCGCAATGAGCCGATTCGACGCGTCACCTCAGCGAATCACGGCGTCCAGCGAATGACCGCAGTGCGTCAGGGGCTCCAGCAGTCATGATATCATCACTGCATCTGGCAGGTAAGTTGACCTCTCCGCACGCATTGCCGACCCAAATACAACCGGGATCCCTCACCTAATGTCCGTTGCGGGTGGTAAACAACGGACTTAACAGACGCGTGAAGCACTAAGCGACAAAGAGCACGAGGCGACGCCGCCAACAAGACGGCCTCATCTCACTTCGCTACGTCGGCGCCCGCCTTTGCGACTTGGCCATCCTGAACTGACGTCCCGCCAGAGACGCCGATCGCCCCGACAATCTTGCCATCCACATTAATGGGAATACCGCCTTCCAGCGGTGATGCCCCACGGAGCGCCAATGAGCGCAAACCGATGCCGCCCTGCGCTACCAAATCCTCGAACACTTTGCTGGGGCGCCTGTAGTTGATCGCGCTGAGTGCCTTGTCCTCGGCAGCCATAAGAGAGCCGTATTGGGTATTGTCGAGCTTGTGCAGCATCACCATGTGGCCCGTGCTGTCGAGGATCACGATGGCCATCGCCCAGTTATTCTTTTCGGCCTCCGCTTCCGCGGCAGCCATTATTTTTTTGGCTGCCTCAAGCCCTAGTGGCACTCCGTAAGGAATTATCGGGGGTGGGGATGGCGCCTGTTGAGCGCTGGCTGTTGCCGAGAGTATTACTGCAGCCAGGATGGAAGCGACTTGCGTCTTGCGCTGCGTCCTCATGTTGTTGTCCTCCCGATATCTGCTGGTCGGCTAAATGGGCTGCCCCTGCACTGGACATTTTCGAGCGGAGGATTGCGCCAATCGGTACCAGAGTCCATTGGCCGAGGGGGCCGGCGCAAAAGAAAGGGCCGCTTTTCCTATAGCTGATAACCTTCCAGGCTCGGGGTAGGGCCCTTCGATCGGCGGCGTGCCAAGGACCGCTAAGGCTCAGAAGCGGAAGTCTGGGGTTGCCAGATGCTTGGTCCGCTCTGTCCTTGATTGTGTTGAAAAACTCGGTTTTCTGTGAGGTGTAATTTTTCTAAGCCGTGCTGACGCGTTCTCGCGGCAGAGACGTGGGGGGACCGCGTCAGTTCGTTC
>NZ_LGHL01000214.1 GCF_001908205.1 Bradyrhizobium sp. NAS80.1
GTGTTGCGGGGACGGCGGCGCGGTCTGTTGCGGCGGCGTCGGGGCGGGCGGGGCCTGCGCAATCGCGGCGCCTGAGGCGGCGATCAGGAGGCCAGCCAGGATGATGTTTGATGTCGTGCGCATGGGAAAAAAACGCGCGGGTTGGGCTCGATGTTCCCAGCCGAAGTGCGATGTGATCGGGCTTTGGATCGCAAACCCCAGCAAACGCATGAAGCGTGGCAAATAGCTCGCCCGCGGCCATCCTTCGAGACGCCCGCCTAAGGCGGGCCCTCAGGATGAGGTCGGGGTTTGCGCCAAGATATCAAACCCTCATGGCGAGGAGCCCGCCCAAGCGGGCGTAGCAGACGATGCTTCGCATCGCCGCGAGAACCATGCAGGCCGAACTGCCCGCTACGCTGATCACATTACGATTTGTGGTAGCGGATCAGCGAAAAATGCCCCATCGGCGGCATCGGGCGGCGCTCGGCGAGCGTGACACCGCCGTGCCTTGCGGCCCAGTTGACGAGGCGCTGCCACGGGAATTCCGGGCGCCAGCCGAGCCGGCGCGCCAGCGGCGCGAAGGCGAGCTCGGACAGCTTTCGCAGGCCCCGCTCTGCGCCGATGTGGTTGACGAGGATCAGCTCGCCGCCGGGCTTGAGCACGCGCACGAATTCGTCGAGCGTGCCTTCGGGATCGGGCACGGCGGTGATGACATATTGCGCGACCACCGCGTCGAAGAAGTTTTCCGGGAAGGCGAGGTTCTTCGCGTCCATCACCGAAAGCACTTCGACATTGGACAGCCCGAGCGCGCGCACGCGCGTCTGTGCCTTGCGCAGCATCGGCTCGGAGATGTCGACGCCGCAGATCCTTGTGGTGCGCGAATAATCGGAGAGCGACAGGCCGGTGCCGACGCCGACGTCGAGAACGCGACCGCCGATCCGGTCGGCCTCCGCGATGGTCGACTGCCTTCCGGCGTCGAACACCTTGCCGAACACGAGATCGTAGACCGGCGCCCAGCGGCCATAGGCCTTCTCGACCCCGGCCCGCGAGATGTCTGCTGCCATGCCCCCTGCCCTGGAAATCAGATTTTGATGCTGCGCATGATCTTGTCGGAAAACCGCTTCACACTTTTTCGGATCATGCGCTAGCCGCGCACCGCTTCCACCAGCGGCCTCGTCGTGCTCGTCGCGACCTTCGCGGCGGCGCTCTGGATGAAGCCGCCGCCGAGCACGCGCGCCTGCCCCGTTGGCGCGTCATAGAACACGCAGGCCTGGCCGGGCGAGACGCCCTCCTCGCCCGCGACGAGCTCGACCTCGTAATGGCCGTTGCCGCCGCGCAGCCACGCCGGCTGGGGGCTGCGGGTCGAGCGCACGCGCACGAACATCTCGAGGCCGCTGCCGATGGCGCTGTCGATATCGCCGTCGCCGATCCAGTTGACGTCGCGCAGTACGATGCGGTGCATCTTCAAGGCATCGCGCGCGCCCACGACGACGCGGCGATTGGCGGCATCCAGCCGCACCACGTACAGCGGCGAGCCGGAGGCGATGCCGAGGCCACGGCGCTGGCCGACGGTGAAATTGGCGATGCCGTTGTGCTGGCCGAGCACGCGGCCGTCGAGATCGACGATTTCGCCGGGGTCCATCGCGTTCGGCCGCAGGCGGGTGATGATGTCGGTGTAGCGTCCCGTGGGCACGAAGCAGATGTCCTGGCTGTCGTGCTTGTCGGCAACCGCAAGGCCGAAGCGGCGCGCGAGCTCGCGCGTCTCGGGCTTGGTCATGTCGCCGAGGGGGAAGCGCAGGAAGTCGAGCTGCTCGCGCGTGGTTGCGAACAGGAAATAGCTCTGGTCGCGATCGCCGTCGGCCGCGCAGACCAGCGCGCGCGAGCCGTTGTCGAGGCGGCGCGAGGCGACGTAATGGCCTGTGGCAAGCGCATGCGCGCCGAGCTCGCGCGCGGTCTTCAAGAGATCGCGGAACTTGACCGAGCGGTTGCACTCGATGCACGGCACCGGCGTCTCGCCGAGCGCGTAAGAGTCGGCGAAATTGTCGATGACGGACTCGCGGAAACGGTCCTCGTAGTCGAGCACGTAATGGGGAATGCCGAGTTTTGCGGCGACGTCGCGGGCGTCGTGGATGTCCTGGCCGGCGCAACATGCGCCCTTGCGATGAGTCGCCGCGCCATGGTCGTAGAGCTGAAGCGTGATGCCGACGACGTCATAGCCTTCCGCCTTCAACAGCGCAGCCGTCGTCGAGGAATCGACGCCGCCCGACATGGCGACGACGACCCTGGTGTCCTGCGGACGGCCTTCGAGATCCAGACTGTTGAGCATGGGCCTTAAGGTTGTGACAGCGGCGTGCGGCGGATCCGCGTTTGCTTGGACTTTTCTTCGGCTCCCGGCGGGGACATCGGCGATCCCCCGGAACTTTAGTTCCCGAAGGGCACGACTTGCCCGGTCGAAAGCGGCTGAGAGCACCTCTTTAATATAGGCGCCATTCCGGTGAAGCAATCACGCCAGCAGCCAGCTTGGGGCAATTCTTGCCGGGGAGGCAGAAATGGCGGGGTAGCGGAGGGCCTCGGGGCGGCAGCGCAGATCCGTCAAAATATTGATATTACTTGAGAAAATAGCGTTTCGCAGGGCTGGCCCACTCCTTGCTACCCCCATCCCGAAGATGTTTTCTAGGGGTCGCCTGTGGTAGGTAGTACGTCAGATGTAGCGGCAAACGTGCCCGTCCAGAGCGCGCAGCAAAAGCCTGCGCGGTCGCAGGGCACGAAAGATACGTCCGCGAACGACTCCTTCGGCTCGCTGGTCGACAGCAACACGCAGGCGATCAGCAACAACGCAGCATCGCAGACGCAGGATACCGCTCCGCGCCGGACCGATTCTTCGTCTTCATCGCCCGCCCCGGACAACAGCCCGCGCGACAATTCGTCGACCGACCAGTCCTCGCAGAGCAAGGCCAGCGACGACACCGACACGTCCGCGACCGCCAAGAAAGACACCAGGAGCGACGCGACGACTGATCCGGCCAAGGCTTCCGACAAGACCAAGGACAAGTCCGAATCCTCCGGCACCAAGTCGGCGGACAAGTCCGACGACACCAATGGGCTTGCCGCCGTCGCTGATGCTTCGGCGACCGCGCAGACCGACGCGGCGCAAGCCGCTTCGCCCGATCCGAACGCGATCGTCGTTGCCGCGCCCGCGGTGCCGGTCGATCCGAATGCGGCCGCGAACCAGGCCGCCAGCAACGCCTCTTCACCGCTGACGATCGCCGCCGCCGGCATTGCCGCCAGCGCCTCCACCGCGGCGCAGATCGCCGGCACCAAGACCGATACCGCCACGGCGGGCGACAAGAGCGCCAAGACCGCCGGCGCCAAGGTCGATGCCGACACAGCGGGAACGTTGGGGGATGCCGCGACCGGCACGACTGATCCGGTTGCGACCGATGCCAAGACAAATAGCGGGCTGATCGCCGCCGTCGACCAGCGCACGCCCAAAACCTCGTTCAAGGCTGCCGCCACCGCGCAACCACAAACCGATGTCTCCAATATCGGCCAGGACGCGGGCAAGGCGAACGCCACCGCCACGCAGATTCCGGCGACCGCAACGACCGCCAACGCCGCCGCACATCCGCAAGCCGCCCAGCCGCAAGGCGACGCCGGCGCGACCGACGCGAAGGCCGGCGTCTCCGACCGCACCGCTGACACCACGTCTGGCTCGCCAACCGCACATGCTCATGCGGGCACGCAGGCCATCGCCACGCCGACCGACACCAGTGCGCAGGCCGCCTCCGCGATTCCCGCGCCGCTGACCACGACGACCTCGACTGCGACCGCATCGACCGCAACGCTCACCGCGACCGCCGCAAACGCCACGGCCGTGCCGATCAACGGCGTGCCGATCGAGATCGCGGCGGCCGCGCGCGCCGGCAAGACGCGCTTCGACATCAGCCTCGACCCGATCGATCTCGGACGCATCGACGTCCGCATCAATGTTGACCGCAACGGCCAGGTCACCTCGCATCTGACGGTCGAGAAGCCGGAGACGCTGCAGATGCTGCGACAGGACGCGCCGCAATTGCAGCGCGCGCTCGACGATGCCGGCTTCAAGACCGGCAGCAACGGGCTGTCTTTCAGCCTGCGCGACCAGAATTCATCGGGTCAGAATTTTGACCAGAGCAACGACAATGGCGGCAATGCCCGCCGGCTGATCATCAGCGAGGACGACACCGTTGCTGCTGCGCCCGCCGGGCGCGGCTACGGCCGCATGCTCGGATCGAGCAGCGGCGTCGACATCAGAGTGTGAGGAGTATTCGCAAATGACCACCACGAATGCCACCACCGCCCCGACACCCGTCTCCGGGACGACCGACATCCCGAAATCGTCGGGCTCCCTGAGCTCGACCACGGGATCGACGCTCGCCGGCAATTTCCAGACCTTCCTGACGCTGCTGACCACGCAGCTGCAGAACCAGAACCCGCTCGATCCGCTCGACACCAACCAGTTCACCCAGCAGCTGGTGCAGTTCGCCGGCGTCGAGCAGCAGCTCAAGACCAACGACTCGCTCTCCCAGCTCGTCACACTGCAGCAGACCACGCAGGCGACCCAGGCGCTCGGCTTCGTCGGCAAGACCGCAGTCGTCGACGGCACCACCGCGACGATGTCTAAATCGTCGGCGACCTGGCATCTCAGCGTTCCTTCGAGCGCTACCGTCGACATCTCGATCGCCAACAGCGCTGGCCAGACCGTTTTCACCGGTAAATATACGGCCGGCGCCGGCAGCGACATTCCGTTCACCTGGAACGGCCAGGGCAATGACGGCACGCAGTGGCCCGACGGCAAGTACACGATCTCGGCGACGGGCAAGGATATCGCGGGCAACAATGTCGGCATTGCCGCGCAAGTGCAGGGCGTGGTGTCGTCGGTCGACCTGACCCAGTCGCCGCCGTTGCTCACGATTGACGGCAACAGCTACACACTGAGTCAGGTGAAGACCATCGTCGCTACCAGCAGCTCCGGCAGCTAAGGCGGCGCGGCACATACGGTGTCGTCCCCGCGAAGGAAGTAGTTTGAGCATAAGACGGTAACCCCGAGTCTTCGTAAGAACTACTCCCTGGGGTTATGGGTCCATGGCTCGCGCGCCCCGGGACGACAGTTGAAGGCTTGGCGACGTCACCGCGGGCCGCGTTTTGTTAGTAAAGTATTTACCTTCTGACCGCTCGGCCGGCTCGGACCATGGTGTCCCGCCCTCCGGGCCGGCTGTGTTGCGGCCATTTTCAACGAGAATTGTATTGAAGCCTTAGGCTTAGCGGATTTTTAAGTCGCCGGGGTTACGGTTACGGCGTGAGTTCAGTGGTTGAGAGTTTGTGAGTACGCCATGACAGAACCCCATCGCCCGAGGGTAAAATACGTCATCGGGCCGGACGGCAGTCCGCTGACGATTGCGGATCTACCTGCACCCGGCACCAAACGCTGGGTCATCCGCCGTAAGGCCGAAGTCGTCGCTGCTGTTCGTGGCGGACTTCTCTCCCTCGAGGAGGCCTGCAGCCGATATACCCTGACGGTCGACGAATTCCTCTCCTGGCAGTTTTCCATCGACCAGCACGGTCTGGCGGGTCTTCGCACTACCCGCATCCAGCAATATCGCCAGTAAGCGATCCGGAAATCTGCGACTTCTAACGAAAATCGGCCTCGCCGCGCGAGGCCGATTTTTTTCATGTCCTCATCTCGGCGCCACTTTTGTCCGACCTCTTAATCTTCGTTAACCATATCGAAACCATCACCTAGGCAATAATTGCCCAGTCGGCCTTTCCAGTGAAAGCGGCCGAATCTGTTGGGGCGGTTGCTTGCAAGGTCTGGTTGACTTCCTGAAAGGTATCGGCGCCGCCCGGTTCGGGGCAATGATCGCGGTCACCGCCGCGCTCATCGGCTTCTTCGCGTTCGTCATCATGCGCGTGACCACGCCGCAGATGACGACGCTGTTCACCGACCTCAGCGTCGAAGATTCGTCCAGTATTATCAAAGATCTGGAACGCCAGGGCATCCAGTTCGAGCTGCGCAATGAGGGCACCATCATCATGGTGCCCAAGGACAAGGTCACCCGTCTCAGGATGAAGCTCGCCGAGGGCGGCCTGCCCAAGGGCGGCGGCGTCGGCTACGAGGTGTTCGACAAGTCGGACGCGCTTGGCACCACCAGCTTCGTCCAGAACATCAACCATCTCCGCGCACTGGAAGGCGAGCTCGCCCGCACCATCCGCGCCATCGACCGCATCCAGGCCGCCCGCGTTCACCTCGTGCTGCCGGAGCGCCCGCTCTTCTCGCGCGAGGCGCCGGAGCCGTCGGCCTCGATCGTGGTGCGCGTCCGCGGCTCGCTCGAAGCGCAGCAGATCCGCGCCATCCGTCACCTCGTCGCCTCGGCCGTGAACGGGCTGAAGCCGCAGCGGGTCTCGATCGTCGACGAGGCCGGCCAGCTGCTCGCCGACGGCGCCGCGACCGATCCGGAGCAGGCGATCGGGGACGAGCGCCGCATCGCCTTCGAGAAGCGGATGCGCAAGCAGGTCGAGGACATCGTCTCCTCCGTGGTCGGCTCAGGCCGCGCCCGCGTGCAGCTCTCCGCCGATTTCGACTTCAACAAGGTCACCCAGACCTCGGACAAGTTCGACCCCGAAGGCCGCGTGCTGCGCTCGAGCCAGACCCGCGAAGAGCAGAGCATGACGGCCGACAACAACGGTCAGGTCACCGTCAACAACGAGCTGCCCGGCAACCAGCAGAACAGCGGTCAGACGGCGAAGGACCAGAGCAAGAAGACCGAAGAGACCAACAATTACGAGATCTCCCGCACCACCAAGACCGAGGTGACCGAGGCCGGCCGGGTCAACCGCATCTCGGTCGCGGTACTGGTCGACGGCATCTATTCCAAGAATGACAAAGGCGAGCTCGCCTATCAGGACCGCACCAAGGAGCAGCTCGACCGCATCGCCGCCCTGGTGCGTTCGGCGATCGGCTTCGACCAGAAGCGCGGCGACCAGGTCGAGGTCGTCAATCTGCGCTTTGCCGATGCGCCCTCCACCGCCCCGATCGGCGAGCCCTCCGGCTTCCTCGGCATGCTCCAGTTCACCAAGGACGATGTCATGTACTTCGTCGAGCTCGGCGTGATGATGCTGCTCGGCCTCGTCGTGCTGTTCCTGGTGATCCGCCCGCTGGTCAAGCGCATCCTGGCTTCCGACGAAGTCGCCGCCGCCATCAGCGGCGTCCTCGCCGGCCCGACCGCCACGGAAGAGGCCGCTCCGGCGGCCGGTGGCCAGCAGCTCCTGCCGGGCGGCGCCGCGAGCGCGATCGACGTCGCCACCATCCAGGGCCAGGTCCACGCCCAGTCCGTTCATCGCGTCGGCGAGCTCGCCGAGCGCAACCCCAACGAAACCGTCGCCATCATCCGCCAGTGGCTCGCCGAGCCCGCCAAATGACCCAAGCCAAGTGAATCAAGAAGTGATCTGACATGGCCAGCCTGCAAAGCGCCAACACGAACGACATCACCAGCGTGATCTCTACGCTCGGTCAGCGCGCCGGCAATCGTGCGGGCAAGGTCCAAGCACTGTCCGGCTCGAAGCGCGCCGCGATCCTGATGCTGGCGCTGGGCGAGCAGTATGGTGGCAAGATCTGGGGCCTGCTCGATGACGACGAGGTGCGCCAGCTCTCGCTGGAAATGTCGACGCTCGGCACCGTCGAGGTCGACACCGTCGAGGACATGCTGCTTGAATTCGTCTCGCGCATGTCGGCTTCGGGCGCGCTGATGGGCAATTTCGACGCCACCGAGCGCCTGCTGCAGCAGTACCTGCCGCCGGAGCGCGTCAACGGCATCATGGACGAGATCCGCGGCCCCGCGGGGCGCAACATGTGGGAGAAGCTCTCCAACGTGCAGGAAGAGGTTCTCGCCAACTATCTCAAGAACGAATACCCGCAGACCATCGCCGTGGTGCTTTCGAAGCTGAAGTCGGAGCACGCCGCCCGCGTGCTCGGCATCCTGCCAGAGGAGCTCGCGCTCGACGTCGTCAACCGCATGCTGAAGATGGAAGCGGTGCAGAAGGAGGTGATCGAGAGCGTGGAGAAGACGCTGCGCACCGAATTCATGTCCAACCTGTCGCAGACCCGCCGCCGCGACGCCCACGAGGTGATGGCGGAAATCTTCAACAATTTCGACCGCCAGACCGAAACCCGCTTCATCACCTCGCTGGAAGAGGACAACCGTGAATCGGCCGAGCGCATCAAGGCCCTGATGTTCACCTTCGACGACCTCGTGAAGCTCGACTCCGGCTCGGCCCAGACCCTGATGCGCAACGTCGACAAGGACAAGCTCGGCGTCGCGCTCAAGAGCGCCAACGAGGACGTCCGCAACTTCTTCTTCGGCAACATGTCCTCGCGCGCGGCCAAGATGCTCCAGGACGACATGGCGGCAATGGGCCCGGTGCGCCTGCGCGACGTCGACGAGGCCCAGGCACTACTGGTCAACCTCGCCAAGGACCTCGCCGCCAAGGGCGAGATCATGCTGACCAAGAACCGCGCCGACGACGAGCTGGTGTACTGATGGCCGCTCCGGCAAAATTCCTGTTCGATACCGACTTCGCAGCGCCCGAGCGGACGACGCGCGAGAAGGCCGCGACTGCGGCCGAGATCGCCCAGAAAGTCGCGGAAGCCGAGGCGCGCGCCTACCAGGACGGCTTTGCCGCCGGCCAGCGCGAGGCCAAGGCCGAGAGCGACCGCCGCGTCGCGCTCGCCATGGAAGAGATCAACATAGGTATCCGGGGCATCGCGTCCGGCATCGGCAGTATCGAGTCCAAGATGGAGACCGAAGCGGTCGACGTCGCGGTCGCAGTGGCGCGCAAGCTGTGCGCCGACCTGGTCGCCGCCGAGCCGCTCGGCGAGATCATGGCGCTGGTGCGCGACTGCTTCTCGCATCTGGTGGCGACGCCGCATCTCGTCGTCCGCATCAACGACGCGCTCTACGACGCCGCGCGGGAGAAGATCGAACGGCTTGCCAAGCAGAGCGGCTTCGAGGGCCGGCTGGTTATCCTGGCCGAGCCTGAAATTGCCACCGGCGACTGCCGGATCGAATGGGCCGATGGCGGCGTCGTGCTGGAGCGCGGCGCCATCGCAGCCAAGATCGACGAAATGGTCGGACGCTATATCGCGTCCCGGAGGGGGAGCTAAGCCATGAGCGACACCGACGGACAGGTCCCGCTGCCCGATCTCAACGGCCCGTTGCCGCCGGCTAGCGCGGACATCGGCTATAACGAGGACGAATATGCGGCGCGCGTCGCCGCCGACCTCGAAGCCGTGTTCGACGTTCCGGTGCAGGTCTCGGCCGTGCTCGGCCGCTCCAAGATGGATGTCGGCGAGCTCCTGAAGCTCGGACCCGGCACCGTGCTCGAGCTCGACCGCCGCGTCGGCGAGGCCATCGACATCTACGTCAACAACAAGCTGGTCGCCCGCGGCGAGGTCGTCCTGGTCGAGGACAAGCTCGGCGTGACCATGACCGAAATCATCAAGACTGAACGCACGTGATTATCTTGAGCATGAACTTGTCGGAAGACCGCTTCGCGCTTTTCCGGATCATGCTGGTGCAATCGCAAGGAATGACGCGCGACAGCGCGACCAGACGGACAGGAGACTGACATGCGGCTTCTCATCGTTGGTACATTGAAGGGCCAGCTCACCACCGCCACCAAGATCGCGATGGAGAACGGCGCCACTGTGACCCATGCGGAGGATCACGAGCAGGCGATGCGCGTGGTGCGCGGCGGCAAGGGCGCCGACCTCTTGCTGGTCGACGTCGCCCTCGACATCCGCGACCTCGTGATGCGGCTGGAAGCCGAGCACATCCACGCTCCGATCGTCGCCTGCGGCATCACAAACGACGCCCGCGCCGCGGTCGCTGCGATCCATGCCGGCGCCAAGGAATACATCCCGCTGCCGCCGGAGCCGGAGCTGATCGCCGCGGTGCTGGCCGCGGTCGCCAACGATTCCCGCGAGCTGGTCTATCGCGACGAAGCCATGGCACGCGTGATCAAGCTCGCGCAGCAGATCGCAGGCTCCGACGCCTCGGTGATGATCACCGGCGAATCCGGCACGGGCAAGGAAGTTCTGGCCCGCTACGTCCACACCCGCTCTGCCCGCGCTAAGCGTCCTTTCATCTCCATCAACTGCGCCGCGATCCCCGAGCATCTGCTGGAGTCCGAGCTGTTCGGCCACGAGAAGGGCGCCTTCACCGGCGCGGTCGCCCGCCGTATCGGCAAATTCGAGGAGGCCACCGGCGGTACGCTGCTGCTCGACGAAATCTCGGAGATGGACGTCCGCCTGCAATCGAAGCTGCTCCGCGCGATCCAGGAGCGCGTGATCGACCGCGTCGGCGGCACCAAGCCGGTGCCCGTCGACATCCGCATCATCGCGACCTCGAACCGCAACCTCACTGACGCCGTGCGCGAGGGCACGTTCCGCGAGGACCTCCTGTTCCGCCTCAACGTCGTGAACCTGAAGATCCCGCCGCTGCGCGAGCGTCCCGCCGACATTCTGGAGCTCGCCCAGCACTTCGTGAAGAAATACGCCGAGGCCAACGGCGTGCCGATGCGCCCGATCTCGGCGGAGGCGCGCCGCGTGCTCTCCACCAACCGCTGGCAGGGCAACGTCCGCGAGCTCGAGAACACCATGCACCGCGCGGTGCTGATGGCGCAGGGCGACGAGATCGGACCCGACGCGATCATCACGCCGGACGGCGACCGCCTCGACCTCGCCAAGACCGCGCCGGCCGTGGCGCATGCCACAATGGCCGCCGAGCAGGTGACGCGGGCGCTGGTCGGCCGCACCGTGGCCGACGTCGAACGCGACCTGATCCTGGAAACGCTGAAGCACTGCCTCGGCAACCGGACCCACGCCGCCAACATCTTAGGGATCTCGATCCGCACGCTGCGCAACAAGCTCAACGAATATGCCGACGGCGGCATCCCGATCCCGCCCGCCGGCACGCCGGGTGAATATCCGCGCATGCCCATGGTGGGAGCGTAGGCGACACCCACATCGCGCTCCTCTCGTGCCCCGGACGCAGCGCAGCGCACTTAGCGGTGCGCTGCTGAGCCGGGGCCCATGTTTCGAGGGCGCGAACCGTGTGGCATGGGTCCCGGCTCTGCGCAGCAACGCTGAAGGGCGTTGCAGCGCGTCCGGGACACGAGAGTGGGGCGTGCCTGGTGCCCACACTCCATCATTGCGAGCCTCAAGAGCATCCCTCGCATAACCGGACCGCGCCCACATGACTAGGCCATGGCGACGGCAGGCCCTATAACGACGCGGTGACAACCACGCGAGGTGACAATGTCGGAAGCTCAAATCACGGACTGGCTGGCGTCGCAGCGGCAGGCGATGATCGATCTGCTGCGCGATGTCGTAAACATCGACTCCGGGTCTTATGACAAGGAAGGCGTCGATGCGGTCGGTGCGCGGTTCGAGCGGCATTTTGCCGAGCATGGAATTCCCGTCAGGCGCGAAAGCCACGGCACGTTCGGCGACGCGATCCACGCCGAGGTGGCAAAGCCCGGCAGCAACGAGCGGCCGGTGCTGTTGATGGGGCATCGCGACACCGTGTTCGGCAAGGGCGAGGTCGGGCGTCGTCCATTCACCATTCAGGGCACGCGCGCTTATGGGCCCGGCGTCGCCGACATGAAAGCCGGCCTCGTCATGAACGTGTTCGTGGCGACCGCCTTCCAGAAGTTCGGCGGCAATCCGCATCCGATCAAGGTGCTGATCACCTCGGACGAAGAGATCGCATCGCCCTCCTCCCGCCCCGTGATCGAGCGCGAGGGACGTGCCGCCCGTGCCGTGTTCAATTCCGAACCCGGCCGGCCAACCGGCAATGTCGTGACGAGCCGCAAGGGCGGCATCTTCATGCAATTCGCGATCACCGGCAAAGCCGCGCATTCCGGCGCCAATTTCGCCGCCGGCGTCAGCGCCATCGGCGAGCTTGCGCACAAGGTCGTGCAGATCCATGCGCTGACCAATCTCGACAAGGGCATCACGCTCAATGTCGGCCTGGTGTCGGGCGGCCAGTCCGTCAACACGACGGCGCCGTATGCGGAGGGCCAGATCGACCTGCGCTATGTCGATCCGGCGGACCGTGCGACGGTCATGGCCGCCATCGACAAGATCATCGCAACGTCCTACGTGCCCGGCACGAGCGCAACGCTGACGATCAAGGGCGAGTTCGTTCCGGTGGTGCAGAGCTCCGACTCGAAGGCGCTGTTCGAAGGCTATCAGGCCGCCGCAAAGCAGGTCGGCCTCACCACGCTGCAGGGCGAGTTTTCCGGCGGCTGCGCCGATTCCGGTTTCACCGCCGCGGTCGGCACGCCGACCATCTGCGGCGTCGGGCCCGTCGGCGGGCTCGCGCACACGCCGGAGGAGTATCTCGAGATCGACAGCATCGTGCCGCGCGCGCAGGCATTGGCGCTGGCGATTTTGCGGGGTTAGTCGCTGCATACTCCGTCGTCATGCCCGGGCTTGACCCGGGCATCCACGTCTCTCCTCAATGGCGGCTGCACGTGGATGGCCGGGTCAAGCCCGGCCATGACGAGCCGAGAGAGCCGTTATGAATAACTCGGCGCGTCCGGCTTGCGGAAGATGTGGATGGGGTCGCCGGGGATAATCACGGGCTGGCCGCTGAACATCGCATAGGCGTAGAGCGCGAGATAGGCGATCGCCAGCGCGCCGACGGCGTAGAAGGCCCAGGTCGCGACGCGCTTCATCATTCCGCTCCATTGCCGTCCCTGATACGGGTGGCTCAGGCAGCGCTTCTAGAGCGATGACAGGGAAAAGGCCAGCCTGCGTCGAAATCGCTGGCGGCGATCAAATGCCGCGCCGGCCGCGCGAGGGAACGCTGACATCCGCGAGCCTTGCCGCGTCTTCGTCCTGGTCGACCGCCACGTACTGACCGTGCCAATAGGCCAGCGCGGCATTGCGGGTCGAGTTCCTGACGTCCCTGACACGGCCGATGACGATGCCGTGCGAATGCCGCTCGACGATCTCCTCGACCTCGCAATCGAAGGCCGACAATGCGCCGACCAGCAGTGGCACGCCCGAGACTGATGTCACCCACTGCGCGCCGGCAAAGCGATCCGCCCCCCTTCAGCCCGCCCTTGCCGGCAAAGCGCTCGGCGACGTCGAGCTGGTCGGCGTTGAGGATATTCACGCCGAAAGCGCCGTGGCGCTTGATCAGCGGAAAGGACGAGGCATCGCGGTTGATGCTGACCAGCAGCGTCGGCGGCTCGACCGACAGCGAGGTCACCGACGTGACCGTCATGCCGGTGACGTCCCTGCCCCGTCCGGCGGTGACGACGCTGACGCCGCCGGTGAGGTGGCGCATGGCGACGCGGAAATCGGCAGACGAGACAGGAATTTCAGTCATGAGATCGCGAGGAATTACATTCATGGCATGTTCCCCGAAGCGGGGTCCCTCTTTATCTAGGTACGATCATCCGCCGACAAAAGATGGCTCAGGATCGAGCCTTCGAGGCCTGCGAGCTCAGCCGAGCCGCGTTCGCGTGGCCGCGCCGCGTTGACCGTGACGTCGTGGGCAATCCGGCCCTCCTCGATCACCAAAACCCGGTCCGCCAGCGCGACCGCTTCGGAGACGTCGTGGGTCACAAGGATCGCGGTAAAACCCTGATCGCGCCAGACGCGCTCCAGCAGCCGCTGCATCGAGATGCGGGTCAACGCGTCGAGCGCACCGAGCGGTTCGTCCAAAGCGAGCACGCGCGGACGGGAGACCAGCGCGCGGGCAAGGGCCACGCGCTGCTTCTGCCCCCCTGACAGCACCGAGGGCCACTGGTCGCGCTTGTCGGCCAGTCCGACCTCCGTCAAGGCTTTCTCGGCGCGCGCATGCGCATCGCTGGATGCATGATCGCGGCCGAGACCGACCTCGACATTGTCAAGAACGCGCGCCCAGGGCAGCAACCGCGGCTCCTGGAACATCACGCGGATGTCCTCGGGCTGGACATCCTGACCGAAGCTGATGCTGCCGGCGTCGATTGTCTCCAGGCCCGCGATCAGGCGCAGTAGCGTGCTCTTGCCGCAGCCACTCTTTCCGACGATCGCGACGAACTGGCCGGCGGGGATGTGCAGGTCGATGCCACGCAGCACCTCGTTATCGCCGAAGGATTTGCGCAGGCCACGGATGCTGAGCGGCAGGCCGCTGGTCTGCACCGGCCGCTCCTCGCGCGCGATTCGGGCCTGCGGCGCGAAATTGGCGCGGCCGGCGAGCTCGGTTTCGGGGAGAGACGTACGAAGGGCTGTCTGCATGTCACTCTCAACGTTTCTGGAAGGCGGGGTGCCAGGAGAGCGTCAGGCGCTCCAGCACGCGGGAGGCGCTGTCGGCGAGCTTGCCGAGCAGGGCATAGATCAGGATGGACAGCACGACGACGTCGATCAGCATGAACTCGCGCGCCTGCATCGCCATGTATCCGAGGCCCGAGGACGCCGCGATGGTCTCGGCGACGATCAGGGTCAGCCACATGATGCCGAGCGCGAAGCGGATGCCGACGAAGATCGAGGGCAGCGCGCCGGGGAAGATCACGCGGCGAAACAATTCTCCGTCGCTCATGCCGTAGATGCGGCCCATCTCGATCAACTGCGGATCGACGGTGCGGATGCCGTGCAGCGTGTTGAGATAGATCGGGAAGAATACGCCGAGCGCCACCAGGAACAGCTTGGCGCTCTCGTCGATGCCGAACCAGAGGATGACGAGCGGGATCAGCGCCAGATGCGGCACGTTGCGTACCATCTGGAGCGTGGAGTCGGTGAGCTTGGCCGAGAGCTGCGACAGGCCGTTGGCGAGACCGAAGGCGAAGCCGATGCCCCCGCCGATCAGAAAGCCGATCGAGGCGCGCAAGAACGAGACCCAGATGTTGCGGACGAGTTCGCCGGAGAGCAGCAGCTTCCAGCCTGCGAGCACGACGTCGCTCGGCGCCGGCAGCACGCGCGTCGGTACGAAGCCGGTGACGCTCGCCACCTGCCAGATTGCGATGATGGCGAGCGGCACGATCCACTGGATCAGGCCGTCGACCCGCGGCAGGCGGAAGCTGCGCGGAAGCGAAACACTGTCGATCAGGCTCATGACTGCGACACCCTCTGCTGCGGACGGAAATCGCTGCCCACCGTTTCGCCAAAGGGACCGCCATTGAAGTGCAGTTTCGTCACGTTGCTGGGCTGCTCCAGCGAGAGCAGCGGGAAGACCAGCTCGGCAAATCGATAGGCTTCTTCCAGATGCGGATAGCCCGACATGATGAAGGTATCGATGCCGATATTCTGGTACTCCTTGATCCGGGCCGCGACGGTCTGGGCGTCGCCGACCAGCGCCGTGCCAGCACCGCCGCGCACGAGACCGACGCCAGCCCAGAGGTTCGGCGCGATCTCGAGCTTGTCGCGCTTGCCGCCATGGAGCTGCGCCATGCGCTGCTGACCGACCGAGTCCATGCGGGCAAAGTTTTTCTGCGCCCGCGCGATGGTGTCGTCGCTGACATGCTTGATCAGGTCGTTGGCGGCACTCCACGCCTCTTCGTTGGTTTCGCGGACAATCACATGAAGACGGATGCCGAAGGACAGCTTGCGGCCGCGGGCGGCGGCGACCTCCCTTACCTTTGCGATCTTCTCGGCGACCAAAGCCGGCGGCTCGCCCCAGGTGAGATATTTGTCGACGGTGTCGACGGCGACGTCGATGCCGGCATCCGACGAGCCGCCGAAATAGAGCGGCGGGCGCGGCGACTGCACCGGAGGGAACAACAGCTTGCCGTCCTCAATGCGGATGTGCTTGCCCTCGACGTTCACGGTCTTGCCGGCGAGCAGGTCGCTATAGACGTTGAGGAATTCGCGGGTGACCTCGTAGCGCTCGTCGTGGCCAAGGAAGATGCCATCGCCCTTGTTCTCGACGGGATCACCGCCGGTAACGACGTTGACGAGGAGACGGCCATTGCTGACGCGGTCGAGCGTCGCCGTCATGCGCGCAGCCACGCTCGGCGATTGCAGGCCGGGGCGGACAGCGACGAGATAACGCAACCGCTCGGTGAACGGCGCGACCGAGGCGGCGACGATCCAGGAATCCTCGCAGCTCCGCCCCGTCGGCAAGAGCACGCCGAAGTAGCCGAGCTGATCGGCGGCCTGCGCGATCTGGCGCAGATAGTTGAAGTTGACCTCGCGGCCACCGATTCCCGTGCCGAGATAGCGGCCATCGCCGTGGGTCGGCAGGAACCAGAGGATGTTGCTTTTGGATTGGCTCATGGATGTGCTCTGATGACTAGCCGTAGGTCGTGCCGACGGCGGCCGCGACGATGCCGATCGACAGCACGATGGCCGCGATCAGACGTTGAATGATACGCCTCATGTTCAAACCCTTATGAATGGGGAGACTGGTCGGCACGATCAGGCTGCCGGGTTGCGCCAGACGATGTCGCGGATCGCGATCGGCTTCGGGATCAGGCCGAGCTTGTAGAAGCGGTCGGCAACGCCCTGCTGGGTCGCAACGATGTCGTCGGTGACGGGACCGACGCGGTAGGACGAGCGGTTGGCCGCGATGGTCTGGATATCGAGCGGAATGCCCGTGACCGCAGCGAGCGACTTTGCCACTTCATCGCGATGCTGCTCGGCCCAGGCGGCCGTTGCCGTGGTGACGTCGATGATCTGCTGCAGGATCGCGCCATGGTCCTTCGCGAAATCGCGGTTGGCGATGTAGAAGGAGTTGGTCTTGGTGATCTCGTGCGCGTTGACGAGGATGCGGCCGCTCTGCTTGGTCTCGCCGATGGCGAAGTAAGGATCCCAGATCGCCCAGGCCTCGATGCTGCCATTGGCGAAAGCAGGGCCGGCGTCCGGCGGCGTCAGATAAACCGGCGTAATGTCGGCATAGGTGAGGCCGGCCTTCTCCAGCGTCTGCACCACGATGTTGTGGGCGCTGGAGCCCTTGGTGAAGCCGACGCGCTTGCCCTTCAATTCAGCGATCGTGCGGATCGGCGAATCCTTCGGCACCAGAATGCCCTGGCCGTTGGTGATGGGCTGGCCTGCGGCATAGACGATCGCGGCGCCAGCGGCCTGCGCGAAGACCGGCGGGGAATCGCCGACCGCGCCGTAATCGACGCTGCCGACATTCATCGCCTCCATCATCGGCGGCCCCGAGGAGAACTCGACCCATTTCACCTCGATGCCTTGCGGGGAGAAATGTTTTTCCAAGGCGGCCTGCTGCCGCGTGATGACCAGCACGCCGTTCTTCTGATAGCCGATACGGATTTCCTTCACCGCGCCTTGGGCATTTGCGCGCGAAGCGAACGCAGCGGCTGCCGAGGTTCCAACGGATAGTTTGAGAAAGTCCCGACGCTGCATTCCAAACTCCCGGCCGCAAATGGCCGACATTCCTTGCGATGCGGGAATGATGGTGCGGCTTGGTGGAGGTGTCGAGACACTCAGAAAAATAGCGATGCGAGCACTGCGCTCGGCGCAAAGCGCATGATTAATCTTTCAACCCGCAGAGCGAATGAAGATGGAATTTTTCTGCACGCGGATGTGATAGCCGTGCGCATCCGGCCGGAGACGGGCGACCGGATCAAAAAACGCGAAAACAACCCCATGCAAAGTAGCCGGTGCCATCGTTTCAGGGCACGCGCATTTTCCGAAATCTTTGACACGTCGGGCAAAACAGCGGCACAATCTCATCATGGCCGCAGGTCGGCAGAGCGCTCCGCCGAGCTAGCTCTGCCATCTCACGGGCAGATTCTGCAGCCCTCGGAACGCCCAGCCGCCGATCCGCACCGGCTCGTCATTGGCGATCTCGATCCGCCCCGCAGGCGCGAACACGGTCGGCAGCGCGACGTCGGCGATCATAGCGCGCGAGGCCCAGGCGCCGGCACAGAAATGCGGACCGGCGCCGAATGCAACGCTCTTGGACGTATCACGCCGCACGTCAAATTCGTCGGCTCGCTCAAAATGCTTCTCGTCGCGATTGGCCGAGCCGAACATCAGGAACACGCGCTCGTCGGTTTCGAAGGCGACGTCGCGGATCGACCACGGCCTTGCGATCCGCCGCGGCGACATGCCGATCGGCGATATCCAGCGGGCGTACTCCTCGAAAGCCTGCAGCCAGGACACCTCGCCCTTGCGCACGAGATCGAGTTGCTCGGGATGCGTGAGCAGCGCCCACACCGTGCCGGCGATGGCCTTGCGCGGCTCGTTCTGGCCGCCGGAGATCGCGAGCTTGACGTTCGCGCGCACGGTTTCCATCGGCATGCCCGAGGCGAGGAGGACGCCGAGGATGCTCTGATCGGGATTCTTTCGCATCACCGGCAGCATGTCGTCGATCGCGGCGTCGATGCCTGATGTCGCCGCATGGCAGCACGCCTCGACCGCAGGATCGCCGGCGTAGTTGGCGATGCCCTCGATCATGCCTTGCGACCAGGAGTCCATCTCGGCAAAGCCGATATTGGTGAGGCCGGTGATCGACTTCAGGCATTCCCCTGAAAACGGCAGCGCGAAGTCGCGCATGAAATCGATCCGCGCGCCCGGCGCGATCGCATCGATGATGCGATCGGCATGGGCCTGGAATTGCGCCGTCCAGTGCGCTTTCACCGTCTTCGGCGACACCGTCGGAAACATCGCGCGGCGCTCGACCTGGTGCGCCTCGCCGTCCTTGCGCATCATGTTGTGGCCCATCAGCCGGTTCATCAGGCCCGCGGGCTGGTGCGAGGAGAACACGTCGATCTGCTTCTCGGAAATCGAGATGTCGTCGCGGCAGTTCAGCAGGGTCGAGCCGAGCTGCGGCACAAAGGCGATCGGCGCCTCCCTCCGCATCGTAGCTAACACCGGGTAGGGATCAGCCCAGAACGCGGCCGGGTCGATGTCGATGCGTGGCGCGGTGCTCAAACGGGTTTCCTCGGGATTCTTGGTTGCTTGTCGCGGAGGATATAAGGGCATCGCACCGGAAGCCAGCCGTTCCAGCGCTGCTTCTGGGTCCCGGCTCTGCGCAGCAGCGTTGCACGCTGCAGCGCGTCCGGGACAAGAGAGCTAGCGCATTGTTGGGCAGTCTCGTGCCCCGGACGCAGCGCAGCGTGAAACGGTGCGCTGCTGAGCCGGGGCCCATGCCGCAGCAGCGGGAACGCTCGACCGCCCTACCCCGCCGCCGCCTGCGCCGGCGCGACGTTGATGGCGAGCTTGCCGTAGCGGTCGGTGAAGGCCTCGGTGTCGATCTCTTCCAGCTTGATCTCGCCGCTCATCACGCCCTGCTTCCAGGCGGCCTGGGCGGGGTCGTTCTGGAATTCCGGCATCACCTCGCGGCCGAACAGCTCGAGCGATTCGCAGATATGCTCGTGGCTGTTCTTGCCGGCCTGGTTGAGCAGGATGACCTGGTCGATGTGGGAGCTCTGGAAGCGCTTCAGCTTTTTGCGGATCGTCTCGGGCGAGCCGATCAGGCCGCCGCGCAGCGCCGCCTCCTGCGCTTCCGGATTGTCGCGCTTCCACTTGTTGTACTCGTCCCACATGTTGACGGTGTAAGGCGCGGGCCGCTGGCGGTTCTGCGAGGCGCCGTAGAAGCGCAGCGCGAACTGGAAGAAGGTGGCGCCGTCGGCGCGCGCACGCGCTTCCTCGTCGGTCCTGGCGCACATGAAGAACGACACCAGCGCCATGTTCGGATTGATCTCGTAGTCGGCGAGCTTGTGCAGCCGCTTGGTCATCGCATTGTAATAGGCGTGCACCCAGGCGTGTGCAGCGTCGGCGCTGACGAACTGGAAGCCGAGCGCGCCAAAGCCGTGGCGCCCGGCACGCTCGATGGTCGGCAGCTGCGAGCAGGCCATCCACAGCGGCGGATGCGGCTTCTGCACCGGCTTTGGCACGACGTTGCGCAACGGAATGTCGAAATACTTGCCGTGATGCTCGCTGCCGGCATCCCTGAACATCGGGAAGATTGCGGCTACGGCCTCCTCGAAGACCTCCTTCTTGGTCTCCATGTCGCGGCCGAACGGCGTGAGCTCGGTGATGGAGGCACTCTCGCCCATGCCAAATTCACAGCGGCCGTTGGAGAGCAGATCGAGCACCGCGACGCGCTCGGCGACGCGGGCCGGATGGTTGGTGGTGAGCTGAAGGATGCCGTGGCCAAGCCTGATGTTCTTCGTGCGCTGGCTCGCGGCTGCGAGGAACGATTCCGGCGAGGGCGAGTGCGAGTATTCCTCAAGGAAGTGATGCTCGACGACCCAGGCGTGGTCGTAGCCGAACTTGTCGGCGAGTTCCATCTGCGAGAGGGCGTTCTGGTAGAGCCTGAGCTCATCGCCGGCCACCCAGGGCCGTGGCAACTGTAGCTCGTAGAAGATGCCGAACTTCATGACGCCTCTCCCGCATTATTGTTGTTAGACTCATCTTAATGAGTGAGGCGGCGCTGTCTACGGAATCGCAATTCCGCCGCGCGGGAGATCGATTGTTCGCGCATACGTGGCAGCGCAACTCTGTCCGCGAGGCGGCGCTGCGACATCTCGCCGACTTGAGCCATTGATCCAAATCAAGGCCTTCGTAACTTGTCTGCACCTAAGGTGCAGCAAGGTAACGGCCCGGATGCCGTCCCGATTCCAATACCATTTCAGAGAGACCGAATATGTCGGCCCCTGACGACACGACGACGCGCGTGCGCCGTAAGCGCATGGAGATTTTCGCTTTCCTGTTCCTGACCGCGGTCGTAATGCCCGTCCTCGCGGTTGGAACGGTCGGCTCTTACGGCCTCGGCGTCTGGATCTATCAGATGTTTGCGGGCCCTCCCGGCCCACCACCCTCCCCGCATTGATCCCGAAAAGCGAAAGGCAGGCATCATGGCCCAAGCCACACTCAACCGCCGCGCATTGATCACCGGCCGGGTGCTCAGCGCCGACCGCATCGTGCCGCCTCCGGGCTGCGAGATCGCCAGCATCGTCGTGCAGGCGAGGCCCGAGCGCCTGGCCGAGCTGGAGGCCGAGATCACTGCGATTCACGGCTGCGAGATTCACGGCCGCGACGCGCGCGGAAAGCTCGTCGTCGTGACCGAAGCGCCGGACGCCGGCAGCCTCGGCACCATTCTCAACACCATCCAGTCGCTGCCGAACGTCTATTCCGCAGCGCTCGTCTTCCACGCCATCGAAACCGCCTGAGTCAGGAAGAGCCATTATGACATCGCCGAAGCTCGACCGCCGCCAGATGCTGAAGCTCGAAGCCGCCGCAATCGCGGCCGCTGCCGCGGGCATGCCGGCACCGGCGCTCGCCGCCAATCTCGTCTCCGAGCGCGACAACAGCGAACTGAAATGGGACAAGGCCGCCTGCCGCTTCTGCGGCACCGGCTGCTCCGTGATGGTCGCGACCAAGGACAACCGCGTCGTCGCCACCCACGGCGACATCAAGGCCGAAGTCAATCGCGGCCTCAACTGCGTCAAGGGCTACTTCCTCTCCAAGATCATGTACGGCCATGACCGCCTGACGCAGCCGATGCTGCGCAAGACGAACGGCAAGTACGACAAGAACGGCGACTTCACGCCCGTGTCCTGGACCGAAGCCTTCGACATCATGGAGGCGAAGTGGAAGGAGGCGATGAAGAAGCGCGGGCCGAACGGCGTCGCCATGTTCGGCTCCGGCCAGTGGACGATCTGGGAAGGCTACGCCGCCTCGAAGCTGTTCAAGGCCGGCTTCCGCACCAACAACATCGACCCCAATGCGCGGCACTGCATGGCGTCCGCGGTTGCCGGCATGATGCGCACCTTCGGCATCGACGAGCCGGCCGGCTGCTATGACGACATCGAAGCCACCGATGCCTTCGTGCTGTGGGGCTCCAACATGGCAGAGATGCATCCCATTCTGTGGACGCGCGTGGCCGATCGCCGGCTGTCCGCGCCCCATGTCCGCGTCGCCGTGCTCTCGACCTTCGAGCACCGCTCGTTCGACCTCGCCGACATCGGCATGGTGTTCGTGCCGCAGACCGATCTCTACATCCTCAACGCCATCGCCAACCACATCATCAAGACCGGCCGCGTCAACAAGGACTTTGTCAACGCCCATACCATCTTCAGGCGCGGACAGACCGACATCGGCTACGGTCTCCGGCCCGAGCATCCGCTCCAGAAGAAGGCGACGGGCGCGGCGAAGGCCAATGACTCCACCGACATGAGCTACGACGAATACGTCAAGTTCGTCTCGGACTACACGCTGGAGAAGGCGGCGAAAATGTCGGGCGTGCCGCTCAACCGCCTCGAGGCGCTCGCCGAGCTCTATGCCGATCCGAAGACCAAGGTGGTCTCGTTCTGGACCATGGGCTTCAACCAGCACACCCGCGGCGTCTGGTGCAACAACCTCGTCTACAACATCCATCTGCTCACCGGAAAAATCTCCGCGCCCGGCAACAGCCCGTTCTCGCTCACCGGCCAGCCCTCGGCCTGCGGCACCGCGCGCGAGGTCGGCACGTTCTCGCACCGACTGCCCGCCGACATGGTCGTGACCAACAAGGCGCACCGCGACCACGCCGAGCACCTCTGGCTGTTGCCCGAAGGCACTATTCCCGACAAGCCCGGCGCACACGCCGTGCTGCAAAGCCGGATGCTGAAGGACGGCCTGATCAACGCCTATTGGGTGCAGGTCAACAACAACCTGCAGGCCGGTCCCAACGCCAACGAGGAGACCTATCCGGGCTTCCGCAATCCCGACAATTTCATCGTGGTCTCGGATGCCTATCCGTCGGTGACGGCACTGGCCGCCGACCTGATCCTCCCGACCGCGATGTGGGTGGAAAAGGAAGGCGCCTATGGCAATGCCGAGCGGCGCACGCAGTTCTGGCACCAGCTCGTCAACGCGCCGGGCGAGGCCAAGTCCGACCTGTGGCAGCTCATGGAATTCTCCAAGCGCTTCAAGATCGAGGAGGTCTGGCCCGAGGAGCTGATCGCCAAGAAGCCGGACGTTCGCGGCAAGACGCTGTTCGACGTGCTCTTCAAGAATGGCCAGGTTGACAAGTTCCCGACCTCGGAGATCGAGGAAGGCTACGCCAACGAGGAATCCAAGGCGTTCGGCTTCTACGTGCAGAAGGGATTGTTCGAGGAGTATGCCTCGTTTGGCCGTGGTCACGGCCACGACCTCGCACCGTTCGACACCTATCACCGCGAGCGCGGCCTGCGCTGGCCGGTGGTGAACGGCCAGGAAACCAAATGGCGCTTCCGCGAGGGCAGCGATCCCTACGTCAAGCAGGGAACGGACGTGCAGTTCTACGGCTATCCCGACGGCAAGGCGCGCATTTTCGCATTGCCTTACGAGCCGGCGGCGGAATCGCCCGACAACGAGTATCCGTTCTGGCTCTCGACCGGCCGCGTGCTGGAGCATTGGCATTCCGGCACCATGACGCGCCGCGTGCCCGAGCTCTACAAGGCGTTCCCCGAGGCAGTCTGCTTCATGCATCCCGACGACGCGCAGGAAGCGAAGCTGCGCCGCGGCGACGAAGTTAAGGTGGTCTCGCGCCGCGGCTATATCCGCGCCCGCGTCGAGACGCGTGGCCGCGACCGGCCGCCGCGCGGTCTGGTGTTCGTGCCGTGGTTCGACGAATCCAAGCTGATCAACAAGGTGACGCTGGACGCCACCGATCCGATCTCGCTGCAAACCGACTACAAGAAATGCGCCGTGCGCATCGAGCGGGTGTGACCATGCTGAAGCGAAGTGGAATTGTCCTGCTGGCGCTCGCGATTGCCGCGGGCACGGGCTCACTGACCGCACAGACCGTGACCTCCGGCCTGCGCGGCGCGACGCCGCTCAATGACGAAGGCCCGGCGCCGCCGATGCTGCCGAATCGCAACACCTCCGAGAAGGAGTCGCGGAACTATCCGGAGCAGCCGCCGGTAATCCCGCATTCGATCGACGGCTACCAGATCGACCTCAACAGCAACAAATGCCTGTCCTGCCATGCGCGCTCGCGCACGTCGGAATCGCAGGCGCCGATGGTCTCGATCACGCATTTCATGGACCGTGACGGCCAGTTCCTGGCTTCGATCTCGCCGCGCCGCTTCTTCTGCACCGAGTGCCACGTGCCGCAGAACACCGCCACTCCGCCGGTCAGCAACGACTTCACCGACATCGACACGCTGCTCTCGCGCGCAAGCCCCGGTGGACGCCGATGACGACGGGTGCTGACGAGCCAAAACCCAAGCGCGGCTTCATCGCGCGAAGCTGGGACTTCGCGCTCGAGCTCTGGGACGTGCTGCGGCGTCCGAGCTCGGTGTTCGCGCTCGGCACGCTCGTGCTCGCGGGCTTTGTGGCAGGCGTCATCTTCTGGGGCGGCTTCAACACCGCGCTGGAATTGACCAACACCGAGAAGTTCTGCACCGGCTGCCACGAGATGAAGGACAACGTCTTCGCCGAGCTGAAGTCGACTATTCACTTCACTAACCGCTCCGGCGTGCGCGCCACCTGCCCGGATTGCCACGTGCCGCACAACTGGACCGACAAGATCGCGCGCAAGATGCAGGCCTCCAAGGAGGTCTGGGGCAAGATCTTCGGCACGATCGACACCCGCGAGAAGTTCCAGGATCACCGGCTCGAGCTGGCCGCGCATGAATGGGCGCGCTTCAAGGCCAACGACTCCCTGGAATGCCGCAACTGCCACAGCGCCGATTCCATGGACATCACCAAGCAGTCGCCGCGGGCCTCGGTGGCGCATCAGCGCTACCTGTTCACCGGCGAGAAGACCTGTATCGACTGCCACAAGGGCATTGCGCACCATCTGCCCGACATGCGCGGCGTTCCCGGCTGGCAATAGGGCCGCGGGCAACCGGGTTTGCACCGCTTGAACCGGCGGTGCGAATGGTTAGTTTTGGGGGATGGCGAATCGGTTGATTTCGCCCTTCCTCAAGACAGACATGGCGACATTCACCCCGCATCAGGACGCCGCGCTCAAGGCCGTTGGCGACTGGCTCAAGGCAAAACCCGGCCGCAACGGCACGCCGCCAATCTTCCGCCTGTTCGGCTTTGCCGGCACCGGCAAGACCACGCTGGCGCGGCATATCGCCGACGGCGTCGACGGCGAGGTGAAGTTCGCCGCCTTTACCGGCAAGGCGGCGCTGGTCATGCGCAACAAGGGTTGCGACGACGCCTCCACCATCCACTCCCTGATCTACCGCGCTCGCGAATCCGGCGAGGAGCAGCCGAGCTTCGAGCTGTGGGACGACGCGCCCGCCTCCAAAGCCAAGCTGATCGTGATCGACGAATGCTCGATGGTCGACGCCGAATTGGGCCGCGACCTGATGTCGTTCGACTGTCCCCTGCTCGTGCTCGGCGACCCCGCGCAGCTGCCGCCGATCCAGGGCGGCGGCTTCTTCACCAATACCGAGCCCGACGCGATGCTGACCGAGGTGCACCGCCAGGCGCAGGACGACCCGATCGTGCGGATGTCGATGGACGTCCGCGAGGGCCGCGAGCTCGACATCGGCCGCTACGGCGACAGCGAGGTGGTCTCCCGTAGGGAGCTCGACCCCGACCGCGTCATGGGCGCGGACCAGGTCCTGGTCGGCCGCAACAACACCCGCCGCGCCTACAACATGCGCGTGCGCCAGCGCCAGAACATCGAGGACCAGTTTCCGGTCGCCGGCGACAAGCTGGTCTGCCTGCGCAACAACCGCAAGAAGGGCCTGTTCAACGGCGGCCTGTGGCGCGTGAAGTCGCGCAACACCTCGCGCTCGAAGTCGCGCATCCTCAGCATGCGGCTGTCGCCGGACGAGGATTTCGGGCACAAGGTGACGAAGGTCTCGGTGCGCGCCGATTGTTTCGAGGGCGGCATCGAGCAGATCGCCTGGGAGCAGCGCAAGCCCTATGACGAATTCGATTACGGCTACGTGCTGACCGTGCACAAGTCGCAGGGTTCGCAATGGGACGACGTCGTGCTGTTCGACGAGAGCTTTGCGTTCCAGGACTCCAGGGCGCGGTGGCTATACACGGGCATCACGCGCGCGGCTAAGCGGCTGAGCATCGTGGTGTGAGGCTGCCGTAGTGGGCAAAGGTGCGAAGCGCCGTGCCCACCATTATCATCCCAACACGCAGTAAAGATGGTGGGCACGCTTCGCTTTACCCACCCTACGGCTGAGTTGTTGTAGCCCGGATGAGCCAACGGGTCGGCGCGAAGCGCCGCCCGATGACAGGCTCCGCGATATCCGGGACGAAAAGATCCGCATGTCGCTTCGCTCATGCGGGCTACGAATTCTCAACTGTCGTCCGGACAAGCGTAGCTCAGATCCGGGGCCCTACCACAGCGAGTTTGTTGGCGAAGATTCAAGGTTGCGGACCCGATAGGCCCGGCTCGCGCTCGGCCCGGAAAACATTACTGTAAAGATTTGCGATCCATTGCCGACCGCTCGAGGTGATATTGAGATAGCGTATCGCGGCCTGAATTTGTGGAGCAACGTTGTTCCAGTAAAACTGCGGGTACTTGTAGACGACGTCGGCGGGCGTCTCATAGCCGAGCTTTTTGTTCAAACCGATTTCCTCAAACTCGTGAAACAGAGCATTCGACTTTCTCAGGTAGTTGGGATCGCCGAGCTGACCAATAAGGTCGGCTGCGCGCAGCAACATGCCCTCCTCTTCCATCAAATTGTCGATTGAGGATTCCGAATAGGGAAAGCGCGTAAATTCTATGGCTCGGGCAATTCGGCTTGCGTCGATCTCTTCGACGTCGTCGAGACGTTCCAGGACGAACAATTTTGAGCGGTCCACATGATAGGGTGCGAGCGCGGCGTCAGAGGCCCCCCGCGGGAGACGAACCATGCGACCAGTTAAATCTGCGACATAGGAGTCGTCGCCATCTCCTTGAATGACTCCGCGCACGTACCCGATGTCATGGGTGAGGCACGCCAGGGTAAAATTCGCATAGTCCGCGACTGTCGTCGGCCGCAACAGCATTCGTCCCATCAGGATATCGTGCCCGGCCAGAGTAACGAGCATCGAGTGCTCTATGTTGTGATACAGGGCGTCGCTGTTGCCGATGCACTCCAATGTGAGTCTGGCCGCAAAGGGAAGAATTTCAGCCAGGCGGGCATGCGAATAGCCAAACCGATCTCGTGTATCCGAGGTCAAAAACGATGCTAGAGTCTGCGCTACCAGTTCTGGAATTGTGATCATCTGAACACCCATCTCAGTGTGCGCTGCGGGTTCTAACAAGCTCCTTTGCTGAGCCTTAAATAGCACATCGCGGCTCTGCGAGTCGGTGAATGTTCACGTCCGTGCGGAATCTGACCTCACCGGTCGGCCGGCGCGCAGCCGTCACTTCCCCGCGACAAAATAGAAGTCCTCGCGTCCCGTCGGCGAACCGTAGGTGAACGGCTGCTGCTCGTGCCTGGTCGCGGACCAGACGTCGTCGCGGACGATGTCGAACAGCTTTCGGATCTCGACGCGCGGCACCTTGATTTCGCGGGCGAGCGCGGTTGCGAAGGGGCTGTCGGCGCCACCATCGCCGTCCATTGCGGTCTCGCCGTGCTTGGCGGCGTAGACCACCATGAAGCCGGCGCCGGGCTCGATGTTGGAAAAGCCCTTGTCGACCAGCTTGAGCGACAGCGTGCGCTGCATGGTCGGCGCGAACGGATTGTCGCGGCACGCATCCAGCATCACCAGGCGCACCTTGTGCGCGGCACCGACGGCGGCGATCACCTGCTCCAGCGCGACGGCCTCGGTCTCGGCGTCCTTGTCGGCGGTGAGTTTTGCGTCGACTGGCACGAGATAGTTCACGCCGCCGATCTCGAAACCATGCCCGGCATAATAGACCACGGCCCAATCGGCCTTTTCCGCTTCATCGGCGAAGGCTTGCAGCGTCTGGAAGAACTTGTCGCGGGTGAGGTCGCTGACTGACATCACCGTCTGGAATCCGAGATCCCGCAGCACGCCCGCGATCAGCTTCGAATCGCGCGGAGGATTGGGCAATGCGTGGACGTTCTTGTAGGCGCCGTTGCCAATCACCAGCGCGACGCGGCGCGCGTTCGACCCGGCCGGCACCTGCGGCGTGAGCGCGGCGAGCCGCTCCTGCGCCTTGGCGCGGGCGCGGGCGACGTCGAGCTCGTCGAACCTCGTCAGCGAATAGGCCGCCGAGCGGTAATCGGCGCGCGCCTGGGCGAGATCGTGCCTGCGCTCGTAGATCTGGCCGCGGCCGGAATGGGCGCGCACATTGTTCGGGTTGATCTGGATGACCGCGTTGTAGTCCTTCAGCGCGGCGTCGAGGTCGCCCTTCATCATGTTGACGTCGCCACGATTGTTGAGCGCGAACGTGTTCTTCGGCTGCTTCTGGATCAGGCCGTCGCAATCAGCGAAAGCCCGGTCGTATTTGCCCATCATGCCGTAGGTGATGCAGCGGTTGCCGGCGATCTGCGGCGCGGCCGGGTCGATTTTCTCGGCTTCCGCAAAGTCGGCAATCGCGCCGTTGAAATCCTTCATCAGCGTGCGCACGCGGGCGCGGTTGGTCCAGCCGAGCAGGAATTTCGGCGCGTATTTGACCGCCAGATTGAGATCGTCGAGCGCGCTTTGCAGCGCGCCCCGGCGCAGCTGAATGGTGCCGCGATTGCTGTATGGGACGCCGTAATTGGTCCGCTTCTGGATGGCGAGGTTGTAGTCTGCCATCGCAAGATCGTCCTGGCCCTTGCGCTCATAGGCGACGCCGCGCAGGTTGAGGACCCCGACATTGTCCGGATCGGCGGCGATGGCGGATGTCAGCACCTCGATCGCGCGATCGTAGTCGCGCTTGTTGATCAGCGTGTTGCCGCGTACGCCGAGCGCGACCGACTTGTCCTTGCCGGTGAGCCGGTCGGCATTGAGCAGGTTGTCGCAGGCCGTCGCACGAGCCTGCGCGTCGGCCTGGCGGTCGCGGCAGGTCGCGAGGTCGTCGCCGGCTTGCGGATCGGCCGTGGCGATCGAGGTGCAGGCGGCCAGGACAGCGAGGAGGACGGCGAGGGTCAGGGGAACGGCGCGCAGCATGTTGTCAGATCAGCTCCAGCCACCACATTTCTAAGTCGATCATCGATCGCGCGGGTTCATCTAGCGCGGAGTTCGCGGCCGCGCCAAGCGAGGCTGCAGCCGAGCTATTGTGGACGGCTTTTTTCACAGACTCGTGTCCGTCCCGGCGTAACAATCACCGCCCGTGCCCGTATCTCAGATGCGAAAGCGCGGCCGGGCAGGCTGTTCGCCCGGCCCAAGCCGCCCTAGACTGTCAGCCTTCCGAAAGAGGATCCGCCATGCGCCGACCTGCCCTGCTGTCCCTCCTCGCCGCAACCACCGCCCTGACGCTGGCCTTCGCCGCGCCGACCCGGGCCGCCGAGGATGCGGTCGTGATCCCCGCCCCCCGCCACGGATGCAGCGCCCGCGAGCGGAATCCAGACCGCGGTGGTCGCCGGTGGCTGCTTCTGGGGCGTCCAGGGCGTATTCCAGCACACCGCGGGCGTCGTCAACGCGGTCTCCGGCTATGCCGGCGGCACCAAGGCGACCGCCGACTACGAGACTGTCTCGAGCGGCCGGACGGGCCACGCCGAGTCGGTCGAGATCAAGTATGACCCCAGGAAGATCTCCTACGGCAAGATCCTCCAGATCTACTTCTCGGTGGTGCACGACCCGACCCAGCTCAACCGCCAGGGCCCGGACGTCGGCACGCAATATCGCTCGGCGATCTTCACCACCTCGGAGGAGCAGAAGAAGGTGGCGGAGGCCTATATCGCCCAGCTCAACGGCGCGAAGGTGTTCAGCAAGCCGATCGTGACCAAGGTCGGCGCGCTGGAGGCGTTCTACCCGGCGGAGGCCTATCACCAGGACTATCTGACGCTGCATCCGACCCAGCCCTACATCGCGTATAACGACATCCCGAAGGTCGAGAATCTGAAAAAGCTGTTCGCGGATAACTACATTGAGAAGCCGACGCTGGTGAGTGCCAGCAAGGTCACCAACTGATCGCGAGATTCACGGAAACAACGGGAGACCCATGCCCGACACCAAGGCGAAGACTACGGACGACAAGGTCATCAAGAGCGAAGAGCAGTGGCGTCGCGAATTGACGCCGATGCAGTACGCCGTGCTGCGCGAGAAGGCGACCGAGCGTCCCTTCTCCGGCGAGTATGAGCACGACCACCGCGCCGGCACCTATGTCTGCGCCGGCTGCGGCAACGTGCTGTTCGAGTCCGACGCCAAGTTCGATTCCGGCTGCGGCTGGCCGAGCTTCACCCAGCCGGCCGTCGAGAGCCATATCGACGAGGAGCACGATGCGAGCCACGGCATGATCCGCACCGAGGTGCTGTGCTCCAAGTGCAGCGGCCATCTGGGCCACGTCTTCCCCGACGGCCCCGGGCCGACCGGCCTGCGCTACTGCATCAACTCTGCGGCGCTGAAGCTCGAGCCGAAATAAAGTTGCGCGCTGCCGGTTCCGTCATGGAACCCGGCGGCGCGCTGTGCTTTTCTCTCCTGGCGGCGCGGCCGATGATCGCAGTCCGGCGGCCGTTAGGGAGGATGCCATGTCGCTTGGGACCATCCTGATCATCCTGGTGATCATCTATCTGCTCGGCGGCATGTCCGGCCGGATCGGCGGCTATGGCTACGGCATGGGCCATTCCGGCATGGGGATCGGCGGGGTCGTGCTCGTGGTGCTGATCGTCCTGCTGCTTCTTGGCAAGTTGTAAACCATTCAAGCCATTGAAATAACTAAGCTAATCCTGGCTGCGGAGCTGCCATGCGCGGATTCATCATCTGCGTTCGCAGGGGTCGCAATTTTGTCAAATCGGCCTATATTAGAGGGCGACAATGACATGTGCGGCGGGCCCGCTTGATTGCGGCCTCTGCCCTCCCAAACCCCACGCGCTTAAAGCCCCAGAGAAGATCACGAGGTCTTTGACCATGCGTCCAATGCGTCCGTTCAACTTCAACACTTCCGCCGAACTCTTCCCCGCCGCGATCCGCAAGAAGAAGCGTGCGGGCTTCACCTATCGCCGGTTCGGCACCGCTGCCGAAGCCGTGCAGTTCGCGATGGAGCAGTTGCCGACGGATTCGCTGAACGGCGCCTATCTCCAGGTCGAGGAAGCGCGCTTCGACCAGAACGGAATCCGCTCGCTCTATGAGAGCGAAGCCTTCCCGCTGCCCCGCCGCCCCAAGCCGGACACCAGCACCGACGCCGACGCGGCGTAAGTTTTCGCAAGCCTCCGATGTGCGCTGAAAGCGCGATGGCCGAAAGGCTGTCGCGCTTTTTGCGTTTCCGGGCCGATCTCTCTTCTCCCTCTCCCCGTTCTTACGGGGAGAGGGTCGGGGTGAGGAGCTGCATCCGCAATCACGGTGAGAGTTAAACTCGCGAAGACTCCCCCTCACCCGGAATCCGCGCTTTGCGCGAATTCCGACCTCTCCCCGCAAGCGGGGCGAGGCGAAGAAAGAAGCCTCCGTGCATTACAGGCGCGGCTGCTTGTCGAGCCAGCGGCGTAAAAGGCGCACGTTACGCATGTTGGCGCGGAACATGACGTCGAATGCGTCGCCCGCGAACGGGACGATGCCGACCACGCCGTCAACCGCGACATTGCCGAGCATGCGCGCTGTGATGTACCAGGGCGCGCCCAGCGCTCGCGCCTCGCGTACCAGCCACAGCGAGATCGCCGCGGTGATGATGTCGCCGACAACAGGGATCAGGCCGATCAACCCGTCGATGCCGTAGCGGATGTTGGTGCCGGGCAGGATGAAGGCGACGTCGAGCAGCTTTGCGATCGCCTCAAGACGCGCGATCCGCTGCTCGCGCGTCAGATTGCCGAACGGACTGCCGGCGAACGGATTGTCCTTGCCAAACTCGTAGCGAAATTCGCGAAACCCCTGCTCCAGCGTTTCGGGGCGGATCACGTGACCTTCCTGGTCGATGATCGGCCCGCGCGCTTCAGCGCCTGAAAAGGCCGCGTGCGAGGTTCGCCCGGAACGGGGCCTGCGTCTCGTCACAATGTCATCGTCGGACATGGTCATCGCCCAGAGGAAACACCCGAACGCGGCCGGAGTTGCTGCGCTGCGGTCGAAGGTCGCGCGCTCAGGTTGGCGCCGCCGCGGGCTGCGGCTCCTCGACATATCGATGCACGAGCCAGGATGAAAGCACCGCCGGAACGAACCCGACCAGACCGTACAGGATGAACTGCACCGCGCCCGAATCCTGCCCGCGCGAGCTGTAGGTCAGCGAGGCCAGCACGAAGGCGAACAGGCCGACCAGGAGCATCCGCAACACCGGGCCGATCCGCTTGATGTGGAGCAGGATGTCGTCGACAGCGCCGATCATCAGCGAGGGCAGAAAGCCGAACAAATAGCTGTATTGCAGGGATTTGAAGAACACCACGAATAGCTTGCCGACCTCGGCGAGGTTGGTGTGGGCCCAATAGCCGGACTGATAGGTGGTCGTCAGCAGCAGCAGGAACCCGCCCACGAACGGGCCCACCAGCGCAAACACCAAATAGCGTTTCATCAAATACCCTCACACTACGCCACATTTATAGCAGCGTGGCGACAAGCTTGGATAGCGGGGTCCAGGCGACCGCCCGGCCCCGGACGGGGAACAAGTGGCAAGGCGACGAGTTTTGACAGGACCGAAATCCCTACCGCAGGTCAGATGGAGTCGTGTCGATGTCCCACAAATCAGCTCTCGCCGCGACGCTCGTCCTTGCAGCCCTGAGCGGCGTGTGGTCCACGCCGGTTCTCGCGCAAGGCCACCAGGGGACCCCGCAGGAGCAGAACGCCTGCTCGCGGGATGCATCGCGCTTCTGCCGCAAGGACCTCGGCAATGACAATGCAGTGCAGGCATGCCTGCAAGCCAACCGCGCCAGGCTGTCGAGATCTTGCCGCAAGGTGTTCGAGAGCCACGGCATGTGACGATCGTTGGATCTTCAGCGAACGGAGAGTGAAGCCATGCTGCGCGACGAACAGCTCTCGATCCTGCGGGACATCAGCCAATCCGTTGCCTTCGCCGACGACCGGCAAGGCAAGATGGGACAACTGATCGCCGACGGCTACGTGATGAAGGACGGCGACCTGTTCGAGCTCACCGCGAAGGGCGTCAGCGCCGTCGAGGAACACGCGGCTGCACTCTGCGAGACCCCTGGCGAGAGCGACGCCACAAGCACGCCATCCTATCGCCTCGTCTGATGCAACGCGCCACTTCGACGTGACGTACGCGCAACAATTGCGAATTCCTTCGAGCTGACCATTGCAGCCGCGCGGCAATGGCGCATACTTCGCTCGGGCGGCGCAGCACTTTTCGATTCGAACATCAGGAAATCGAGCGACCACATGCGGGACTGAGTTCCCGGCGTGAAGGCTGTGACATGCGGCAGATCAAGCCGCGTGCGGCGCCCCAAAACCAAGCGGCTCAAGCCCACGGAACTCGGGGACACATTCATCATGACACGCTATCAGACGATCGCTTCGCTATTCGCCTTCGCCACCACCGCCTTCGCTCTCCAGACATTACCCGGCCTCGCCTTTTCGTCCGAAGCGCAGCAGATGTGCACGGGCGATGCGATGCGGCTGTGCTCCAGTGAAATCCCGGACATCCCGCGGATCAGGGCCTGCATGGTGCGGAACAAGGCGAATGTCAGCCCCGGCTGCCGCGCCGTGATGGACCGCGAGGCGGCTGCCGCTGCGGCAGCGCGCAAGCGGGAAGCCACCGCGCAATAGCGCCGGCCGCGCAGGCGCTCGCTCATGGGCTCACTTGGCAGCTCACTTGGCCAAGCCGGCAATCGCCTTGACGATCGGCGAGCGCCATAGCGCGCTCGTCGTCAGCATCCAGCACTCGTATTGGAAATCCCGTTCCAGCGGGATCTCCAAGAGTTCGCCGCGCGCCAGCTCCTGCTCAAACACGAAGCGCGGGCCGCGGGCAACATAGCCCGGCGTCATCGCCATCTGCCTGATCAGGTCGTAATCGTCGGACAGGAACGCTTCGAGCTTGCGCTTCTGGTATTCGCCGGGCGCACCGAGCCAGGCATCGAAATCGGGGGTGATGCCCGCGCTTGCGAGCGGTAGCCGCAAGAATTCCTGCGCCGAAAGTGGCGTGCCGTGGCAGGCAGGATTGTCCTGCCGCGCGACCACGACATAGCGATCCTCGAAGATCTTGACCCGGATCAGATCCTGCTGCGACGCCGCGATCTCGCGGTGACAAAACACCAGATCGAATTTCCCGGCGCGAAGCGCCCGCATCATCAGGTTCGGGCCGGCATAGCGGGTGACGAATTGGAGCTGCGGAAAGGCTTGAGCCGCCTTGCGGACCAACTGCGGCAGCGGACGCAGCCGCGTCGCAGGTCCCACCCCGATGCGCAACAACCCGGCCTCGCCCTTGGCCATCTGCTCGAGCTGATGGCTCAACGCCGTGACGTTCTGCAGCAGACTTGCGGCATGATCGGCGACGAACTGCGCATAGACCGTCGGCCGCGCATTGGCGTTGGTGCGCTCGAACAGCTTCACGCCGAGCTTTGCTTCCAGCCGGCTGATGCTCTTGCTGAGCGTCGGCTGCGCAATGCCGAGCGCCTTGGCTGCGCCGCTGAAACTGCCCGAGCGGCAGACCGCGACGATCTGTTCGAGATGTCGAAGCTCCATCCCTGGAACTATAACAGAGCCCGTCACGCGCGACGAGCCGAGCGGGCGACTAGCCGCCGCGCTTCGTCCTGATCGGTACGGCAATCAGCGCGCTCAGGATCAGCGAGACGCCGGCCGCGGCGAGCGCGAGCGAGAACGTGCCGGTCTGCGTCTTCACCACGCCGAAGAAGTAGGGACCGACCGTGCCGCCGAGATTGCCGGCGCCATTGATGAGGCCGATGCCGACGCCGATCACTGCGGGCGGCAGTACCTCGCCGGGCAATGTCCAGAACGGCCCGAACCGCCCGAGGAAGATCGCGATCGCGAGCGACAGGCAGAGCACGGTCCAGAGCGTACCGCCCTCGGTGAACTGCATCGCCAACAGCGGCAGGCCCGAGAGCGCAGTCACCGCGATCATATGCCATTTGCGCTCACGCAGGCGGTCGGAGCTTGCCGCGGTGCCGATCATCAGCGCGATGCCGAGCGCGGGCGGCAAGGCCGCGAGCAAGCCAACCACCCCGATCGGCAAGCCAGTCTCCTTCAGTACCGTCGGGAACCAGAAATTGACGCCCCACTCGGCCATCAGCGCGAAGAAATTGTAGAGCGCGAGCAGGAGCACGCTCGGCTGCCACAGCGTCGAGAGCCAGTGACCGGAGATGCGCACCGTGCCCTCGTCCTCCAGAGCCAATTGCCTGACGAGGTGCGCGCGCTCGTCCTCGGCAAGCCAGCTTGCATCCTGCGGACGATCATCGATCGCCCAGAACCAGACCAGCGCCCAGAGGAAACCGGGCACCGCCTCGATCACGAACATCCAACGCCAGTCCGCATAGGACAGGATCAGGCCCGAGATCGGGCTCGCGATCATCGGCCCGATCGGCAGGCTGAGGAGAAACAATGCATTGGCGCGGGCGCGCTCGGCCCGCGTGAACCAGTTGCGGATCAGGACCAGCGTGCAGGTCAGCACGCCGCCTTCGGACAGGCCAAGGGCAAAGCGGTTGATGCTGAGCTCGGTCTGAGTATGCACGAAGGCCGTCGTGAGCGAGACCGAGCTCCACAGCAGGAGCAGGCACAGCAGCAACCGCTTCGGGCTCCAGGTAGAGGCCAGACGGCCGGCCGGTATCTGCAGGACAATGTAGCCCCAGAAGAACAGACCGGAGGCAAAGCCGAGGGCTGCCGGGGACAGCGACAGCTCCTCGCGCACATAGGGCGCGGCCATCGACAGATTCACCCGGTCGACATGGGCCAGCACATACATCACGAAGGAGACACCAAGAATGCGAACCCAGCGATTGCGCAGGATCGTGCCCGCGGCAGCTTCGCGCGTTCCGGCATCGGTTTGCGCCTGTTCGGCGGCAGGCGAGGACACGGAGGAGACTTCTGTCATCTTGCGCTCCGTATCCGGTCAGGACAGCAGCTCTGGCGGCACCGGCGTGTAGAGCTTCTTGGTCGGCAGGTTCGCCATGACGGCATCAGGCCCACCCTTGCTCTCGATGAGCAGCCGTTGCGCCTCGTTGGCGCGACGATCCTGCTCTTCCGGATCGAGGATGCGACGGAGATCGGCCTCCAGTTCGCGGACCGTGGCGGCATATTCGGGCCGCGCGGCAAGATTCTCGCTCTCCGCCGGATCGGCCTCGAGGTCGAACAGCTCGGGCGCGAAGCGCACATAGTAGATGAATTTGAACCGGCCCTTGCGGATCATGTAGGACGCTGAGGGCGAAGCCGCCGCATGGTATTCGCTGAACACGATGCGCTCGCGATCGTCGGCGTTACCGGCGAGCTCGAACAGCGACCGGCCGGGAATGCCGGCTTCCTTGGGCAGGCCCGCGCAGTCGAGCACGGAGGGATAGGCATCGGCCAGCGAGGCGGGCGTCGCCGAGAGCTTTCCGGCCGGCACGTCGGGGCCTGCCACGATCATCGGAACGGCGACGGCTTCCTGATAGTGGTTCGACTTGCCCCAGATGCCGCGGGCCCCAGCGTTCTCTCCGTGGTCGGACGTGTAGATGACGCGCGTCGTGTCACGCAGCCCGGCACTGTCGAGCGCGCCGAGCACGCGGCCGACCTGCGCGTCCATGAAGCTGATGAGACCGAGATAGGCGGCGTAGGCGACGCGCTGGTCCTCTGCCTTGGGCGGGCCGCCGGCGATGAGGTCCGCAAGCCATGGGTGTGGCTGGTAGCCCGAACCAGGGCCGAACTTCGCATCGGGCATCCGCTCCACGGAATAGAGATCGAAGAACTCCTTCGGCGCCACCAGGGGATAGTGCGGCGTCACGAAGCTGACGAAGAGAACCCACGGCTTGTCCGAAGTCGCGGCCGCCTGGAGCCAATCGACGGCGATGTCGGCAACGCGGCGGTCGTAGCGGGTATATTCGCTCTCGCCCGGGCCGGCGCTCTCGGCAATTGCCGCTCGGCGCCGGGGCGGTGCCACGAAATCGGGAAACTGCTTGCGGATGGAGAGCTGGATCATGCCGACGCCGCCAGTGATGTGCATCGGGATATGCTGGCGGTCGAAGCCGGCGGGATCATCGCCGCTGCGATAATGCAGCTTGCCGATCGATTCGACGCGCACGCCGGCCTGTTGCATCCGGTGGCCCCAGCTCGGCACGCGGCCATCATAGGCGATCGAATTGTCCCAATAGCCGATGTCGTGGATGTAACGCCCGGTCGCAAAGCTCGCGCGCGCCGGCACGCAGATCGGACAGGTCGTGTAGGCATCGGTGAAGCGCGTGCCGCGCGCGGCGAGCGCGTCGAGATTGGGCGTCTGCGCCAGCGGGTCGCCCGCGCAGCCCATCATCCGCGCGTTGTGCTCGTCCGACATCAGGATGAGGAGGTTTTGGGGCTTCACCGGCGCTCTCCCATTTATTTTGCTTGTCCGCGTTTCATGCGGTGATCTCCGCATTGCCACACGGCTGGGAACGGCGGCATCCAAATAAATGCCGGACCGCCATAGCTCGCGGCTATGGCGGGGAGAGGGTTTGTTGGATGGGAAATGAAGCTTATCGGGATGTCATTCCGGGGCAACGACTTGGAGTCAGCCCCGGAATCCGGAGATGGCGCGGATGACGGGGGCAGCCGACGGCCCTCAGTCGCCCCACTGCGCGAAGGCGTCGTTGAAGGCGCGCTCACCCGGGGCGCCCTTCTCGATGGCGATGATGGCGCGGCGCTGGTTGGCGTAGACCAGCGGCACGTCGAACCACGAACGCTCCTTCAGGAGCTGGACGTTGCGGGCGCGGTCGGCGTCGACATTGGAGAGGCCGACCAGAAAGAAGCCGTCGGTGACCTTGACCGCGAGGCCTGCGAGCGGCGTGCCGCGCGCCTGCTCGTTCGACTTCATCAGGATGCCCGGCACGTTGGCGACGCTGCCGCCCGGAAAATCCGGCGGGAGGATGAAGGTCAATTCCGCAGTGTGGCTCGCAGGCAGCGACGAGTCGGTATTGCGGCGGAACGACATCGTCATCTTGAACTTGCGGTCGGGGATCTCGATGTCGGCGCGCACGGCGACGTCGGCCTTCTGGTTGCCCGACGCCTTGATCGGCTCGAGCCGCCACACCACCGAGCCGACATATTGCCTGCCCTTCGGATCGGACGGATCCTCGTCATAGAGCACGACCTTCTGCGCCACCGGCGCGGCCGGCTGGTCGCTCGCCGAGGGCTGGCCGACGCGATCCGGAATCTTGGGCTTGCTCTGCGGCTGGGCCGTATCCTTCGGCGCCTCCACCACCTGGGTGGGCGAGGACTTGAGCAGGCCGCTCACAGTCTGCACCAGCGACTTGCCCCAGAGGATGCCGGCACCGACCAGGATCAGCACGATGCCGACGGCGATGGCGCTCTTGAACGGGAACGCCGAGCCGGCGCGGCGGCGCTTCTTGGCCTCACGCTCGGGCGCGATACGTGGACGCGACGATGGCGGCTGCGGCGCGTAACGCTCGGCCTCCTCGATCGACTCGTCGTAGGAATAGGGCGCGTCCTGCTCGCCGGCGCGGTTTTCCAGGCTCGGCTCCAGCCGGTCGAATTCCGGCGAGGGCGAGGGCACGTTGGCATAGGTCCGGCGCGCGGCGCGGTTGGCCTGCGCGGCCGCGCCGCCGAGATCGTTTGCATCGGCCGTGATGTCGCGGAAGCCGCGCACGCCGGGCGCCTGTGGTGGCGGCGGTGGCGGCCCTAGGTCCGGCGG
>NZ_LGHL01000215.1 GCF_001908205.1 Bradyrhizobium sp. NAS80.1
GCCCATCCCGGCTCACCCTTGAGGGGCGAACTTGTGTCGTCACGTTTCGCAGGGCCGGGCTTGCGGTGGACGCGGCAGCGTCGGGCGCGAGAGGCTAAGGGCAGGGCGGATTGCTCTCCGTGAGCCCGAGGCTTCGCGTCGACGAGCGGCGCTGTCAGGTTCGTCTCGCCAGCATTTCGATGGCAACGTGCACAACGCTATCGAACCCTGTGGCGCCAACGAACCGTGCGTACGGCAAAACCGTGTGGTTATGGCACTTCGCAATGAAAACAATGCGATAGGTTGTCTAACGGCTATAACGCGGGCATTGAACCATTTAGCGTTTTTCCGGCCTTGGCTAACGGTCTTAGCCAGGTCGCGCCCTGATCAACGCAAATCCCCAAAGTTTGGGGATATGAGTAGCCCGGTCAGCACTAAGCTGGCCGGGCTTCCTTTTGTTTCAGTGGTTACGTGGGCTGTAGAGGATCGGCAACTCTACGAGCAGCAGCGTTTGGGTTGATATCAGACCACTCGAAGTGTTTCGCCAGTGCGTCAAGTGACGGCCGTTTTCTCGGATCAAGGGGCAGTGAGAGCGCAGCTCCCGCAAGCCCTCCATACGTCGTTCCGACCAAACCCGCCGCAATAACGACCATCATCGTCGCCGGATCGACCGACATCAGACCCAGGTCAAAAAGCGAATGTATGTCTGCTCGCAAGAGCAAACCATTCTGCACATGGTCACTGTGATCGCCTCGATATGGGGCGATATGAGCGGCTTCGAGCGCTTCAACAGCGTCACAGCCCGTGATCGCACACGTGCCTCGGTAGGCCTCCAGCAGGGCCTTGCGGAATTTTGCTTGTCCCCGTCTGCGGACGACTTCCGCTATCGCTTTTTGACGCTGATCGGCCGCGCCCAAGTGATCAAAGTCCTGAACGACAGGAGAGGCTTCCGCTGTGGCACGGTCGTGAGCTGCGTCAGCCTGGTGGATGCTTCCCTCGCTAGAGAAGCCCTCCAGGATGAAGTAGCCATCTCTCCACTCCGAGACCGTAGCGAGGCCGAGAACTTCGTATTGCACGCCAGGCTTTGGCTTCGTCTGCAAGAGCACGCCGATGGGAACGCCATCGTCCATGCATTTGACTAAGCCACGATTGGTGGCCTCCCTGTCGCGCTGCGCTGGGTCCCGGTTCTCCTGGAAATAAGGATAGACCCAACTGCCGTCCGGACGCCGCTGCACCTCTTTGTCGGCATAAGGACTCTCTAAAGTCTGGCGCACGCTGAGCGCGTATTCCGTGTAGTGGGGCTTATAGATGCCCTTCGCCTGGTTCACTAGCCGGGCACCTTGGTCGGCGTGAGCCTGGATATCGGACCAGGTAACAGTTTGACCGGTATGATCTCGGAACCACCGGAGCGCCACCCCGTGCTCACCGGTCGCATTCGCAACAGCATCATTTAGATCGGACATCAAGAACCCCCCGAACCCGTATACCGCCCCGATCCGTCTGGGGAAAGTTGAAGCTTACGAAACGCACTGTTTGGCCGCTGGTGCGCGTTCGGGTCGGCCGGTGTATGGAGCGGCGGTAGCTCGGAAAAGCGCACTGCAGGCCTCGCGGCAAGGCGCGCGGCTGCAATCGGCTAGGACGGCAAAAACTGATTGATCGAAGCCAACAGGACTGAAAGCCCGGTGACGCCAGCTGCCCACTGATTGAGGTTCGAGGCTGCCCTCCATTTTCGGTAAAAGGGCATATCGGGGCTAGGAACAACGCTGTAGCCGAAGGGTCCCGGAGCGGGCTGCACACGGGCGGCCAAGAACCAAAGCATGGCGGCCACTAATCCCAAGACACCTGCGGCGACTTGAAGGAATTTCGACATCTCGCTCCCCGCTTGACTGGCTCCAGGGCCTGCGCCGCCATAGCGGCAACCCAGACTCACGATGACTAACGATTGGTACCCACTAGCGCGACCGCAGGTTGTGGTCTACATTTCTCGTGGGGCGAGGGGCATGGTGATCGACAATTCTTCTGAACGAAAACTCTTTCGCATCCTCAGCCTAGATGGCGGGGGAGCAAAAGGGTTCTACACGCTTGGTGTTCTAAAGGAAATCGAAGCACTTGTCGGTTGCCGCCTCTGCGACAAGTTCGACCTCGTCTATGGGACATCGACTGGCGCTATCATTGCCGCGCTGCTGGGCATCGGAAAGTCGGTCGACGAGATCGAAGAGTTGTATCGCACCCATGTTGTGACGGTGATGGCGCGCTTGCTGCCATGGAAAAAAACCGCTGCCTTGGAGGCGCTCGCATCGGAAGTGTTCGGTGATTTGAAGTTCGACGCATTCAAGACTGGCGTAGGAATTGTTGGGACGCGATGGCTGGAAGAGCGACCCATTATCTTCAAGACTGACATTAGGCAGGCCTTCCTCGGAAAAGCGACGTTTGAGCCCGGGTTCGGCTGCACTATCCGAGATGCTGTGGTTGGTTCATGCTCTGCCTTTCCCTTTTTTATGAAGAAGTTTGTGACCACCAGTCGCGGCGAGCGGATCGATGTACGCGATGGCGGCTTCGTCGCAAACAATCCTACGCTCTACGCCATTGTTGATGCCACCGAGTCGCTCGGCTTCGCTCGCAAGGATGTTCGCGTAGTGAGCGTCGGCGTAGGCGAGTACCCTTCTCCAAGATTGCCTGCTTGGAGCATCCGAAAATGGCTAAGCAAACTGCCGACCATGGTGTTCCTTCAGAAGACAATGGAGATCAGCTCGCAATCGATGGACCAGTTGAGAAAAGTGCTTTTTCGTGAGGTCGAAACCGTCCGTATCCATACGACGTATACGGAGCCGGAAATGGCGACCGACATGCTGGAGGTTGACCTGCAGAAGCTCGGGCTACTTTGGCAACGAGGACGAGACTGCGCGCGAGACGCTGAGGCTCGCCTGCGGGAGCTTCTGATCTGATTAGGAAACAAAATGATTGCGGAAAGTCAGCTTGACATCTGGGCGTCCCAAGGGCCCACGTCCCAGTTCACGGACACTTACGATCGCATCCGGAGCAACTTGCTCGACAAGGGAGTCCCATATCCTTTAGCCAAGACCGAGGTATTCCTGCAGGGCTCATACAAGAACGATACAAACGTCTATGGCGACAGCGATGTTGACATCGTTCTCTGTTACACCGGCGGCTTCTACAAGGACCTGAGCCGCCTTTCCGTCGAAGACAGGCGCGCCTATGACGCCCTGAGCAACGGCCCCGCGAAGTATGACTATGACGACTTCAAGCGGGACGCCGCGCAATACATCACGCGGCTCTACAACAGCGTGAATACTGGAAAGAAAGCACTGTACATCCCCGGCAATAACTCGGGGCGCAGAAACGCTGATGTGTTGATCGCTTACGAGTTTCGCCGCTACTATGCGTTCAAGTCTTGGCAGGACCAGCGCTTCGACGAGGGCGTATGCTTTTACCCGGCGGGCGGCTCGATGATCGAAAATTTCCCAAAGCTGCACGCGCAGAATTGCACAACCAAACACCAAAACACAAAAAGCTATTTTAAGCACATGGTCCGCATCTTTAAAAACATGCGGAACACGATGATCGGCAAAAACCTTTTAGCCAACGGTGTAGCGCCTTCCTATTTCATTGAAGGAATGCTCTACAATGTGCCGAACGATAAGTTCGGCGGCACCTATCAGGAGACTTGGATAAACTGCTTCAACCACATTGTTACGGCCAACCGCGACCAGCTCGTTTGCGCAAATAACATGCATTGGCTCGTGCGCGATAATTCTCCGACATCGTGGCCGATCGCAAACTTCAACGCCTTCACAGCTGCACTGAAGAAGTACTGGGAGAGCTAACCCCCGTTTGGCCTACCGACTAATACATACTCACACGCCAACGGCGTCCCTGACGAGCGCTGGGTCCATAATCTTCAACACTTTGAACGATACCGGTGAATGGCTTGACCGTGTCCTCCAGCACATCGACACCGGACACGGTGATGGGCTTCTGCTCGTTTCTGGACTCGTGACAGCGCTTTGCTGACTGTTCGTCAGATACATAGAACTGGTTCACCGGGGCTTCCCTTTTCTCATATGTTGGCAGTGCCAGCGTAGTTTGCGATGAGATCATCATCAGCCCGCTTGGTTATCGGAAAGTTATCCGCTCTGGCCTGTCGATCAGGCCCGTTCAGCCCCGATTACCGGCTGCGAAGGGCCGCATGGGCCGCGCTATGGGCGGAGCTCGGCGAGAAGCGCCACTCGGCGAAGAAAACTCTTTCTGGCGGTTTTTCGCAATGTGCGGCCGCCAAAACGGAAGCGCCGCCGCGCTCCGATGAGCTGGGGTCCTGTAGTTTCGGACCCGCCCCTCCCGCCTGACACCCACAGCCAGGTACTTGGCCCGTTAGCTCGGGAGTTTGTTTGGCCAGAGACGCTTATCTCTGAGAAACGCTTGAGCGCGTTCCGCCGCGTTGCGGACGCCGGTCGCGGCGCTCTTCGGCGGGGTCCAGAAGTGCTCGTTGACCGCCTTGCCGGTTAGTTCTTTGAAAATCTGATCGTCAGAAGGAGCGCCTGGTTCGCGAGGCCCTAGTAGGGGTACCGCATCACTCAATTGCCGAAATGCGCCGAGCGAGATGATTTCATCGTTCGTGATGGTTGTCTCTTCAAGCACCACCTCTTCTTGTGTGCCTTGCCATTTTTCAATGCCGCGAAACTGTTTGTCTAATTGCTCAGCTGTGACCCTTACGGTCTCCATGAAGTCCGGGTCGGCGTAGAGCGCGGTCAAATTAAGGATGACATCGTCGGCAGCGGGATGGCGCGCGAAGATCATAAGGACCTTTCCTCGATCTTGATCGCTTTCACGAAATTTTTCCGCAACTTGCTGCGACACTGTCCAGGAGGATACGGCTTCCGGAGTAACGCCGACGGCCATACCTATCCCATGTAGGAAATTCACGCGCACTTGCCGAAACACGATTGGAGGAGGCACGCGATACTCCGCAGGCAAGTGGCTGCTTGCGTGTCGCAGTCGCCGCGCTTTGCTTTCCTTATTTTTTGATCCGGCCTGCCAACTGTCGAGCGCGCGAATTAAGGCTGGCGGATAAAGGTCAGGTCGAGCGGCCATCTCGTGAGCAAATCCTACGCGGGATCAAAATATTCTTCGAAATCTTCAAAATCGTCTCGCGCAAATGGGCACTAGACGTCGGATCTGGTTTCACACTACAACGTGATTTCCGATGCGTCGAGGGCTCAAGAACGTGGGCTCGGAGCTCTAAGGTCGTTCGCCAGGCGCTTCACCATCTGGTCGCGCTCCGTTATTGCACCAACCTCGACATCAGTGGCAGTTCGAGAATGTCTTTGCGATCAGGGTCGACGGTTTCAGTGACCTTGATCCGCAGCTCCGCGACGCGCGTCTCCAGCTTGACCTGCGCAAGTTTCAATTCGCGGTTTTCCGACGTGACGTGCGCCAACTCGCCTTCGAGCGCCTCGATGACGGTGTTGGTGGCACGCGCCAGCTCAAGCACCTCAGCTTCAAGGCCAGCGATCCGCTGTTCAGCCGCAGCAACAGCGGCGATCTCGGCACGCTCCATGCGGTCGCGCTCGCGTTCGACAGCAAACAGCGCCTCTTGCTGTTCGAGTTCGCGCCTGTCGCGCTGGTTGCGGGTCTCGACGCGCGGCTCGAAACTGGCGGCGATCTCGACAGCTTCTGCATTTTCCAGGTCCAGGCGCGGACCAGCCAGCGCCGCGTTGACGCGCCGCAGCGTCTCATGGCTCTGAGCGATGATCTCGGCGGCTTCTTCCGGCGTGAACTTGCTCATGGCTCGCCTCACCAATTGACATTTGTGACGTACTGCGCGGCACCAGGCGCGACGCACCACGCGGCCCTGGCGCGCACGCGAACGGCGATCAGATAGGATTGAAAGAGGCTGGTGCTCGGCGCAGCTACAGCACCGTCGCTGCCGACGATTTCGGCCGGATTGGTTTCTCGATGCAGCGTCGCTTCCTTGCTGGTTTGGATTTCCGGTGGGCCTTGATAGGCCGACGCAAGGCCCGCAGGCGCGATAGCGATCACGGTTTTAGCGGCCACGCCAAGGCTCGGGATTGCATTGGTGAAGCCAGCGTAGTTCAGCCACGTCACTTCGCGCGGACCAGCGATCAGCACCGCGTCGCTCGGATCGATGCCCGCCGCGCCGATGGCCCCGACAAGATTGGCCACGTCGGCGGTGATGGTCTCGGCCAGGAAAGTTGCGGTCGCGGCTGGCGCGGTAGCTGTCACGCCATTGAGCAATCCCGGTGGCCGGATCAGGTTGCCTGGATTGAAATCGAAAGCAATGGTGTCGATGCTCTTGTTCGTCGCGTCGGCCAGCACACGCCCGACAACCGCCGATGCATTCTGCGGCGAGCTATTTTCCAGTTCCTCGCTGACACCGGCAAAGACTAGAATTTTCCGCGCGGGTCCTAACGCGTTCTTGAGGAACGACCATTGCAGCACGGGACCGGGCGCGCCTTCGGCGACGAACACGGGCGACGGCGGCAGGCCCGCAAGGTGCGGAAGGCCGATTTCGTGGATGCCGGACAGATCAAGCCGCAACGCGCTCGGGTGATCGAACAGCTTCCACGCGGCGCTGCCTGGAGCGAGCGAGCGGAACGCGGCGACCATATCGACGGGCGGGAAGTCCGCCGTGCTCGTCGGCGACACGGCGGATTTCAAGATCACGGCGGCGCGTGGATCATGCGGCCAGTTCGCCTTGAGGATCTTCTCGGCACTGCGCTGGGGGGGAGCTGAGCGCCTGGGCAGCCAGTGCGCGGCTCCAGGCGCGGTGTTCGAGGCGGGCGGCTTCGCGAAAGTCGGGCCGCAGGGGGATCGGTGCATTCATGGCGAACCTCGTTGATCGGGGCCATGATCGCACGAGGGGAAGACAGCGGGTGGGTATGCGTCCCGCTATTTTCGGTCACACGTTTACGGTTCATACTGCCCCGCGCGGGCAGTATGAAACCGCAAGGACGGTCGCGTCGGAGCGCGTCACGCACTGGCAACGTTTCCAGTATGGAAGGCAGGCTCACTGCGAATTCCGCAGATAGGGCCGCCCCAGCTTTCACTGCGAACGTTTGCAGTGAGGATCGGACCTACACCACCAAGCACGGATGATCTTCATACTGGGAATTTTCCCAGTATCGAAGCCGAACGCAGTGCGGTGCGAGGGTCTATCTTGGGAGATCCCAAGATGCGGGACCCATCTGGCGAATTCTCCAGATGAACCCTCGCGGTCGACAGGACCGAGACGCGCGGCAGCTTTCGCGGCAAACCGAAAGGAAGCGGATCATCAGGCGGGCCCATTGTTGCCCCGCCAGATGGAACGCCACCCCCTCAAAGAGCTTGCGTCGAGAAAAATGCACCGACCGCGCTGGCGGGGCGTGTACCGGGACCGCATCGGCCTCGGTAGTCCCCACCGCTGAAGCGCCTGCAGCGCACCGAAAAGCCAGGGCGGATCTGGCCGGGCCCTTAGTGCACCATTGTCACAGACTCATTTCAACGATGGGCCGCAGCGTCGGCGAGCATCCGCTCGATGGCTTCACTGATCTCGCGCCGGTCATGGACTTCACGCGGCGGCAGCCAGCCCGTACGGACCAACAGGTCAACAACCTGGCTGTCGAACTCGATCTGTGCCGTCATCTTTCCGTCGCGCTGGCGCTGCCGATAGCGGGCCTTGCGCCGCGCCCGTGCCAGCTGCGCCCGGGTTGCGCCGGGGCTGGTGCTGCGGTGGGGCGGGCGGTCGAGCATGGTCAGTCTTTTTCTTCTGCGCGCGCAGAGAAGTTCCGCCTTCGGCGGATAGTAAGTCTTGGGTTCTTCCGCGCTTTCGCGCGGGTCGTCCTCGCTTCGCTCGGCGCTACCGCTTCGCTACGCGGACACTAACTGTCAGCGTGCCCCTTTCCCGTGTCACATGACGGTTGGTGAACGGAAGGCGGGGCACACTTCGCCCTTTGGGGGGCGAAGCGTTGTCTGGCATGACGGTCGGAGCCACGGTGCGCAGACACACTGGATCGGCGAGCTAAACTGTTTCTGGACAGCTTTGCGCCGGGGTCAGCCGGTCGGCGCTCTCGCTACTTCATCTGGCGGCGGGGGCGGCGCGGCCGATCCAGTGGCCACGCGTCCCGTGCGGCTCCTCTGCGGGCCGCGTCCTTGCATTTTCTTGGCGTTAGGGTGTCCCGCATCAGCTTTGGCTAAGCTCGCGGACCCTACCCGATAGACGGGATGGCCATGTTCATGGCCCGTTACGCTAGGCGTCACGGGCCGTTACGGTGCAGGTCTCGGCTTCTGTTACGGTCACGTCCTCCGTAACGACTTCCGCCTTGCGCGCCCTGTAACGGCGCATGCGTTCGGCGGCGGTTGGGTCGGAGGACCGCTTCGGCGGCGGCTCGGATGCGTCGGAAGGGTGCGTCGGCGGCGCATTGGCCGTGTTGCGCTGCGCCCGTTGCGACCAGTAGTCTTTCAACGCGAAAGTCAAAATGTCGGTGAAGTGATCGATGTAGGCGCAGCCGACGAAGATCTTGGCCTCTTCGCCATAGCTGTCGGTCTGCACGAGGACTAGGTCGCCGTCCTCGATCTCGACGCGGACCTCATCCTGCTGGTGCAGCAGAAAATAGGTCTTGTGGTTTTCGTCGCGCGGATCGGTCATGTGCTCGGTCTTTCGCGGCTTTTCAGCCGGTGACCGAGCTGCTAAAAGGAGTGGCCTTGCCAGGTCCGACTTCTTTACTCGGTCGGGAAAATAGCGACGCCGCCCAGGGGGGCGGCGTTTGCTTCAGGGCTAGGCGGTCTCCTCCATTGCCGCTTCGCGTGCAGCGATCCGCTGATCAATCGTCGCGGGGCGGCCGCAGATCAGGCCGCGCATTTTGAACAGCCCAAGCTCGTGCTTGAGCCGATAGACGGCTTTCCATTTTTCTTCGTCATCGAAGATGTATCGGGCAAGCGCCCGTGCGCCGAAAATGAGGTCAAGGCGGCGCTGTTCGTGGGACCTTTTGGGCATAATCAGGCTTCCTCCAAAAAAGGAATAGTGAAACGTACATTACTAGAATAGTAAAAGCAATATTGACTTGACAGTATTGGGCTGCCCGAGGGAAAATGCGGGAAACCTCGGCAAAGGCTGGCAAATGCCCTTCACGACGACCTACGCAAAGCTGGAGGCGGCGCTGGTGCGCCTGCACGGCATCCCCACCGATCAGGTGCCAGCCTTCCGCGCCAGGTTCGGTGCCCTGCAGCGCGGCGGCTTGTTCGGCAACGACCGGCCTGGAAAGGGCCGCAAGCTCGAATACACGCCGGACCATTTCCACCGCGCGGTAGTGGCCTTCGAGCTTATTCAAGCGGGCATTGCGCCGGGCGTGATCCTGCGGCTGATCGAGGAACACTGGGACCGTCTGAGTGCAATCGTCATGAAGGCCGAGAAGGCCAACATGCGTCATTCGGCCGAAGACAAGGCGAATGACGTGGTGCTGGCTCTTAGCTTGTCCCTGATCGATCAGGACGCGGTTGAAGCGATCAACAGCACGACACGGGACGAGGTCGGGCAGATGGTCATGCTCATGCTCGACTCGCGCTTGCTGCTGGTGAACCTGTCCGCGCAGCTTCGGCGGTTTCACAAAAACCTTGCCGTCCTCCACATGCAGCCGGACGAGTTGTTCGAAATCGCTGAACAGGCGCGGAAGAAGACGGGAAAACCCGCGAAGTGATGGGAGAGATATTGTGTCGCGAAAGGTCGGTGACAACTGCACGTTTCGGCAGCGGGACGTGAAGGAAGCAATCAAGGCGGCCCGTGCTGCCGGGCTTGAAAATTTCCGGGTCGAAGTTGATCAGGCGACGGGCCGGATCAGTGTGGTGACGATGAAGCCGGATGAGACGGTCCAGAAGGGGGACGACGAGTGGGACGACGATCTTTGAAGCTGCCGCACGGCTGCAAACGCTACGTCGACCACACCGGCGTGGTGCGCACCTACTATCGCCACACCTCGCCGCCTACGGCATTGCCGGGGCTGCCGTGGTCGCCCGAGTTCATGGCGGCATACGAGGCGGCCAAGGCGCGCGGTGACCGAGCCGGACCGGTGACTATTGGCGCAAGCCGCACGATGCCTGGCACCGTCAATGCGGCGCTCGTGAAGTACTATGCCTCGGATGACTTCAAAAACATGACGAAGGACGTGCGGCAGCAGAACCGTGGGTACCTCGAGAAATGGCGCGCCACGCGCGGCGACAAGAAGCTGCGCGGCTGGAAGCACGAACACGTTCAGGGTTTCATCAACAAGTTGGCGACACCGCACATGCAGCGCAACAATCTGCGTGCGTTGCGTCACTTCGCGAGGTGGGCGAAGCGCGAGCGGCTGCTCGATGTCAACCCGACCGTCGATATCGAGAAGGCCAAGATCGTCAAGACCGGTGGCTTCCGCGTGTGGACCGAGACCGAATTCAAGACCTATGTGGCCAAGCATCCCATCGGCACCAAGGCGTACCTCGCTCTGCAGATCATGGCGTGCACGTCCTTCCGCCGATCTGACGCGGTGCAGATCGGGCCGCGCCATGTGCGCAAGACCGCTGCGCACCCGCTCGGCGTGATCGAGGACTATCAGCCGCAGAAGGGTCGCCGCACTGGCGGCAACCTGGTGACTGTGCCGATCCATCCTGATCTGGCGGCGGCCATCGCAGCCATGCCGATGGTCGGCGCTGACACGTTCTTGCTGACCGACTACGGCAAGCCGTTCACCGCGAAGGGCCTCGGCGCGAAGATGCGCGAGTGGTGCGACGCTGCCGGGGTGCCGCCGATGATTGACGCTGCTGGCAAGAGCAAGAACGTCGCCTCGCATGGTTTGCGCAAACTGTGCCTGACGCGGCTCGCCGAGACCGGCTGCAACGTCTTCCAGATCGCAGCGATCAGCGGTCACAAGGACTTGCGCGAGGTGCAGCTCTACGTCGATGCGTATAATCGAAAGAAGGCGGCAGCCGAGGCCATTGCCATGCTGGTTGAGGCACAAAACCGCAACGCGGTTTGTCTAACTTCCGAGGACAATTAGCCAAAAAGGCAAGAAACCGTTGTGAAAACAATGGTGATTTGCAGGGTCGCCAAGCCGTGTGGTCCTGGCCGTCGTTGCTACGGTCAAGCTCTTGCGGAGGTGTCAGCCGGCTCAACCGGGCGGGCTTTCACTGTTGATCGCGAGGCGAGGGAGGCCAGAGGGAATTCGGCTCCCGGGAGAGCGCGGCATAAGCCGTAAAGCCACTGCGCAGGGAAGGCCGTGTGTTGGGCTTCACCTGTCTGCCGC